>CAJTLS010000016.1 GCA_910577295.1 uncultured Eubacterium sp.
ACTTTTTTAAGTAATTCAGCGGAAGTCACCGTCCCCCCCGATGTATCCACCGTCAACTGATAATTCGACGGCGGGTTCACGGAATCTTTTTGGAGAATCGGATAAAACGCATAATCTGTCAAATTAAATCCGGCCGGCATACTACTGTCCACTGAAATATCTAAAATATCGTTTTCTAAAAGCGCATTCACCGGACGGTAAAACAAATATATTTTTTGTAAATTGTCTCTTTCGATTTTAACATCCTTAATCGGCATTTCACTCTTATATGTCTTGCCTGCATTCTCAAACCGATACTCATAATATCCTTTTATGAGATAGAGGCTGTTCCCTCCAGAAGCATCTGGATAAGGCAGGATATGAATATGCATCGTCCGTTTCAAAGCATTTTCTATCGTACTCTTAGAAATGCTTCTATCGTCCTGATACACCTGATATACAAGTTCCCCTGTCGCAGATGCCGTCTGGTCGGTTTCTTCCAGAACAACCGAATTTTTCGAATACACATCTTCTAACTGCGGAACTTCATAGAGGTTAAACTTGGCAGCCTGTCCGGTAATTGCCGGCGGAGGCGTTGCTTCATACGGCGCAAAATCTAATTTCACCTTCGCTTTATAGTTCGTATCATCTGCCGATACATCTCTGGTCAGGTAATAAGCATTGTCGCCTGACGGGTCCGGTGTCGCTATCACTTCCCATGAACTGCCGGAAACTGTGTTCCAAGAACCGCCGGAGGCCGTCACCATGTTCTCAACCTGCTCCATCGTCGTACAGGAAGCCAGCTCTTCTACGACCGACTGCGCGGCCATATCCGCCTTTTGTGTCTTTTTACCCCAATTGGCATAGCGGTTCGCCCCTGAAAAATAAGAAAGCAAGAACATGACAGCAACCGCCAGTATGGCAACCGCTATGATAACCTCTACTAACGAAAAACCATCGGCTTTTCTTTTCATGTCCTCACCTTCTTTCCTTTTACCGCTTTTATTTCTTTTTAAACGTTCCGAATACATCTTTATTGCCCAGAACAATACCGGAAATATCCGGTTCTTCATATGGAACCCCATTTCCATTTAGGCAATAGAAATTCATATTAATCGCCCCTGTCAGCTTACCGTTACTCGAATCAAACGATAAACTGATTTTATTTAACGACATACGCTCCTTATGATTCGTAATCCAGTCAAACGCCTGCAAAATCTGTTTGCGGGTACCGGATATCTCTATCTCATACGAAAAAACTTTGCCGATCATCTGATTGACCGGAACTTTCTTCTCCGGCTCCAACTCCACCGCACTTTTTTTCGAGTCTTTCTGTGCTTCCGTATTCTCTCCACCATTTTCACTTGAAAGCGCTATTAACTGCCCTTTCTGGAAGAAAACCTGCTCCGTTCCCGGTTTTACAACACGCAGCTCCAACCCGCTTGCCACCTGCATATCATACAGATTGCTGATTATATGCTGCTGCGTAATCTTGCACGGATACTCTTTCGCATAATTTTCAATCTCCTGCTGTTTCTTTTCTGTCGTCTTCTTCATCTCATTGACACGAATCTGCAAGTTACTCAGAAAATCAACCTGTCCGCTCAATTCAACATTCTTCGTCTGCAGTTTTTGTATGGTTTCCATATTTTTTTGAAAAATCAAAAAGAATGAAAGCAATAAAATGAGTATTCCCGCCAAAATCAATATCAGACGCTTCTGTTTCGTAGTCAAACCTTTTCTCATTGCTGCCCACCTTCTTTCTGTACTGGCAACAAAAGCTTATAATCAAACGAGAGAATATAAGTATACTGCCTCTGTTTTGTCATTTCTTCTTTTTTCAGCGTAATCGAATCCACCTTGACATTCGTTATGCTTTCTATTTTATTCATCTGCATTATCAGAGCAGAAAAAGAAAGCATCTTATCTGTGCTGATAGCATTAATCGTTACATGCTGTTCATCACTCGTCACATCTTGTATTTTAAATGTCTTTGGCACATAACCCTCTATCTCATTCAGCAAATCATGGAATTTGTTATTATTCGTCTCTGTGCGTCCGTTTACAAGACTGATGAGGGAACGGTTGTTTTCAATCGCCATCAGACTGTCAAACTCATCCTGTATCGGACTCATCGCCGCCACTCGGCTGCTCAATCTTTCATTTTCATCTTTTGTCATAAAAAGCTGCATAATCGAAAAACCACAGACAACCAAGCTCAACAACAGGCAGCCAGCAAAAACCAGAACTGCTCCGGTCAAAGACCCCTTTTTCTTTGCCCGCTGCGAAATCTCACGGGAAATAAAGTTCACCGGTTCGAATACAGCACCAAAACAGTTGATATATTGAAGAATATAGGCATTTACATTTACGCTGCGGTTAAATCGTATGCCGTCAATTTCCTTTGGTGTAAAAGTAGGAAGCCCCAGTTCATTCGACATCAATTCGTGAATACCGGCAATAGCACAGCCTTTTCCCACACAGATAATCTCCTCAATCGGCTGGTCCTTGTACTTTGTATTATAATACTCAATCACGCGGATAATGTTCCCCAACAAGAACTGAGCGTTATCCGTTACTTCAATTCGTTTCTCCAGAGAGGGATCGTTGTGCGGATTTTCGGCATTCAGATTATGCATAAGCAGGCGGTTTCTTTTCAGCAAAGTATAGGCCTCGTTCTCCGTAGGTGTCTGAAATACTGGCTCCTGCGTCATCACTTCCGTAAACACATTAATACCATACGGAACGACACGCTGTAATAAAAGACGATTGTCACTGATTATGTTTACAAGAGTAGAAGAAAGATTCATCTGCACGGACATGGACACCTTACTTTTAGCCTGCCGCTTCATAATTTGGAAAATCGCGTTGCCGTCGGCCTCCAGCGATAAAATATGCAGACCCGCCGCATCTGCCAGCTTATAATAAGAATCAATTAACTCTGACGGTGCGGCAAAAACCATCACATCCTGAATTTTATTTCCCTCTTCGTCCTCTCTCGGTTTCCCCTGTGTCACATAAGAAAATACATATTTCTCCGCATCAATCGGAAATAAATCCGGTATCTTTGCCATGACAAGCGGTTCTATTTTTGTTTTGTTGACAACCGGAATACTCACTTCACGACTGGCTATCTTGCCAGAGGCAATAGTAAAAATTGCCTCTTTTGTCCGCACTCCTTTGTCAATACATGCCTTGTGAATATGAACTGCCAGTTCTGCCATATCCACAATCATTCCATCCTGTACCGCCTTTTCTGGTGTTGAAAATCTCACGCATCCATACACCGTCGGATTGGAACTGCCATGCTCGATATGTACGATTTGGGTTTCTTGTTCCCCCACGCGCACAACAATTATCTTCTTTGCCATCCAAAATTCCTCCTACAAAATTCCCTCTTTATGATTTTCACAACCCTCTTTATTGAAAAAAGGCTCTGAAAAGAATAAAGTTTATCTATAACATACGAAAGTAAAAACGAAAAACGGAGTCGCCAAACAACACTGCCACGGTGATACCGATAGCGAGATAAGGCCCCAGAGCAAATTTATCATTTTTCTTTGTAATTATAACCCGCACTCCCTCAACAAAGGAGGCAAGTACTGATGCAACAACAAGCGCCAACAGACTATGAACAGGGCCAATACAGAGGCCGGAACATGCCATTAATTCAATATCGCCATATCCCAAACCGCTCTTTCCCGTCGCCTTTTTAAAAACAACGGCAATCAGTAATAAAAAAGCGCCTGTAGCAATAAAACCAACAACATAATACAACCACTGCTGTAAATGCAAAAATAGATGAATAACACCTAATATGGCAATAAAAGCATCCGCCTGCCCTGGTATCTGCAATGTTCGGTAATCAACGAGGGCAATGACAAGCAGCGCAGATATCATCAGACACCACAAAACACTATCCCAATTCCAGCCGCACACGGCAAAAACAAGACAATAAAAGGTGCCGTTCAGAAACTCAACGATTGGATACTGTTTTGAGACCGGAGCTTTGCAATACCGACAGCGGCCCCGCAGAAAAATCCAACTGAAGAGCGGAAACAAATCGTACCATTTTAGTTTATGGCTGCAGTTCATACAATGAGAACCCACCGTGACAATATTCTCTTTTTTCGGTAAGCGATAGATACATACATTAAGAAAACTTCCCAAGATGGTACCATACAAAAACACGATTATGTAGAGAATGAAGTTTTCCATTGCCATAGCGGGTTCTCCCTTAAAAATCTTTACTTCAGAATGCTATTACTGCTCGTAAGCAGTATCATTTGAATCTTTGCATGGATCAGTACCATCATCAGAAATACATGCTTTCAGCGTCCATTTACCGCTTGCATCCTGCTGTGCCATTACATAGAAATCACCTGATTTACATGCATCGGAAGCCAGTTTTGCTTTTGCATCTGCTACCGTACCATCCATGTAGGATTCCATCTTCTTCAGCAAATCTGCTTTTGTAGAAGGTTTCGTCCAGCCAAATGTTCCAACAGCTTTTGCTACTTTGTCATCTGCCATCGCAGATTTGAACGCATTGGAAACCTCAGACAATGTCTGACGGTCACGGTTCTCTCTAGCGCTCTCCAGATACGGAAGCACTACCAGAGCGATAACGCCGATGAGGATTGCCATAATAGCGATGACAATAATCAACTCGATAAGAGAGAAGCCTTCTCTCTCTCCACTAAGATACTTTTGGATTTTCTTTTTCATATTCATGTCTCCTTTTTTTAATATTTCCTGCTAAGCAGGTTTCCCGGCCCTATAGACCAACTTTTATCTTTATATCACAGACGACTCCCAAGTGGTACCTCCTCTTATCATCGTCCGGAATAAAAATAACTTTATTACATTATACACAAAAACTAATAAATTTTCAAGTAACTTTTGGTACTTATGCCCTTGTTTTTCCTGTTTTTTCCATTTTTTGACTCATTATGCGTTTCCGACATTCTGGTAAATAGAGAGCATCGGCATCATAATCGCTCCGACAACGCCTCCGACAACAACGGCGAGCACTACGATAATCAGCGGTTCCATCGCTGATGTAAGACGCTTTGTCGCCTCTTCCACTTCGGATTCATAGTATTCCGCAACTTTATCCAGCATTTGTTCTGTCGTACCGGTTTCTTCCCCAATCCTCACCATGTGAGTTACCATCGGCGGAAATACTTTCGACGCCTCGAGCGGCTCCGACATCGGAATACCCTGCATAACTTCTTCCCGACATCCTTTTATAGCGTCTCGCATAACACGGTTCTCAATTACATTTCCTACGATTTCAAGCGCCTCTACAAGAGGGACACCGGACACAATGAGCGTCGACATCGTCATCGAAAATTTAGCGGCGGCATTTTTTACGGAGAAGTTACGAAACATCGGTATACGCAGAGCAACACGGCTGGTAAACTGTTTGCCTGGCTCAGTTTTTCTTCCGAACGAGATAAAAATTATGAGGAAAATAAGAGAGGCAATAATTAGTACGATATGATTCACCATAAAATTACTGACCGCAATAACCGCCTTCGTCAAAAACGGCAGTTCTTCTCCCATCTGTTCAAACGTTTCCTCAAAATTCGGCACAACCGTTGTCATCAAAACAATAACGACGCCGACTGCCACTACTAAGACAACAATCGGATAAATCATCGCCGATTTTATCATGGATGTCAGTTTCATATCCTTATCAAACTGGTCGCAGATACGACTGAAAGCAATTTCCAGATTACCGGTCGCCTCACCGGCAGCGACCATATGAATAAGCAGCGACGGAAATATCTTGTTCTCTTCTTCCATCGCTTCTGCGAGGCTGTCGCCTTTTTCCACCGACACTTGTACATTCATCAACGCTGTGCGCAGATATTTGTTTTCTGTTTGGTCCTGTACCATGCGCAACCCATCAATAACGGTAACGCCCGCCGTCAGAATACTGTAAAACTGCTTGCAGAAAATAGTAATATCTTTTTTCTTTACCGGATTACCAATCGTAATATTCCAACTGGCATTGGCCAAATCTGTTCCTTTGCGGATATCAAGAACAACGCTGCCATCGCTTTTTAGTCTCTGCACAGCCGCTTCCTCGCTCATGGCCTCTAATATACCTTTCTTTTCTTTCCCATACTTATCCGTGATTGTATATTTGTATCTCGCCAAATCATTTCCTCCTTCTCACGATGCAACATTGTATTACAAATTAAAAAGTTCCCGTCTCAAAACCGCCGTCCAGCCACGAAAGGTCTTCTGCCGCGCCATTCGATGCAGACGGAATCCTCTTGGCAAGATTTCCTTTATCCTGTGCGTAAACAAGGGCATCTTCCGCCGTAATCCGATGAGAATGAAACAAATCAAACAGAGCGTCATCCATCGTCTGCATGCCGCTTTGTTTATTGGTCTGTATAATAGACGGTATCTGATGAGGCTTTGCCTCCCGAATCAGATTGCGCACGGCGCTGTTGGCATACATAATTTCAAACGCCGCAACTCGTCCTTTTTTATCAGCAGTAGGTAACAACTGCTGTGAAATAATTGCTTCCAGTAAAGTGGCAAGCTGCAAACGGATTTGCGCCTGCTGATGCGTCGGGAAGACGTCGATAATTCTTTCAATCGTCGGCACCGCACCAATTGTATGCAACGTCGAGAGTACCAGATGTCCGGTCTCGGCTGCCGTAACAGCCGTTGCAATCGTATCCAAATCACGCATCTCTCCAACGAGTATAATATCCGGATCTTCACGCAGAGCAGCACGTAACGCTCCGGCATAGGACTGTGTATCAATGCCAACCTCTCTCTGGTTGACAATTGAACTGGCATGCGTATGTAAATATTCGATAGGGTCTTCCAACGTAATAATATGCTTATTCTGCGTCTGGTTAATAATATTAATCAAGGAAGCAAGCGTCGTGGATTTTCCGCTTCCGGTCGGCCCGGTTACTAAAATCAGTCCGCGCTTTTTCAATACCAGCTCTAATACCGACTGTGGCAGTCCCAACGCCTCCGGAGACGGTATTGCCGTATTTACGAGACGGATAACAAACGCCATGGTACCGCGCTGTTTAAATATATTGACACGAAACCGCCCGACTCCTTTGATGGCATAAGAAAAATCAACCTCGCCCTCTTTATTAAAGCGTTCCACCAGACGTCCCGGAATCATCTGTTCGACCAAAGTCTTCGAATCGGCCGGAAGAATTTTTTCCTCCGTCAGATTGACTAATTCCCCGTTTACACGGCATTTCACCGGTATTCCTACCGTTACATGGATATCGGACGCCCCCAGCTTTCGTGCTTTCGTCAGCAATTCATTAATCGTCATATTCCTGCTCCTCTACGTTTACTCTGCTGCAATTCGCTCTACCTCGGAGATGGAAGTAACACCTTTCAATACCAGCTTGGCCGCTCCGAGCCGAAGTGTTGTCATCCCTTCTGAAAGCGCTGTCTTCTGTATCTCATCCGCTCCCCCACCGGCTGTAATCACTTTTCGTATCTCCTTGGATATCGTCATAATCTCGTAAACGCCAATTCGTCCACGGTATCCGGTGCCATTACAAAATGCACATCCCTGTCCGTTCGGCTCGTAGACGACGGGAGCCGCGTCACCACGCAGGTGCAGTCTTTTCTTATCTTCTTCCGTCAGATTATGCTTCCTCTTGCATTTTGGACACAACCGTCGCACAAGTCGCTGTGCGATAATACCTTCGGTAGAATCGGCAATCAAATAAGGCTCTACCCCCATATCTTCTAAACGGGTTACGGTACTCGCCGCACTGTTTGTATGTAGCGTACTGACAACTAAATGTCCGGTAATAGCCGCTTTTACCGCTATGCCTGCCGTCTCCTCATCGCGTATCTCTCCAATCATAATAATATCGGGGTCCTGACGAAGAATGGAGCGCAGGGCAGAGGCAAAAGTAAGCCCCGCTTTTTCATTTACCTGTACCTGATTGATACCATCGACATCCGCTTCGACCGGGTCCTCTACTGTAACTATATTCACACTTCCTGAATTCAATTCACTCAATACCGTATACAGCGTCGTAGATTTTCCACTTCCGGTCGGACCGGTTACAAGAATAATACCATGCGGCTTGTGAACCAGCTCGTCAAATCGTTTTAACTCTAATTCTGGAAAACCAAGTTCACTTTTGTCTCTTGTCAGCGCCGACTTCGAAGCCAGACGCATAACTACTTTTTCACCAAAAACGGTAGGCAGACTGGATACACGGATATCGTATTCGACGCGGTTAAACCGCTGTGTCATACGGCCATCCTGCGGCGCGCGTTTTTCTGCGATATTCATACCGCTGATAATCTTTATGCGGGCAATAATCGCATTGAGGAGTTCCTTTTCATAACGCATCATTTCCTGCATGACGCCGTCAATACGGAAACGTACCCGAACGCTGTTCTCGAGAGCTTCAATATGAATATCACTGGCACGCTCATTGACTGCCTGCTCAATAATTTTGTTTACCAGCAGTACAATCGGTGCGTTGTCTACCTCTTCGTTTGTCTCCTCCTGCTTTTCCCTTGCGCTCTGCTGCTCCCGCCGCTCTTTCGAATATGTCTCGGCCATCTTCGCTACCTGCTCGTTACCATAGTATCGCTCAATCCCGAAGTGAACGTCCGACGGTGTCGCAACCATAGCCTCTATCTGCATATTTGTGACAATGCCAAGGTCGTCCATCGCCAGAATATCCAACGGGTCAGACATCGCCACGCGTAATATATTCGGATTATCCTCATCTAACTCAACTGGCAGCACATTATGCTTGCGCACAATGGATTCCGGTAACAGGGCAATTACTTCCGGTGCCAGTTTCGCCTCGCGAATCCGCGCAATCGGGAACCCCATCTGCTGATGTAGTGCTTCTGCAATTTCATTTTCATTGGTAAACTTTAATTCAATTAACGTCTGCCCTAAACGCAGTCCCAGTTCACGCTGTTTCTTCAGCGCTTCTCCGAGTTGTTCCTTTGTAACCACGCCGGCATCAACCAGCAAATCACCCAGTCGCTTTCTCTTTCTTCCAATCATTTTCCATCACCTTAATTTTCAGAAGTCTCCACTGCTTCTTTCTTATTTTTCTTTTTGCGAAAGCGAATGCCCAAGGCAATTCCCATCGCCGCTACTGCCGCAAAAAGCACCAATCTTCCTACATAATACACGATTTCACTCCAAATGGCCATTACACATATCCTCCTTTCTTGAATCGGCCTGCCGATTTTAAATATATAAATTTTCTATCTTCTGTTGGCCAGTTCTTTTACTACCTCATCCCACGACAAACCGCATTCGGCCATCAGTACCATTAAATGATATAGAAAATCCGCAATTTCGTATTTTAATTCTTCCGCGTCAGGATTTTTGGCGGCAATTATAATCTCCGCCGCTTCCTCTCCGCATTTTTTTAATATTTTGTCAATTCCTTTGCTGAACAAATAGTTCGTGTAAGAACCCTCTTTCGGATTGTTTTTACGATGTAATATCGTCTCAAAATCTTCCTGCAGGATTGTGAGCGGGTTCGTATCTATATATTCTTTCTTCGCCAATTCCTGAAAGAAACAACTGTACTTACCCGTATGACAGGCAGCGCCAACCTGATGTACCTTTGCCAAAATAGTATCTCTGTCACAATCCAGACACAGCTCTTTTACATACTGATAATGTCCCGACGTATCCCCCTTACACCATAGTTCCTGCCGGCTGCGGCTGTAGTAGGTCATCTTTCCGGTCTCACAAGTCAGACGGTATGATTCTTCATTCATATATGCCATCATCAGAACTTGGCCTGTCCGGTAATCCTGAACGATACAAGGAACCAATCCTTTCTCATCGGCTTTAAATTCCGAGAAAGGTATCGCCGTCTCAAACGTGTTCATGCAAATCCCTGCCTGCTTCATGTTGCGCTTTACTTTGTACAAATCTTTTCTCTCAAAATAATTGGTAGCCACGCCTGATACACCGGGAAGTTTATACAAATCTTCCAAATCGTTGCGCAGGAGACTATCTCTTATTATGATGTTCTTGCCACAGGCTTCCAACTTTTTGGCGAGCAGTTCTCCCGCCGTCACATGCTTGACAAGAAGCGTGTCTGCCGAGAACGAAATCTTTTCGTAAGAAACATCGTCTCCGACTTCTATTAATATCTTATCGCCGCCAAATCGCCCTACCGCCTCTTTAACAATAGCCGTGTCGGGGCAGATATCATATTTGATTACTACACGGTCAGCCCCTGTATAAAAAGCTTTTTTTACATCTTCAAACTTTCCGACATACATCCCGACAAAAAACGGAATATCTATCTTATTCTCTATCTGCTTTAATGTGTCAAGAAACTCCTGCCTCTCTTGTTCTATTTTGGAATAATTATATAGAAACAATTCATCCGCTCCCGCAAAACAATAATCTTCCGCCATAGTTATAATATTGGCTGACAATTCATTTTCTCCATTGATAAATGGAATCAGTTTTTTGTAGACCACCACCATCGCCCCCTCTTCTGTTATAAAATGCCTTTTGTTGAAAGCACGCCCTGAATCCTTTCATCTACCCGTGACGCCATATCCATTGATTTGGCAACTGCCTTAAACATCGCCTCCACGACATGGTGCGTATTTTCTCCGGCCAGTTGGCGGATATGTAAATTCATCTGCGCCCCGCTGGCAAGTCCGGCAAAAAATTCTTTCACCGTCTCCGTCTCCATCGTCCCCAGACGCTCTGCCTGCAGCGCAGCGTCATAGGCGAAATACGTTCTCCCCGATAAATCGAGAGACGCCATCACCAGTGCGTCATCCATCGGTAATACAAAGCTGCCGAACCGGCAAATCCCCTCTTTGCCTCCCAGCGCTTCCAAAAATGTCTGTCCGAGTACAATTCCGGTATCCTCTACGGTATGATGGGCATCCACATGAATATCTCCCTCTACGGAAACAGCCATATCAAACAAGCCGTGTCTGGCAAATCCCTCCAGCATATGGTCAAAAAAACCAATTCCCGTACGGATATCGTATTGTCCAGAACCATCCAAATCCAGTTCAACAACAATTTCCGTCTCTCTGGTGTCTCTTTCGCATCTTGCAAACCGACTCATTTCATGCCCTCCTCGTTTTTTAACGCAATAACTCTTTTTTTATTATACCGTTTTAGCGTCCAAAAAGCAAGGTTTTAGCTTAAGTTTTCCGTCTTCCATTTCTCATACAAATCCGGACGTCTCTCTCTTGTTCTCATCTCCGATTGCTCCTGCCTCCAATTATTTATTTTTTCATGGTGGCCGCTCAACAGCACCTCCGGCACGCTCCGTCCCATAAATTCAACGGGACGCGTATATTGCGGGTATTCGAGTAATCCGTCGGAAAAACTGTCTGTCTGTGCCGAGACGTCATTGTTGAGAACGCCGGACACCATACGTGCAATCGCATCCATCATCACCAGCGCAGGCAATTCGCCCCCTGTCAGTACATAGTCACCAATCGATACATAATCCGTCACAATCTCTTCGAGTACCCGCTCGTCGATTCCCTCATAGTGTCCGCACAAAAAGAGAATACTCTTTTCTCCCGAATACTCCCTCGCCATTTCTTGACGGAACACTTCTCCCTGCGGAGTGAGATAGACAACCCGCGGCCGCTCTCCCAGTTCACTGCAGATACTCTCAAAACAGCGGTACACCGGCTCTGCTTCCATCACCATACCGGCGCCTCCGCCATACGGATAATCATCCACCTTTTTATGCTTATCCAGTGTATAATCCCGTATGTTGCACACTTGCAGCTTAATATGTCCCGCCTCAATAGCGCGCCCCAGAATACTCGTATTCATACAGGATTCAATCATTTCTGGAAATAAAGTCATAACATAATAATTCATTTTAATCTCCATTCCGGAGCGTATGCGACGGGGCGATGAGAAATTCGCGCAGGCGATTTCTCATCTGCCATCAAGGCTTATTTGTGACGCTCCAGCACAAATAGCCATAGCGAACTTTGTTCGCTTTGTAAAAAATAATCTATCGAGCTTATTTTTTACACTAATCCATCAATCCTTTCATCACATGGGCAATTACGACACCCTCTTTTGTATCCACTTTTTTAATACAATCCGGAATGATTGGAAACAGCAGTTCTTTTCCCTCTCCAGTTTCTATGGAAAAAACATTATTGGCGCCTGTCTCAATTACATCTTTGACAATTCCTATTTCCAATCCATCTTCATCAAGCACCTTTGCGCCAATGACATCGCAGAAATAGAACTGCCCCTCTTTCAGCGGCAAGGCGTTTTCTCGTGTAACCATAATATCGCATTGGCGGAATTGCTCCACTTCATTGATATTATCAAATTCCCGAAATTTTAAAATTACCATATTTTTAAAATACTTTGCATGTTCCACATGCAACGTCAAATTTTCTCCTTTTGCCACCAAAATAACTTCATCCGTCTTATCAAATCGCTTTACATCATCCGTCGTCGGATATACTTTTACCTCTCCACGGATACCGTGCGGTTTTGTTACCACTCCAATACGAAGCATATCTTCCATATTTTTCCCCTCTCTGTCAAACTAACAATCCCCCGCAAGCTATGCTTACAGGGGACTATTTGCGGCATCTCTGCCGTTTTTCATTCTTACTGAATGTCTACCATAATCTTTTTGTCACTTTTGGAGCCTGCAGCACGAACTACGGTACGAATTGCCTTGGCAATCCGCCCCTGCTTTCCAATCACTTTACCCATATCGGCAGGTGCGACCGTAAGATTGAGAACAATCTGACTATCGTCTTCCGCTTCGGTGACAACAACTTCATCCTGACTGTCCACTAATGCACTGGCAATAACTTCTACTAATTCTTTCATTACCGGCCCTCCTATTTCTCAATACCTGCCTGTTTAAATAAACGTGCGACAACATCCGTAGGCTGAGCACCATTCTGCAACCATTTTTTAGCTGCTTCCTCATCTACTTTTACTACACTCGGCTCCTGATTTGGGTCATAAGTACCAATCTCAGCGATATTTTTTCCATCTCGCGGAGACCTTTCATCAGCAACTACGATTCTATAAAATGGTGACTTCTTCTGACCTAATCTCTTTAATCTAATCTTTACTGCCACGTCTCTCACCTCCTTATCTTCATACTGAAATATATATCCAAAGAAGAATATGAATTGGTATTCTTCCGGAATGTCTACATACCGCCGAACGGGAATTTGAAACCTCCGAAACCACCTTTTCGGCGTCCCTTGCCGGACATCATGCCCGACATCTGTTTCATCATCTTGCGGCTCTGCTCAAACTGCTTGACTAGCCGGTTTACTTCACTAATGTCAACGCCGGCTCCCGCTGCAATGCGCCGCTTGCGGGAGGGATTAATAATATTCGGATTTGTCCGCTCTTCCAGCGTCATGGAATAGATAATAGCCTCAGTTCCCTTGAGCGCATCGTCATCAACCTCTAAATCCGACGGCAGGCCCATCCCCGGCAGCATACTAAGAATGCTGGACAGACCACCCATTTTTTTCATCTGCTGCATCTGCTCAAGGAAGTCGTTAAAATCAAACTCGGCTTTCTTAATCTTTTTCGCCATTTTGGCGGCCTTTTCCTCGTCCATCTCGGCTTCCGCTTTTTCAATCAGTGAAAGCACGTCGCCCATACCAAGAATACGGGACGCCATACGGTCGGGATAAAACTGCTCCAAATCTGATAATTTTTCCCCCATACCGACATAGTATATCGGACATCCTGTCACCGCACGGATGGAAAGCGCGGCGCCGCCTCTCGTATCACTATCTAACTTCGTAAGTACGATACCATCTATCTTTAATTTCTCGTTAAACGTCGTCGCCACATTAACGGCATCCTGACCCGTCATGGAATCTACAACAAGAATTGTCTGGTGCACTCGTACATTATCTTTGATTTTCACGAGTTCTTCCATCATCTCTTCATCTACATGAAGACGTCCGGCCGTGTCAAGGATTACTACATTGTTGCCGTTTTTGGCAGCATGCTCCACCGCCGCCTTGGCGATGTCTACCGGACTGTGGCCGGTTCCCATAGAGAACACCGGAACTTCCTGCTTATCACCGTTAATCTGTAACTGTTCTATCGCCGCCGGACGATAAATATCACAGGCAGCCAGCAGCGGTTTTTTCCCTTTCTGCTTTAACTTGCCCGCAATTTTTGCAGTTGTTGTCGTCTTACCGGCTCCCTGTAAACCGCACATCATAATTATCGTAATTTCATTACCGGAAAGCAGCTCGAGTTCCACCGCTGTCTCGCCCATCATTTTGACAAGTTCTTCATTTACAAACTTAATGACCGTTTGCCCCGGCGTCAAACTGTTGAGCACGTCTTCCCCCGTCGCTCTTTCCTGTACCGCTTTCGTAAACTGCTTTACTACTTTGAAATTAACATCCGCCTCCAAAAGCGCCATCTTAACTTCGCGAAGCGCTGCCTTAACATCCGCTTCGGATAGTCTGCCTTTGCTGCGCAGACCCTTGAAAACATGTTGTAATTTTTCTGACAGACTATCAAACGCCATGACCCCGCACCGCCCTTTCTATCCCGAAAAAACTCAGTCAGATAATATCATAAATTTCCTCTGCCAAGACCGCAATCTCCTTTGATAAAACCTCGTCCCGACCGCGTCCGGCAACCTCTTCCATCTGCTGTAATTTTACTTTCATCACCTGAAACTTCTCGACAAGATGTAACTTTTCCTCGTATCCGCGAAGCTTTGTACGGCACCGTCTCACAATATCGTAGACGCCCTGTCTCGTCATCTGCTGTTCTCCGGCAATCTCTGCCAGCGAATAATTGTGCCACACATAATCTTCAAATATACGACGATGATTCTCCTTTAACAACGCCCCATAAAAATCATAAAGATTCGAGAGTTCAACAAGTTCGTCCGGCTCCCGCAAAGACTTATCTTTTTCCAAAAAATCACCGCCTGTAAAGTTTTTTTCTTTACAGGCGGTATTATATCGCAAAACAGTGTTCCCTGTCAAGGGGAAATTATTTGATTTTCGGGTAAGGTTCCCGTTTTCTTTTCATGTTGATACTTCTTTAACCGATATTGTATGCTTCTGTTTTTCCTTCTGAAGCTAACCTTTAGCTTTATTATAAATAGAAAACACCCTTTACCGTGTTATTATCCGCGGCAAAGGGCGTAGAGGTGGTAGCAGGCAGACCCGCTATTCTTTGGTTTTTTCAAGCTTAAAAACCTCCTTACGCTTTGTAATCGGCATCCCTCGAAAGAATGTAACAAAATTCTCTGGCATTTCGGTCGTATTGAACAAGTCCACCCATCAACCGGAGTTTTTCCTGTTTTGGAGATGTCGTTTGTTCTTTCTTCTTCGTCATCTCCCTGTCCAGATAACTGGAAAATCCCTGTTTTGCTTCGCCTCGGTTACTTTCTTCCTCACGGAAGCGATTTACTTTTACAATGTTACTAACCGGTTTAACAGTTGCCTCTCCATAAATACGATTTGTGACAATTGCTTTGATCCCCTCCTTTGGCTCATTTGGCTAGTTGCATTATGACATCCATGTCTGCTTTGTTATAGTATATATCGGCAGTTTCACCAAAAATCCAAAGGAAAAAATAGACTTTTTATTTTTCTTTTGACTTCACGGGTACCTCCATAATATCATACTCCGCAAGAATTGAAGAATTTCTGCTAAGCGAACGATATTTGTCAAGAATCCGGTCGGCCACCATCGTGCCGTTTTCCTTATTGGTATCCATTAAAATGACGATTTGCTGCGTTGGACTAAAGCGCGTCGTCACGTCCCCCCGTCGCAGCGAACGGATAATCGCCGTCTCCAGAAGCATCAGTGCATCTTCTACCTGAACAAGCGGCTGGACTAAACCGTCGGGAATGTTTAAAGTAATTAAAATTATCTGTACGTGCTGCTTATTTCTCTCAATATAGCGTGTAATAAATTGGTAAATATGGGAAAAACGGTCGTATTCTACCGCATAGGCCCCCTGACGGTATTTGCGCTCGGCAATTTGCCGCATCAGGCTCTTCAAATCCATCTGCTTAATGCTCTTTTCCGCTTCCAGAGCGCCCTCTGCCATATACGCATAGGCATGATAATCATCTTTGCCATTATTTTTGACATAGTACATCGCCTTATCGGCATTCTCATATAACAACGCACAATTCATCTCTCCGCTGCCGCTGTACTTTGTCATGATTCCGATGGAAACGGAACATATCCCATATCCGGCTGCTTCTTTGCGCTCGGAAAACATTTTGATGATATTTTCTGCTCTCTGGCTGATAACATGATCTTTATCGAGCTCTGGGAAAAACACGGCAAACTCATCGCCGCCAATGCGGCACACAAAATCGTTTTCCCTTGTGTTAGCACGAACGACACCGGCAAAAATCTGTATCAATTCATCGCCCGCCACGTGTCCGTAAGTATCGTTGACCATCTTAAAATTGTCCAAATCCATCATAAAAAATGTTCCCCGTGATTTCGGCTGCAACAGATAGTTATCAATTTTTTCTTCAAAGTATTTGCGGTTTAAAAATCCGGTCAGGGAGTCCTTTTCTAATTCATTCTGCGCCTCCTGCGCACTCTCTGTAAACACCTGACGGAGTAAGACACCCGCTTCCGTAATCTCTCCCTCTTCACTTATCTCATTATAGACACTGCTTTCATCAATTGACAACCCCTCTTCCAGCAGTTCAAGAAACACGTCCACAATATCAGGATCAAACTGTGTGCCCCGCCCTAATATAAGTTCTTCCATAACACGGTCCTTTGGCAGTCGTGTCCGGTAAGCGCGGTCCGCTGTCATCGCTTCATAGGCGCCTGCCACGGCAATAATCCGCGCAGCCTCCGGAATTTCTTTTCCTTTTATTCCACTGTAGCCGGAACCATCATACCACTCATGATGATAACGTACCGCATCTACTACCCCCGGAATAAACTTTGTGTTCTGCAAAATTTCCGCACCAATTACCGCATGTTTTTTTACTGCTTCGTATTCCTCATCTGTCAAATCAGAAGCTTTATTTAAAATAGAATCTTCGACTGCAATTTTTCCAATATCATGAAGCAGCGCCATGTAATACAAATCCTCTATCTCTTTTTCTTCATAACCCAGCCTTTTGGCGATTTCACGACAATACAAAGCAACTCGAACCGAATGTTTGTCCGCATAACGGTCTTTTGTATCTACCGTATGCGCAATAGTAAGAATTGACTGCAACGCCAAACGGTTAATCTGCTCCCTTTGTTTCTCTATTTCTATTTCCTGATGTCTTCGCAACATCGTAAGTTCTACAATATAATTGATACGATTTAACAAAGTAGCCGGCTCAAAAGGCAGCGGTACAAAATCCATTGCTCCCGCCTCAAGTCCTTTTAACTTGCTGTCCGTATCACTCTCACTCATCATCAAAATGACCGGTATCTCTTTTGTACCCTTTTCTTTTTGCAAGTGAGAAAGTACTTCTAATCCATTCATACCGGAAACATTGGCATTCATTAAAATTAAATCCGGATACTTGGACTTCAAAAAGTCCAAGGCATCTTCCCCCTGTTCCACCAGCGCCACATCATAAGTATCCACCAAGATAGATTCCATGTATCGAAGAGCAAGTTTTGAAGAATCAACAACGAGAATCAGTGGTTTTTGTTCCATAACAACTACTCCTTTTGTTCCAATAACTGTTCTAATGTTCCATGAAGCTTCATCTCATCACATAGAGTTGCATAACTTTCATCTTTCAACACGGGAGTTTTCCTTTTGACAGCACGTATGAGAAGATTTTTAGGCGTATGTTCCATATCAATAAACTCCAAAATCTGTACCGAATATCCCTGCTGCTCTAACAAATTAGCTCTCAACGCATCCGTAAACAGAGCTGCCACCCGTTCTTTTATAATACCATACTTTAACACCGGCTGCAAAAGTTTACTGCTGATTTGTCCATTTATCTCATGTTGACAACAGGGAACGGACAAAATTACTTTGGCATTCCAACGCACCGCTTTATTCAAAGCATAGTCCGTCGCCGTATCACAGGCATGAAGAGTTACGACCATATCCACTTCCTGCATACCGTCATATGTGTTGATATCCCCCTCCAGAAAAGTCATCTCCGTATATCCAAAATGCTCTGCCAACTCATTA
This sequence comes from uncultured Eubacterium sp., assembly GCA_910577295.1. Taxonomy (GTDB): domain Bacteria; phylum Bacillota; class Clostridia; order Lachnospirales; family Lachnospiraceae; genus Eubacterium_F. The sequence goes on from CAJTLS010000016.1 coordinate 18,147, forward strand.
CAATGCTGTATAACATCCCTCTTTAAATCCAGCCCGACCATGCGGACAGAATAACCATTCATAATCTTCAAATAGTAATACATGGCAAAGGTAAGATACGATTTGCCACACCCAAAGTCTACAATTGTAATCTGTTTGTTTTTTGGCAATTCCGGCAAAACATCCCTGACAAATTCCAGAAACCGGTTCATTTGACGAAATTTTTTATACTTTTTTTCGACAATTTTCCCCTCTTTTGTCTGAACGCCCAGCTCCACTAGAAAGGGAATCACTTCGCCCTCCGGCAAAATATACCGTTTTTTTCTGTTATGCATCAAATCCGTTTTTATTATTGTTTCATTCCGGCGGGATTTTATTGTCACTTTCCCTTTCTTACTTATCAACGCCGTATACATTTTCTCTTCTGTCATGATTTCAAGCTGTTTATAAAATCGCTGCAACAACCCTATTATATGTTCGATTGCACCGCTTTTTTCCAAATTTTTATGAAATACCTGCTTATTCCGATACTCGGCAAACTGGAACATCAATTGGCCCCGTTCCGCAAAAGGGCGGAGTATTACTTTCTTTGCCACCTCATCGCTTCTACGGTTACTGATAATTATTTGGTGCAGGTTTTCGTTTAGATTTTGTTCCAATACTTCGCGTAATTTTTCCATTTCTGCCACCGCTTTTTCACTTCATGTTTCCGGCTCTGCAAAAGCCGCACTTTCTTATAGGATGAAAACAGCCCCCGATATTATCTCGAGGGCTGTCGGTATCTTCATTAAACCGGATAAATCTGATTTTCCTTGTCAGCTAATGTGGCGTCTACCTTTGTCTTCTGCGCCTCACGATATTTAAAGAAATCAATTGCCACCTGTGGGAAGAGAGCATAGGACAATACATCCTCGTCCTGTTCTTTCCACTGAGACATCTCGCTTTCCAGTTTTGCCAGCTGCGGCTCAATCTTATCTGCCGGACGGCACGTAATCGGTTTTACATCACCGATACATTTCTTCTGAACTTCCTTGTCAAAAGGCTTAACCGTTTGTCCAAATTCTCCAGAAAGAAGTTTCTTGGATTCTTTTGTCACCATCTTATACCGCTCACCAGACACAACGTTAAGTACTGCCTGCGTACCGACAATCTGAGAAGACGGCGTAACTAAAGGCGGCTCCCCAAAATCTTTCCGCACACGCGGAACTTCCTCAAGCACCTGTTCATATTTATCTTCCTGACCCATCTCCTTTAACTGGGAAACAAGGTTCGAAAGCATTCCACCCGGCACCTGATAACGAAGCGTATTGATATTTACACCGAGCACTTTTGTATTCATAAGACCGCTCTCCAACGCCTCTTCCCGCAGTGGGCGGAAATACTCGGCAATCTCCGAAAGAAGATTCTGATCCAGACCGGTGTCGTAAGGGGTTCCCTTAAATGTCTCGACCATAACTTCCGTAGCCGGCTGGCTCGTACCAAGTGCGAACGGACTCATTGCCGTATCAATAATATCACAGCCAGATTCTACTGCTTTCATATAGGTCATCGCCGCTACGCCGGATGTATAGTGCGTATGCAAATCAATCGGAATATCTACCGCTTCTTTTAACGCTTCTACTAATTCGGTTGCCTTATACGGGGTAAGAAGGCCTGCCATATCTTTAATACAGAGAGATTTAGCCCCCATATCTTCTATTTTCTTTGCAATATCTTTCCAATACTTCAGTGTATAAGCATCTCCCAATGTATAAGAAAGTGCAATCTGTGCGTGTCCATTTTCCTTGTTAGCGGCTTTTACTGCCGTCTCAAGATTGCGAATATCATTCAGACAATCAAAGATACGAATGATATCAATACCATTTGACAGTGATTTCTGAACAAAATATTCTACTACGTCATCGGCATAGTGATTATATCCCAGAATATTCTGTCCACGGAAAAGCATCTGCAATTTCGTGTTTTTAAATCCATCGCGCAATTTGCGGAGTCTCTCCCACGGGTCTTCTTTGAGGAAACGAAGCGACGCATCAAAAGTTGCTCCGCCCCAGCACTCAACAGCATGGTAACCGACTTTATCCATTTTATCAATAATTGGCAACATTTGTTCTGTTGTCATACGGGTCGCAATCAATGACTGATGCGCATCACGCAGGACAGTCTCCGTAATCTTGATTGGCCTTTTCTTCTTTTCTGCCATTTCTATATCCTCCTGTTATTTTTTAGATAGGAATTTTTTCTGTACACAGTGCGTCCGATTTTCTAACGCCTTTATACTCCATAAATCGCCATAAATACACCCGCCGCCACGGCAGTACCGATTACGCCGGCCACATTCGGGCCCATGGCGTGCATCAAAAGGAAATTGGTAGGGTCTGCCTCAGCGCCCACTTTCTGTGAAACACGGGCAGCCATAGGCACAGCCGAAACTCCGGCGGAACCGATGAGCGGATTGATTTTCCCCCGTGTTATGAAACACATTAATTTACCAAACAACACGCCGGCTGCCGTTCCGAAAGCAAAAGCAACCAAACCAAGAACAACAATTTTTAATGTTGCCGCATTCAAGAAACTGGCACCGGTTGTAGTGGCGCCAACCGATGTTCCGAGAAGAATTACGACAATGTACATCATTGCATTGGAAGCAGTTTCCGCCAGCTGACCTACAACGCCGGATTCCTTAAATAAGTTCCCCAACATCAACATACCGACAAGAGGCGCCGTACTAGGTAAAATTAAACATACGACAACCGTTACGACAATTGGGAAAAGGATTCTCTCGAGTTTGGATACCGGACGAAGCTGCTCCATCCGAATCTCTCTCTCCTTTTTCGTCGTCAAAAGTTTCATAATCGGCGGCTGGATAATCGGAACGAGAGACATGTAAGAGTACGCCGCCACCGCAATTGAACCCATCAGATGACCCTGCCTTAATTTGCCGGCAAGGAAAATCGAAGTAGGGCCGTCCGCCCCGCCGATAATGGAAACAGCTGCCGCCTCTCCGCCGTTGAAGCCCCACAAAAGAGCCAAAATATAAGCTGCAAAAATACCGAACTGCGCCGCCGCTCCCAACAGGAAGCTCTTTGGATTCGCAATCAGCGGCCCAAAATCCGTCATCGCGCCTACGCCGAGGAAAATCAGAGAAGGCAGAATACTCCATTCATCCAAGAGGAAGAAATAGTGTAACAACCCGCCCGCACTATCCGCATTGGCCGGTTCGGCGATAATCAATGGATAAATGTTTGCTAACAACATACCAAATGCAATTGGCAGTAACAGTAACGGCTCATAGCCTTTTTTGATTGCCAGATATAAAAATACAAAGGCAACCAATATCATGACGTAGTTTCTCCAGTCTATCCCCTCCTGAAAAAACGCAGTCTGCTTTAAAAGATTATTTATTACTTCCATTTAAATTACCTCCGGTCTTTTTTGTCTGTTGAATCAGTCCATCGTAGCCAGTACATTTCCTGCTTCAACCATATCACCAGAGTTTACGTTGATACTTACAATCGTGCCATCCTGTGGAGCAACCACTTCATTTTCCATCTTCATCGCTTCCAAAAGAAGAACGACATCTCCCTTTTTCACGCTCTGACCCGGATTTGCTTTCACTGCAAGAATCTTACCCGGCATAGGAGCTGTAATCTCCACGGAGCCTGCGCTGCCGGACGCTGCCGGTGCTTTTGGAGCAGGTGCTGGCGCTGCTGCCGGCGCAGGTGCTGCCGGTGCTGCTGGAGCAGAAGCCGCTGCGCCTCCTGCCTTTTCTTCAACGGTTACATCATATACGGTTCCATTTACGGTAATTGTATAACTTTTCATGTTTTATATCCTCCTTAATTAAACGTACGTTTTTTAATTGAACGGATGACAAGGTCATCTGCTAAGACAGGAACTCCTGTCTCCTGCTCCATCTGTGAGACAATGGCAGCCATTATGACAGCAGCTATCTGTGTGTCGTTACTTTCTTCTCTCGCCGGAGATGATTTTGGAAGTTCAATCGGCACTTCTCTTCTCTCTGGACGTACCGACTCCGCCGCTTTTTTCTCAAACAGCTTTGGAATATACTTCAAAAGAAAAATTATAATCGATATCAGAATTAGGACGATAAACACCGTGCCCATACCGATAAGCGTATTAATCAGCGCTTCGTCCGGTCCTACCTGCGCATTTACTTTCTCAAGATTAATCAGTAACATCCCATCACCTCATTCCAAACATTTGCAGGGCATAAATCAGATGCTTACGAATCTGCTCTCCGGAAATTACGTTGTCCACATAACCTCTTCTTGCCGCCGCCTCAGCGCCTTGCTGGATTTTGTCAAATTCCTTTGCCTTTTCTTCCAACGCTTCTTTTGTGTTGTCCGCGCCAGAAATCTCATCCTCGCACATTATCTGCGCTGCTATTTTCGCATCCATAACGCCTACCTTTGATGTCTCCAGTGCAAAGACAACATCCGCACCGATATGTTTGGAATTCATCGCCACATAAGCGCTTCCGTAAGCTTCTCCAGTAATCACGTTAATTCTCGGCACATCAGCGCTGGCAAATGCATATGTCATATCGGCTACTGCCTGTGAAATCGTCTTCTCCTCTTCCATCGAAGCCGCGTATTCTTTCACATTTGTCAATGTCACAACCGGCAGTCCGAATGCATCACAGAAATAAGTGAATTGCTCCGCTTTTTTACAACCTGCCGTAGATAGCACGCCGTCGGCCGCATTGGCAATTGCGCCAATGGTAATACCATCTATTGTCATAAGTCCGGTTACCATCTCTTTTCCATATCCGGCTTTCAGCTCAATGAACTTCGTTCCGTCGGCAATCTGCGTCAGAGCCGCTACCGCATCCGAAGCATAACCATCAAAGCCGTCCAGCACGCGGTTCTTATCGTCTGTCGTCTCTGCTGCTGCCATAGTTCCGGCGTTCGCCGGCAGCATCACAATCAAATCACGGATTTTTGCAATAACATCCGTTTCCGTTGCACATACTATGTCAACATTTCCCGCTTCTGACTGAAAAGCAGCATTGCTTGTATCACATTTCTCAATACGGTTTCCGGCAATCGCATTCGGAGAATTTACAAACAATTTTCCATTTTCCTCATCCATCAACGTGATGTCGCATAATTTAGAAGAAATCGCAACGCCGCCGCCGCAGGAACCGAGAATTGCACTAATCTGCGGAACAATTCCCGAAGCTTTTACTTTCGCCATGTAGATATCACCAAATCCGGCCAATGCATCCATCGCCTCCTGAATGCGAATGCCGGCACAATCAATCAACCCGACAACCGGCGCTCCGGCTTTCATTGCCATTTCATAGAGATTTACAATTTTTTTCGCATGCATCTCACCAACGGAACCATTCAAAGCGGTTACATCCTGACTGTAGACAAATACCAAATTGGAATCTACTACACCGTAACCGGTAATTACACCATCGGCCGGCACTGCTTTTTCCTGCATGTTAAAATCGGTGTTTCTTTTCGTCATCATACCGCCGATTTCAACAAAACTGTTTGCGTCAACAAGCGCTTCAATCCGCTGTTTTGCTGACATTTTAGCTGTGTTACTCATTTGCAGTCCTCCACTTTCTATATTGTAGTTTTATGTAAAACTCAAATTTAATCCAAGATAATTGTAACGCTTTTATTTATAATTGGCAACACAAAAATTCAGAAATTTTTCATCAATTTTGTACCCTGTACATATATTGTAAAAAAACGGTTTGGGGAAAGTCCTATGAAACTCTCCTGGTTTTCTACCATTATGCTTTTCGGCGTACTTGTCATTGCCGGAATTTTCTTTGATTCTGAGGCGAACCCGACTGCAGATAATGTGATTTCCCACCATCTGCCGGAGCCGCAAATACAAATTCCTGCCACGGCTCCTGCCCCACGGGCCCCCTCGCTAAACGCCCGCTACGCCTGTGTCATGGACACCGATTCCAGACGAATCCTGTATAACAAAAAGGCCGAAGAAAAAGTTCCTATGGCCAGTACTACAAAAATTATGACTGCCCTGCTTGTTTTGGAATCCCACCGTCAGGCCGATATCGTTACATCGAGCAGCCGGGCGTCTTCCATGCCAAAAGTACGTCTGGGAATGAGAGCGGGCATGCAGTACCGGATGTCTGACCTCCTTTACTCTCTTATGTTAGAGTCGCACAACGATACTGCTGTAGCTATCGCCGAACACATCGGTCATTCCGTTGAGGGTTTCGCTTCTCTTATGAATAAAAAGGCCAGAGAAATCGGATTGTCGCAAACACATTTTGTGACGCCAAACGGTCTGGACGCAGACGGACACTATAGTACGGCGGCGGATATGTGCCGTCTGGCTGCTTACGCCGTGCGAAACGAGGACTTTCTTTCTCTTGTGCAGACGAAATCCCATACTTTTAGTGACATCAGCGGCAAACACCATTATTCCCTGTCAAATAAAGACGCTTTCCTCTCTTATTATGAAGGGGCTCTCGGTATTAAGACCGGTTTCACAAACAAGGCGGGCTACTGCTTTGTCGGCGCCGCCCAACGCTCGGGAATTACTTTGACAAGCTGCGTGTTAGCTTCCGGCTGGCCGCCAAACAAATCATATAAATGGGTGGACACAAAATCGCTGATGGATTACGGGTTCGGCAACTTTTACCGGACGGAACTGCCCGTTCAAGATTTGACGAAAGCCGTTATTCCGGTTATGGACGGCAGGCAGAAAAGCGTCTCCCTGAGTCCGCTCCCGAAAATTCCCGTCCTCTTAAGCCGCTCCGACCGTCTGACAATTACCTATGATATTCCGGACACTCTTTACGCTCCCGTCCGCAAAGAAACGGCCGTCGGACTTGTTTCTTTCTATATTAATGATACATTGTACCGGAAAGAAAAAGTTTTTCCGCTGGAAAGCATTGAAAAATCTGACTTTTCTGATACAATAGATAAAGTATTTAATATATGGATGGATGTCTTCGGATTTTGAAAACAAAAAGTACTTTACATTTCAAAATAATTGTGCTATGGTAGAGCCATGGTTTGACAAGAGCGAAGGTGTTCTCATTCATTGGGAACACCTTTCTTTTTTTGGAAGACAAAATAATCATAAATGGGAAGGAAGGAAATCAATATGCAGAAAAATGTAATTGATGATGTTTTTGGAACAAAAGTATTTAATGATGATGTCATGCAGCAATATCTGCCAAAGAAAACATATGCACAATTAAAGGATACGATTGAGAATGGAGAAGAACTTGCTCCCGAAGTGGCTAATGTCGTTGCACACGCCATGAAAGAATGGGCCCTGTCCAACGGTGCTACCCACTATACCCACTGGTTCCAGCCAATGACCGGCGTGACAGCAGAAAAGCATGATTCTTTTCTGAGTCCGGCTTCGGATGCACATGCCGTTTTGGAGTTCTCCGGTAAAGAACTGATTAAAGGGGAACCGGACGCTTCCTCTTTCCCGTCCGGCGGACTGCGCGCCACCTTTGAGGCTCGGGGATATACGGCCTGGGATTGTACCTCTCCGGCATTTCTCCGAGAAGACGCCATCGGCACCCTGCTCTGTATCCCTACCGCATTCTGTTCGTATACGGGCGAGGCGCTCGACAAGAAAACGCCGCTTCTGCGCTCTATGGAAGCAATCAGCAAACAGGCTGTCCGCATTCTTAAAATGTTTGGAAACGAGGATGTGTCAAGCGTGCGCTGCTCCGTCGGGCCGGAACAGGAATATTTTCTGATTGACCGTGACATGTTTTTGCAGCGTGACGACCTTATTTTCACCGGACGGACTCTGTTCGGCTCCATGCCTCCAAAAGGTCAGGAACTGGACGACCACTACTTTGGTACGATTCGTGAGAGACAGGCCGCATTTATGAAAGAGTTAAATGACGAATTGTGGAAACTCGGCATTCTCTCCAAGACACAGCACAACGAAGTAGCTCCCGCCCAACATGAAATGGCGCCAATTTACAGTACTGCAAATATCGCTGCCGACCACAACCAGCTTGTGATGGAAATCATGAAAAAAGTTGCCCGCCGTCATAATTTTGAGTGTTTACTCCACGAAAAACCATTTGCCGGCGTCAATGGCTCCGGTAAGCATGACAACTGGTCTTTAGTGACAAATACCGGTATAAATCTTCTCAGTCCGGGTAAAGCTCCATATGATAACAAACAGTTTCTTTTGTTCCTCGCTGCCGTCATAGCGGCAGTAGATAACCATGCCGCACTCTTACGTTTGTCTGCTTCCAATCCGGGTAACGACCACCGTCTTGGCGCTAATGAAGCTCCCCCGGCTATTATTTCCATCTTTCTTGGAGAACAGCTTGAGGACATAGTAGAGCAGATTTTAAAAGACGGTACTGCCACCCACAGCAACAAAGGGGAACGCATGGACATCGGCGTGCACACAATACCGCCAATCAAAAAAGACGTTACTGACCGTAACCGTACATCGCCATTCGCCTTTACCGGTAATAAATTTGAATTCCGTATGGTTGCCTCTTCCATGTCCATCTCTGGCGCCAATACGGTACTAAACGCTACAGTTGCCGATGTTTTACAGTCTATGTCTGACCGTTTGGAATCTGCCTCCGACTTTGACAAGACTGTTGACGAAATTATCTATGAGACATTGAGCGCTCACCGCAAAGTTATTTTCAATGGCGACGGATACTCCGACGAGTGGATTGCTGAGGCTGAACGGCGCGGGCTTCCGAATGTGAAAACGATGGTTGACGCTACCGCTTCCCTGCTCTATCCACAGACTATCGAGATGTTTGAAAGACAGCACGTATACACAAAAACAGAGCTTGAATCCCGTGCGGAAATTAACTACGAGGCATATTCAAAAGCAATTAATATAGAAGCTAAGACAATGCTTGAGATGGCTTCCAAGCAATACATTCCGGCCATTATCCGCTATGTAACCAGTCTCGCCAATTCGATTAACAGCATTACAACAGCTTGCCCTGAGGCCGATACGTCCGTACAGACCAATCTGTTGAAGAAGTGCTCTTCTCTTTTGGCAAGCGCACAGGGAGCGCTGGAGGCTCTTAAAAATGCCGACCGCATGGCCAATACGATGGAAGAGGGAAAAGTACAAGCCGAATTCTTCCGCGATACGGTATTTACAGCTATGGTAAATCTGCGCGCTCCTATTGATGAACTGGAGATGCTGGTTGATAAAGAATATTGGCCGGTTCCATCTTATGGCGACATGCTCTTTGAGGTGTAACCTGACGGCGCCATTCGGATTAGAAAATAAGGAGAATTTCATGATTACCATTTCCATTGAAAACAATTCTCAGCAACCAATATATATACAAATTTATGAGTACATCAAAAGAGAAATTTTGAGCGGTCAGTTACAGGCGCCTGCCAAATTGCCCTCTACCCGCAGTCTCGCCGCACATCTTGAAGTCAGCCGGACTACGGTAGAAACCGCTTATGAACAACTGGTGGCAGAAGGATATGTTGAGGCGAAAGAAAAACGCGGCTATTTCGTCATTCCGATTACCCATCTGCAGCAGTTCCATTCAAATACAACTTCTACTGTTACCGTGCCTGCTCCTCCCATACCGGAGCAGGCACGGCTCTTTGATTTTAATCCAGATATGATTGACACCGAACACTTTCCCTATTCCATATGGAAATCGCTTAGCAAAACTCAAATCAACTCTGCAGATAATTTTGTTGCAGGAGAACATTTCGGCGACTATCGTCTGCGTCAGGCAATAGCACGCTATCTCCGCGGCTCCCGCGGCGTACAATGCTCTCCAGAATATGTCGTTGTCGGTGCAGGGCTTGACCATCTTCTGCAAATGCTCTGCCTAGTCTTTGAGCGTCGCACGCCAGTGGCAATGGAAGACCCTGGTTACCCGAGCGCCCGTCAGGTTCTCCTCGCGAACGGTTATGATGTCATTGACATCCCTCTGCACAATTATTCTTTTGATACACAGGCGCTGGCACGCTCTGACGCCGATATCTGCTACGTCACGCCGAGCCACCAGTTTCCTTTGGGATTCGTCATGCCCGTTTCCCGCCGTCAAGAACTTCTGCGCTGGGCAGATGAAAAGGCGGGGCGCTACATTATCGAAGACGACCACGACAGCGAGTTTCGTTACAAAGGCAGGCCGATTCCCTCCCTGCACAGTTTAGATACAAAAAATAAAGTAATCTATATTGGAACGTTTTCCAAAGCCGTGTCGCCGGCCATCCGCACCAGCTATATGGTTCTGCCGGAAACACTGTTTTCCCAATACAAAAATTTGTGCGGCGGCTTTTCGTGTCCGGTTCCCCGCTTCATCCAGTCGCTGCTGACGGATTTTATAGACGGAGGATATTTTGAAAAGCATCTGAACCGCATGCGCAAAATATATAAGGGAAAACATGATTTCATGCTGCAAAAAATAAAAGAATATTTCCCGGAAGAGCGGGCGGAAATCTCCGGCGACCACGCCGGACTTTACATTATCTTCCATTATAAGGGGGCATTGAGCGAACAGGAAATCGCGATACGGGCAAAAAAAGCTGGCATATTATTGCACCCTCTGCGCAACTACTATGCCAGTCTTCCTGTTGATTATAAACCCGCCTATTTACTTGGTTTTGCCAATCTCAATACCGATATGATTGCTCAAGGTATCCGCCGTCTATCCGAGCAAGTGTTTGTCTAGCCTGTATTGCATCTTCTGCAATTTGGTTTTTCAACTCTTCCATGGAAGCAAATTTTTGCTCCGGCCGCTGAAAATCCATTAAGTAGGCAGTGATTGATTTTCCATACAGATTGCCCTCATAATCAAACAGCCACACTTCTAAGCCAACCGGCTCTTCCATTCCGATTGTAGGCTTCTTTCCCAAATTGCCTACGCCCGCAAATTGTCTGCCGTCTGCTTCTGCCAACACGGCGTACACACCGTAAGGAGGCAGTTCTTTTGAAGAATCCGGATATAGATTCGCTGTCGGCGTATGCAGTACGCTGCTCCCTAACTGTCTCCCTCTTTGCACTTCTCCTGCTATCCGATACGGAGTTCCCAACAGCGCATTGGCTTCCCTCATACGCCCCTGTCTGACAAGCATACGGATGCGCGTACTGCTTATAATATCGCCGTCGGCGATCATCTTCTCCTTTACGATTGTCTCAAACCCATATTCCTTTCCCATCTTCTGTAACAGGCGGATATCTCCGCTGCGCTGGTAACCGAAGCAGAAATCGTCTCCGACGATAATCTTTTTCGCGTCGCAGCGAGCCAATAGTATCTTTTTAACGAATTCCTCTGGCGGCTGCTCTTTAAATTGACGATTAAACGGAATAACAAGAAATACATCAACACCTAATTTAGCTGCCAGTTGTATCTTTTCCTGTTCTCCATAGAGTACGCCCCGTTCCGTGGCAAAGGTAAACATAACAATCGTCCGTCCGCTTTTCTTTGCCTCTTCTAAAAGGAGACGGTGTCCTCTATGGATACCGTCAAACTTTCCGATACATACTGCCGTGTTATTCAATTGGAAATCTAAATCCCGTATTATTTGCATTGTTCTCTTTTCCCTCTACTCATGAAACATCTTTACAATATAGTATCTGTTTTCCTGTGAATCAAAACGGTAAATGGCATAAAACTGTCCGTCAGCCCCATACATCCGTATGTGCTCATCGGGAAGCGGATTCTCTAACGTACACAACGAGGCACTAATCCGATTGCCATTGCGCAAATATTTCATTGCTTCCTCACCGACTTCGCCACTCCGGTAATTGCCAAATATACCATCAATCGGTATTAGAATTTCCTCTTCTCTCTTCTCTGCGATTACAGTTTGTATTTCATCTAACGTCTTTGCCTGCGCGATTGTAAAAGGGCCGACCTGTGTGCGTACAAGACTCTTCATCGCCGCCCCGCAGCCGAGTTTTTCTCCGATATCCTGACAAAGCGTGCGTATGTAAGTGCCTTTGGAACATCTGACTTCGATTGTAAACTCCTGTCTGTCAAGCGCCGTCTCCCGAAGCTGCAGATTATGAATGATAACGGTTCGCGGCGCCCTCTGCACTTCCTTTCCCTGACGGGCCAGCTCATACAATCGCTTTCCCTGTACTTTGACAGCAGAATACATCGGCGGTATCTGTTGTATCTCGCCACGGAAATGTTCCAATGTCCGGCAGAGTTCTTCTTTGGTTACGGTAACTTCCTTCTGTGACAGGATGTTTCCCGTCATGTCAAGCGTATCCGTAGTTACTCCGAGCCTGACCTGCGCGACGTAAGTCTTTTCCATATCGGTCAACAGCGCGCACACTTTCGTCGCCTTGCCGACACATACGGGAAGCACTCCCACCGCGTCCGGGTCGAGCGTTCCCGTATGTCCGATTTTTTTCCTATGTAGAATTCCCCTCATCTTCGCCACTACGTCATGCGAGGTGAATCCTTTTTCTTTCTCAACAATTATTATCCCATTCATCATTTCTTTCCTTGCCGTACCGCTTCTTCCATCTGCTTTTCGATATGCTCCGTGAGGTTATTAATGACATCATAGGCAGAGCCTTTAATAGAACAGCCTGCCGCACGAACATGACCACCGCCGCCAAAATAAGAGGCAATGGCGCTTACGTCGACAATTTCATTCGAGCGCATGCTTACTTTATATTCTTCCAATTGTCTCTCATCTAACAAAATGGCTACTTCAATTCCCTCCGTCGTACGCATCTGGTCGATGACGCCATCCAAATCCGATGGTTTCGCCTCATATAAATCCATCACGCTCTTACGAACGACAGAAAACAAGCAGCGTCCGTTCAAAATGCGAACGCTTTCCAGCAGACAGCGTCCCATAATCTGCAATTGCTTGTACGTTTTCAAATAGAAACTTCCATCTATTATCTTCCCAAAAGGAATGCCTTTTTCCATCAGCATGCCGGCAATCTGCATCGTTGTTTTCGTAGTATTCGAATGCTTGAATACGCCGGTATCGTGAATGATTCCGGTATACAGGGCACATGCCACGTCATAGGTGATTTTCTCTTCCTCCATCAAGCGGCATAATATCTCACACGTAGAACTTGCCTCTTTCACGTAATTGACATCCCCGAACTTTGCATTTGTAATGTGATGGTCTATATTGACAACGCAGCCCGCCTGTCTCATCACGTCGCAGGCCTCGCCCAACCGCTCTTCGTCACCACAATCCAGAGCGACAAACAAATCATAGGATTCTTTTCTTGCAAAGGCATTGTCGTCTCTCAGGTAGGAAAAAGCTTCCGGAAATTCTTCCAGATAAACACTAACGGTTTTCTCCGGAAAATTCGTCTTTATGTAACCATACAGTCCCATACATGAGCCGATACAATCACCGTCTGGACGCACGTGCCCCCCGATAGCAATCGTATCCGCCCGCTGTACTGCTTCCATCAAACCATTCATTCGCCTGCCCCTCCATCTTCATTTTCTCCGGTGGAACGATGAGTAAGTTCATCAATTCTCTTTGACATTTTGGCTGCATACTCAATTGATTTATCTAAAATGAATGTTAATTCCGGCGTATTGCGCAAATTCATGCGCTTTGCCAGTTGTACACGCGCGTAGGAGGCGCTCTTTTTCAGCCCTTCCATCGTCTTTTCCTTTTCTTCATCATTACCTAAAACACTGATATAAATCTTGGCAAACTTTAAATCCGGGGTCACTTCTACTGACATTACCGATGTCAGCGGATGAATACGGGGATCTTTCAAATCATCACGGATAATCTGACTCATCTCCCGCTGCACTTCACTATTGACACGAACATTTTTAACGCTGTTTTTCTTCATTCTAATCCTCATTTCTGAGCGATTTATCGCGAAGAACCGCACGCGAAAACTCGAAGAGTTTCTCGTGTCGGAATAAAGCTATTTGTTTTCGCTCACAAACAAATAGCCGTGTGAAAAATCAGCGCATCGGCGTGATTTTTCGCACTATATCCTCATTTCCAAAATCTTTAGCGTGGAACTTCTACCATCTTGTAGCATTCAATCTGGTCTGCTTCCTGGATATCGCTAAATCCATCAAATACCAATCCGCACTCATAACCGGCTGCCACTTCTTTCACATCGTCCTTAAAACGTTTCAGGCTGGCAAGGTCACCCTCAAATAGCTGCTCACCGTCACGGGAAATACGCACGCGGCACCCGCGTTCAATCTTTCCATCCAGCACATAGGAACCGGCGATTGTACCAACTCCTGATGCCTTAAAGGTCTGACGAACTTCCGCATGGGCAATAACCTTTTCCTCATAGATTGGCTCAAGCATGCCTTTCATGGCAGCTTCGATATCCTCAATGGCATCATAGATGACACGGTATAAACGCACATCCACATTTTCACGGTCTGCCGTATCTTTTGCCATATTGTCAACACGAATATTAAAGCCGATAATAATCGCATTGGAAGCGCTTGCCAGACTGACATCTGATTCGTTGATGGCGCCGACGCCGCCATGTATAATGCGAACTGCTACTTCCTCGTTACTCAATTTTACAAGACTCTGTTTTACTGCCTCTACGGATCCCTGTACATCCGCTTTAATGATCAAGTTCAAATCTTTTACATTACCTGCCTGAATCTGACTGAACAGTCCATCAAGAGACAGCTTCTTCGCCTTTGTCTCCTCTAACAATTTATCCTTACCCTGATCAATATATGCCTGCGCAATTTGTTTGGCATCTTTATCGTTCTCGGTTGCCAAGAAAACTTCTCCGGCGCTTGGTACGCCGTTCAAACCTAAAATTTCTACCGGTGTTGACGGCTTCGCCTGTTTCAGACGCTCGCCGTTATGGTCTAACATGGCGCGTACCTTACCAAATGCCGTTCCGACCGCAATATGGTCGCCGACATTCAATGTACCTTTCTGCACAAGAACAGATGCGACCGGCCCACGGCCCTTATCCAATCGCGCCTCGATTACAATACCGCGCGCGCGGCGTTTCGGATTTGCTTTCAATTCCAATACTTCCGAAATCAATACAATCATTTCCAGAAGATTCGGGATTCCCTCTCTAGTATGTGCGGATACTGGACAAAATACCGTGGAACCGCCCCATTCTTCCGGAATCAATTCATATTCGGAAAGCTCCTGCTTAACGCGCTCAATGTTTGCTCCCTCTTTATCTATTTTATTGACTGCCACGATAATTTCCACTCCGGCAGCTTTCGCATGGTTAATCGCTTCTACCGTCTGCGGCATGACGCCGTCGTCTGCAGCTACTACGAGAATAGCTATATCCGTAGACTGCGCTCCGCGCATACGCATGGAAGTAAACGCCTCATGTCCCGGCGTATCCAGAAATGTAATCTTTTCCCCTTTCACACGGACGACATACGCGCCGATATGCTGGGTAATACCACCGGCTTCATGCTCCGATACATCCGTCTGCCGGATGGCATCCAAAAGAGAAGTCTTTCCGTGGTCTACGTGTCCCATTACGCAGACAACCGGCGGACGTTTTGCCAATTTGCTCTCGTCTTCCTCTTTTTCTTTGAGAAGCTCGGCAACCATATCGATTTTTTCTTCCTTTTCACAGAGGATATCGAAACTGAGCGCGATTTCTTCCGCCTCTTCGTATGTGATATCCTGATTGAGAGATACCATCTGACCCTGTAAGAAAAGTTTTTTTACAAGCGCCGCTGCCGGCATCTTCATTTTATCTGCCAGTTCACGGATTGTCAGTGATTCCGGAATCGTAATTTGCTTGATATCGTCTTCCGGCACCTGTTTTACCGGCTCTGGCTTAATAAAGGCGCCTTTCCGGTTCGGGTCTTTCCTCGAACGAATCCGGTTCATCTCTTCTTTTGTACTCTTCCGGTATCCGCCCGCCTTATTATTTTTGTCATCCTTTTTACGATTTCTTTGGCGGGAATTTTTCTGCTCCTGTTTAATTCCGTCAAATCCGCTCTGGGCTTTTTCAAACCGCTCGAAAACCCGCTCGCCTCCCTGAGCGCCGCGATTGTTGCCACGCCGTTCATTCTGGCGGTTGCCACGGTTGTCTGTGCGGTTGTTTCTATCGCCGCCGCGATTATTATTTCCGTGCTCTCTGCGTCTCTCATTGCTGCGCTGGCTATTGCCGCGGTTTCCGCCGCGCTCGTTGTTACGTTTTTCCCCTGCAGGACGTTCCTTTTTCTTAAACTGATTTTGATTTGCTGGCTTTTTCTCTTCCGGTCTCTCCGCCCTTTTCTCTGTCACGTTCTTCTCTCCGGCTGCCTTTACTGGCGGCTTCTTCTCCACTTCCTGCTTCGGAAGCGGTTTTTTCTCTTCTTCCCTCTCTGGAAGCGGTTTCTTTTCTTCCTCTTTTTTCTCCTCCGTCTTCATTTCTTCCTCTTTCTTCTCTTCCGGCTTCTTTCCGACAGCAAGTTCTTCCGTCTTTTCCGGTGCTTCTGTTTTCTCTTTCTTTTTCTTCATAAAATACTTCATAAGAAAAGCAATCGCATCATCCTCTATATTGCTATTCGGACCTTTTACCTCAAATCCGTTTTCATTAAGAAGCTTAACCAAATCACCACTTTTTATGCTTTTATCCTGTTGCTGTATACTTCGGGCAATTTCAAATATTTTCATCTTCGCCATGCTCTGTTACCTCCAAATCTAATTTCTTGCCAAGGGATTTTGCGAACCCCGTATCCGTTACTGCCAGAGAAGCGCGAAACTGCTTCCCTATGGCGCTGCCTAACATCTCCTTATCTCCAAATTCCACATAGGGAATATGATAATAACGACAGGAATCGGAAAATTTCTTTTTTGTGTTGTCAGAGGCATCTTCCGCCACTATGACCAGTCGGGCCAAATGGCTCCGAATCGCTTTTTCCGTCAGAAATTCGCCGCTTACAACATCCCCGGCCTTCATTGCCAATCCCAATGTTCCCAAAACTTTTTTACTCTGTATCATTCTTTAATTGCCTTTCTAATGCTTCGTAGGTTTCCTGCGGCACATTGATTTTAAACGAACGACTAAGCGCATTACTTTTTCTGGCTTTTTTCAAACACTCCCCACTATCGCAAAGATATGCTCCTCTTCCATTTTTTCGACCCGTTCTGTCAAGAAGTACTTCTCCCTCCGGTGTTTTTACGACACGAACCAACTCATTCTTATCTTTGCTTTCATGACAACCGATACACTGCCGCTGCGGTTTTCTGCGCTTTTGCATATCATTCCTCCTAACCACTGACCCGATTTTTATGCGAGGCTCTGTGTTTCGCTCTTAATATCGATTTTATATCCCGTGAGTCGAGCTGCCAAACACGCATTCTGCCCCTCCTTACCAATCGCCAGCGACAACTGATAATCAGGAACAACGACCTGCGCGCTCTTTTCTGTTGGGTCGTCATTTACGGTTACTGAAATTACCTTTGACGGACTGAGCGCATGTTCGATAAATACAGCCGGATCCTCACTCCACTCCACGATATCAATTTTTTCTCCATACAATTCCTCGACTACCGCATTCACTCTGGCGCCATTTACGCCGACACAGGCACCGACGGCGTCGACATCTGGATTATTACTGTACACGGCAATCTTTGAGCGCGAACCCGCTTCACGGGATACGTTCTTAATCTCAACAACGCCGCTTTGTATCTCTGCCACTTCAGCCTCAAACAGACGTTTTACCAACTCTGGATGAGTACGTGAAATAATGATTCTCGGTCCTCTAGGAGTATCTTTTACTTCGGTTACATAGAGTTTAATTCTCTCATGCGCCGAGAAGTCTTCCCCCTTTACCTGCTCCTGCGGCGTCAATATCGCATCAATCTTACCTATGTTAATATTGTAGTTACCATTGCTGTAGCGCTGTACCATACCTGTCACAATATCGTGCTCTTTCGTATAGTACTGGTCGTACAGCACCTTTCTCTCTTCCTCACGGATTTTCTGCACAACAACCTGTTTCGCTTTCTGCGCGGCTATACGCCCGAAGTTTTTTGGGGTAACTTCCAGACTTACCGTCTCGCCGAGAGCTTTTCCCGGGAATTTTACTTCTGCCTCCGCCAAAGAAATCTGAAGCATTCCGTCTTCTACCTCTTCCACGATTACTTTGTCCTGATATACATGAAATTCTCCTGTCTCGCGGTCCAAATTGACACGAATGTTATCTGCCTTTCCATACTCGTTTTTGCAAGCCGCCACAAGCGAATTCTCAATTGCCTCCAACAGGATTTCCTTACTAATATCCTTTTCTTTCTCAATGGCATTTAAAGCCTCTATCAATTCCGGATTCCCTTTCTGTGCTGCTGTCTTTTTCATTTTTCCAATCATCCTCCTATTCTATTGTATTTTATATTATCTATATTGAGATTAAAAGGTTACATATTGGCGGATGAGCGCAATATCTTTCACCTGAACTCTCATCTCCCTGTCTTCAAAGCCAATGGTTACTTCCGCCGACTCCTCGTCATAACCTTTCAGAACGCCGATAAATTCCTTATCTGAATATTTTTTTCCCTTTTCTTCCCATGTCACGGGAGCAAATAATTTCATCTCAACATCCTTACCAAGATTTCTCTGAAAATCTTTTGGTTTCCGAAACGGCCGCAAAAGCCCCGGCGAACTGACTTCTAAAATGTACGATTCTTCAATGAAATCATTTTCATCCAGTAAATCGCTCAGTTCGTGATTGACAACGGTTAAATCGTCAATGGTAATGCCTCCCGGTTTGTCAATATAGGCGCGCAAATGCCAGTTTCCTGCTTCTTTGACAAATTCGACATCCACCAGCTCATATTGATATTTCTCTAAAACCGGTGATATAAGCTGCTCTGTCTTCTTCTCATAATCCTGATGTTTGCTCAAATAAAAACCTCTTTTCTTTTCCTTTCACACGAAAAGAATGAGTGGACTCGCGTCCACTCATCTTCATTAACAGTATCAATATAACTAACTATAGCACATATTGCCAATATTTGCAAGCGTTTTTTTATGATTTCTAAACCTTTGCCCAAACTATCGGAATGTCATCCGCTATTCAGCTATTATAAGGTTGGCGCCTGCAAAAATGCATAGAATGATGGTTTTGGCTGAATGATATAGTCATAGCGTTTCGATTCCGGATTTTTCACTCTCTTTTTCTCGAAAAGAAGTGGCTTACAACTGCTTCTCCATGAAACACCGTCATATAATCCCCAAAGTGTTATTCCCGTAATACCTTTTGGATTCACTGACTTATCACGGTTTCTCTGTGCATCCACAATCACTTTCATCAAGTCTTTCGTATAGGCAGCCTGATCCTCATTTGTCTCTTTCTCCGGCTTGTACATAAACGTCGGTTCTCTGCCGTCCGTTTCATCCGTATCAAAATTAATGGTAATGTCAAGCTCCGTAATCTGCACTTCCAGACCCGTCTTTAAAAATGCTTCCAACGCCGCCTTATACTGCTCTATCGTCGGTCTTTTTATGTCTACGTGACTTTGCATTCCGATGCCGCCGCAGATTTTATTTTTTTCATCGCGGTTAATAAAGTTCACGAGTGCAATTTCGTCTTCCACACTGAAATAAGTATCATAGTCATTGTAGAATAACGTAACTTTATCCTGCACTCCAGCTTTTGTCAATTCGTCGTAAGCGAAGCGGAACGCATCTTTTACATAGCTTGGCTCAAGCCCCATATCTCCGTATACATCGACCCATGTAGCAGCCGCCGGCGCGTTGCTGCGATGAACATATTCATTGACAACATCCCAACAATATACAAGGCTGCCGGCCTCACCGGTAAGCTCTTTTTCCATGGCGCAGACCTGACTGACTACCGTTCTCACAAAAAACTCCAGACGAGCGTTCATCGTCTCTTTATCTACTAATTTGCCCTCGTTTGAATACCCCGCTTTGAAAAACCAAGCCGGCGTCTGCTGATGCCATAAGAGTGTGTGGGCACGCATGCGGATTCCGTGCTCTTTAGCAGTTACTAACGCACCGTGCACACTTTCCAAATTCAAACGCGGCACCTGTTCTTCTTTATATCCGTCCAGACAGTACCCCAATTTTTTTGCTTCCTCTTTGGAGATTAGGGTTGCCATCTGACTGCCGAGCATTGATTCTGGTTTCATCTCATTTTCCAGTGTAAAGCTGTTATAGTGGTTGTCAACCAAATCCATGCACTCTTTTTCCTGCATCTGCTGTCCATGGCTGCCCCATCCTTGATTATAAGTAATACAAGTTCCTATATTATCAATCAGACCAGCATATGCTTTTTTCAGTGACGGAAGTGCCGGCGTCGGTGCGGCCGTCGGTGTCGGTGTGGCTGTCGGTGTTGGCTTCGGCGTCACAGATGGCGTCGCAGAAGTGTTTCCGCTCTTTTTCTTTACCGTCACGCTGCACTTCAAAGTTTTCTTTTTCTTCCCTTTTTTCAGGGTGGCAGTCAGTGTTGTCTTACCGACTTTCTTTGCCGTCAGTTTTACGCCGTATTTACCGCTCTTTTTGAAAGTAACAATTTTCTTTTTCTTTACTTTCCATGAAATTTTGTATTTTTTGGCGTTCTTTACTGTTACTTTCTTCTTTTTCCCTTTCTGAATTGTCACCTTTTTGGCAGACAATTTTGGTTTTTTAGCGGCCTCTGTTTGTGTTCCTGCACCGATTGGCGCCATTCCCAACACCATAGCAAGAACAAGAATACGGGCTGCAAATGCTTTCCTGTTGTACATACGATTCCTCATTTCTATTTATTTTTCTAATTTAGTTATAATACATTTTGTATGCTTCTGTCAATAAATAATAAAAAAACATCCAAGCAACAGGAAACAATGTACCTTTTGTTCCCATTCTGCTGAATGCCTCTTCTGCAAAACTGCCCTAAATAACAGTTCCGCCTCATATTAATAATAAAATAGTCCGTAGGGGAATCGAACCCCTGTTTCTGCCGTGAGAGGGCAGCGTCTTAGCCGCTTGACCAACGGACCATCAACATTTGCTATTGTACTATAGTTTTCTGAATAATGCAAGTGTTTTTTCAAAATATTTTTATATTTGTTTATGACAGCCCTCTTACCCGAACAGATGCTTCGCATCTGCCCGCAGTATGAGTACATTGGCTGCAGTGGTGCGTTAGTACCGTTGCGTAGCGGTCTAGTGCAAACGGGCTGTCAAAAGTCAGGGAAAACGACAGCAAACATCTCAGACAATGCTCGGGCGGCGCTCTGTAAACCAAAAGAAATAATAATTTTTCGGGGAATGATACAAGGACATCGATACCGCATGATACCCGCGCAGTGTACAAATTCAAGGCGAGAAACGACTAAGCGATTGCCCTAGTACAACGAATATTAAATAATTGACACATTCACTAATCTAATTGTCCAGTTACTGCGTCAGAAAATCTAGCTGCAGTCACTGGATATAGTTGACAGCACCCGCAAGAATACCTATACTATACAGGAAACATCTGCAATATTGAAAGGCATCTTTTGCCGGAAAGGAAAGATATATCATGCAATCATCCAACGAACGCGAAGTTCACAGTTATTACCGCACCGCTTTTGTGTGCTTTTTCTGTCTCGCCGCCTGCCTGTTCTTTGATATACGCAAATACATTCTGGCGGGCCGGATTTTGTTTGACGTAGAATTTTTCGTCTCTCTTCTCCTGTATGTCCTCCTCGTCTTTTTGGGCATACGCTCCATCCGCAAAGGAAAGAGACGTAAGTAGCCTGACGATGACAAATCAAACCCCTCACATAAAATCTAACAGCGACATTTGGTCGCTCAACGGCAGGTCGCCCAACATCCCCATCTCTCTCATTTTCTCAACGATAGTAGCGCTTACCTTGCTTCTGTTTTTAAAGTTTTCACAAGAGGAGAACGGGCCGTCTTTCACCGCCTCGACAACGCCCTCCGCCGCCTTATCTCCCATCCCGTCGATACTATTAAGCGCCGGCATCAGCTTCCCGTCAATAATCTGAAACTGCTTCGCTTTTGCCTGATAGATATCAATCGGCATAAATTCATATCCGCGGGCATACATCTCCTGTACGATCTTCATATCCCCGTATGCCGCTTCTTCTTTCGGCGTCAGCTCTTTGTCTGACAGGCGTTTCTTATAGTCTTTCATCACTGTTTCCAACCGTTCCCTGCCCTGACACATCAGCTCATAATCAAATGCTTTGGCGCGGATACTAAAAAAGGCGGCATAATAGGCTAACGGATAATATACTTTAAAATAGGCAATGCGGAACGCCATCATCACGTATGCCACCGCATGCGCTTTAGGAAACATGTACTTTATTTTTTCACAGGATTCGATATACCAATCTGGAACCCCGCAAGAGGACATTGCATCTTTCCATTCGCCCCACTTCTTGCAGGCGCCTTTCGCCACTTTCCCTTTGCGCACATTTTCCATAATCTGAAATGCGGTACCGTCTTCGACGCCGGTATGAATCAAATACGTCATAATATCATCACGGGTACAGATTGCCGTTGACAGGGTACAATCCCCTTTGGCAATATAATATTGCGCATTATTGAGCCACACATCAGTTCCATGTGAAAGGCCGGAGATGCGCACCAAATCTGAAAAATTCTTCGGTTTTGTATCCCGAAGCATCTGCATGACAAATTCCGTACCAAATTCGGGTACACCAAGGCTTCCCAAATCAAGACCCAGCAAATCTTCCGGCTCCACACCCAAGGCAGAGGTATTGGCAAAGAGTGATAGTACTTGCGGGTCATCTAATGAAATACTTAACGCATCCACTCCCGTCAAATCTTCCAACATCTTAATAATCGTCGGATCGTCGTGTCCGAGAATATCCAGTTTCAATAAATTGTGGTCAATCTTATGGTAATCAAAGTGTGTCGTAATAATGGACGTCTCCATATCGTTAGCGGGATATTGGATTGGTGTAAATGTGTAAATGCTCCATCCCATCGGGAGAACGACAATCCCCCCCGGATGCTGCCCTGTCGTCCGCCGGACTCCGACACACCCTTCCAGAACACGCTCTATCTCCTCAGTGCGCTTATGTATCTGATGTTCCTCGTAATAATTTTTCACATAGCCATAGGCGGTCTTGTCGGCCAGCGTTCCCACCGTTCCTGCGCGGAATGTCTGTCCGGCGCCAAAGATAACTTCTGTATACGCATGGGCCTTACTTTGATACTCTCCCGAAAAATTAAGATCGATATCGGGCTCCTTATCCCCATAAAAGCCGAGAAAGGTTTCAAAAGGGATATCATGCCCATCCCGCACCAAATCGGCCCCGCACTCAGGACATTTCTTCTGCGGCATATCAAAGCCGGAACTTCCGGCAAACGCTCTGACCTCTTCTGAGTCAAAGTCAACATAGTGGCACTTTTCACAGTAATAATGTGCCGGTAAGGGATTCACTTCCGTGATACCAGACATCGTGGCAACAAAAGAGGAACCGACGGAACCGCGCGACCCCACCAGATATCCGTCTTCGTTCGATTTCCACACAAGTTTCTGCGCAATGATATACATGACGGCGAACCCATTTTTAATAATGGAATTTAACTCGTGTTCCAGCCGTTTAGATACCTGTTCCGGAAGATTCTCCCCATACATGCTATGCGCTTTCCGATAACAGATATCACGCAAATCCTGCGCTGAATTTTCGATAATTGGCGGACATTTATCTGGATAGACCGGAGATATCTTTTCGATTTGGTCGGCGATAAGGTTCGTGTTTGTCACTACGACTTCCATCGCCTTATCTTCCCCCAGATAAGAAAATTCTTCTAACATCTCTTCGGTTGTCCGCAAGTACAGCGGCGGCTGTTTACCATCATCCATCTTCTTGCCGGCAAGCAGGATGGTACGGTAAATATCATCCTCCGGGTCAAGAAAATGTACGTCGCAGGTGGCGCACACCGGCTTATTATATTTCTCCCCCAGTTTCACGATACGGCGGTTCATCTCTTTTAAATCATCCCATGTGTTGATATCCCGATAAGCGCCCTTGTCCCTGTCAAACATAAACTCATTGTTGGCAATCGGCTGAATTTCCAAATAATCATAAAAATCAACGAGTTCTTCAATCCTCTCCTCGTCCGCATCATCCAAAAGCGCACGGTACAATTCTCCCGCCTCGCAGGCAGATCCGAGAATCAACCCTTCTCTCCATTTCATAAGCTGGCTTTTGGGAATACGCGGCCGGCGGGCAAAATAATCCATATGAGCCATCGACACCAGACGATAGAGATTCACCCGCCCCACTTCATTTTTCGCCAGAATAATGGCGTGAAAACTCGGTTTCTTTTTAATAATCTCGGGCGCTGAATGCGTCCTCTCATAGAGAGCATCTAAGTCGGCAATGCCCTCCTTCTCCAGTATCGGAATCATCTTCTCAAAAATTTCTGCCGTCGCCTCCGCATCTTCCACCGCGCGGTGATGATTGATAAGAGAAATCTTCAATACCTTTGCCACGTTATCCAATGTGTAGCGCGCCAGATGGGGAAAAAGTACACGCGCGACGCCTACCGTGTCCACAACGGTAAACGATATGTTAAGCCCCTGCTCTTCACCCTTTTTGCAAATAAAGCTGTAGTCAAAATCAGCATTGTGCGCCACGAGTACACACCCCGAGCAAAAGTCAAGAAACTCCGGCAATACCGTCTCGATCAGGGGGGCGTCCTTTACCATCCCGTCATCAATCCCCGTCACTTCCGTAATCCGCAGCGGAATCGGTACTTGCGGATTCACAAATGTGCTGAATCGCTCGGTAATCTTTCCCGCCTCTACTTTGACAGCGCCTATTTCGATAATACGATTTCTCGTGGGAGAAAAACCCGTCGTTTCCAAATCAAAAACAACAAAGGAGGACTGCAGTGACTGCCCTCCCGCATTGCGTACCGTATCGTCCAAATCATCTACCAGATAAGCTTCACAGCCATAGATTACTTTAAAATCATCGCTCCCGATGGCATGGTCGGCATCCGCAAAAGACTGCACGACGCCGTGGTCGGTAATGGCAATCGCCGGATGTCCCCACTGCTGTGCGCGCTTCACCATTTTCTGGCAGTCGACAACCGCATCCATATCGCTCATCTGCGTATGGGCATGCAGCTCCACCCGTTTCACAGGAGACTCGTCCATACGTCCTGCCTTAAAATTATCAATCTCTTTCATCCCGACGATATTGCCAATCCTAATTTCCTTATCATAAGTATCTTTGGAAGCCACCCCTTTTAGACGAATAAAATTTCCCTTTTTTACAAATTCAAAGAAACTGAGTTCGTCTGCCAAATCTTTTTTTATAAATATTTTCGCAATAATGGTATCCGTAAAATCAGTGATGGCAAACGACACAAGCAGCTTTTCTCCCTTGATTTCACGCTCCTCCACCTGACGAATCATTCCCTCAACGACTACTTCACCAATCTCGTCAATGATTTCCTTGATGGGAAGCACTTCACCTTCGACATTTTTGCCGTAAAATACGGTCGGGTCGTTCACAGGTTTACGGTAGTTACTCTTCTTTGGCACAAACGGTTTCTTCACCGCAGCAGGATTCGTACTTTTTTCCACCGGAGTTTCTTTCTTGACAACCATATGATACACTTCCGGCTCTTCTTTTTTCTTTTGCTTCTTTTCCTCATACACAAAAGAAACTGCCGCCTCTTTGCCGAAACGCTCGTGCAGCCGAAGCAACAGAAAATCTTCTACCTGTTTACTGTGCTCATGGCACAAAAAATCGTCCTCGCAAAAAACCTGCAGCGTGTCATCTTGAACACGGAAAGGTTTTCGACAGAACTTCATATAATTGACCGAATCAAATTCCCGCATTTCCTCCTTTAACGTATCCTCATACTGCTCCATAATCTCTGTCAGACTATAACTCTGCGCAAACGGATAACTCACCTCTAGTCTGGGACGAATCCCCAAACGGCGGAACACTTGCTTATATAGCGTCTTTTCCATGTTGCGAATCATACGCAGCGACAAAAAACGGTCACACCGGCAATAAATAAACGCCAGCATCTTTGTTTTGGAAGCACTTATTTTCTCCACCTGTGCACTTCCAAAAAAATCATATACCTTATCTTCTACGGATAAATCCGGAAATGCTTCAAAAAACGAAACCACGCTATCCTGTCCTTTCTGCTATTCTTCCCAATGTAATAATTCCTGACGCAGTGTTTCCAGCAGTTCCGATTCCGGCACTTTCTTCACAATCTCGCCTTTCTTGATAAGAAGTCCCTCACCGATGCCGCCGGCAATACCGATATCTGCCTCTCTTGCCTCGCCCGGCCCATTTACCGCACAACCCATCACGGCCACTTTGATATCAAGATTAAAGCCTTTCACCATCTCTTCTACCTGTTCCGCCAGAGAAATCAAATCAATCTGCGTTCGTCCGCACGTAGGGCAGGAAACTACCGTTATCCCTCCCTGACGCAGTCCTAACGTCTTTAAAATCATCTTCGCCGCATAAATCTCTTCTATCGGGTCGCCCGTCAGAGATACACGAATCGTATCACCAATTCCCTGATACAAAATATTGCCAAGACCAATCGCCGACTTAACACTGCCGGAATATACCGTACCGGACTCCGTAATCCCCACATGAAGCGGAAAATCCGTCTTCGAGGCGAGTAACTCATGCGCCTTTATACTCATCAGAACATCCGAGGATTTTATGCTGACAACAAGATTTTCATAGCCCATATCCGTTATCATGCACAGTTTATCCCATGCGCTCTCAACGATACCTTCTGCCGTCACGCCGCCGTATTTCTCTATCAGATTTTTTTCAAGTGAACCGCTGTTTACGCCGACGCGAATCGGAATATCTTTCTCCCTACAGCAGTCAACGACCGCCTTAATCCGTTCCGTACTTCCAATATTACCCGGATTAATCCGAATTTTATCCGCTCCGTACTCAACTGCCGCGATTGCCAATTTGTAATCAAAATGAATATCGGCGACTAAGGGAATGTGAATTTTTTCCTTAATCGCAGCAAACGCTTTGGCAGCCTCCATCGTTGGCACAGCACAGCGGACAATTTCACATCCCGCATGCTCCAACGCCAGTATCTGCTCAACCGTAGCGTTTACATCTTCGGTCTTTGTATTCGTCATCGACTGAATGGCCACCGGATTACCGGAGCCAATTTTAACCGAACCAATCTGGATTTCCTTTGTCCTGTCGCGAAACATACTATCCCTCATTTCTGCAAGGTAAACCTCGTTCACCTTTGCTTGATTACGCATAAATCAACTTTGTGTCAAGATTCTTTTTATCAGAAAAAGATTTTAATTAAATCGTGTCCTAAAATTACTACCATCAATAACATTAAAAGCATAAATCCCGTCACATTGACCGCATTTTCATACTTCGGATTGAGCGGTTTACGCCGAATCCATTCAATAATCAGGAACAGCAGCCGTCCGCCGTCGAGTGCCGGAATCGGAAGCAGATTCATAACACCCAGATTGGCAGAGAGCAAAATGCACCAGTTCATCATACTTAAAATCGTAATGCCCGCTACTCCCGGCACTTCTTTATTTCCCTGCTCCTGACTCTTTATCGCCGCTTTCTGGTTATCTGAAATTGAATCCCCCATCGATGTCACGATTCCAACCGGCCCCGCTACATCTCCGGCATTTACCTTACGAGTAATCAGGCCCGCCAGACTCTTCACGGTTGTGACGACATAATATTTCATTTCATAGGCAGAATATTTCAGCATACCGCCTATTCCCGTCTTTTCTCTTATACCGTGATTGATACCGATTTTTAACTCTTTTTTCCCGTTTTTCATCGTCATCCACTGAGGTTTCATTTTAAACGTCTTTTCCTTGCCGTCCCGTTCCGCAACAATCGTAATCTCTTCATTCTCAGAAAACGGGTTAAAAATAAGGTAGGAACCAAAATCGCCGTCAATCGTAATTTTCTCACCATTAATTTCCCGAATGACGTCCCCTACACGCAATCCCGCCTGTTGGGCAGGAGCGCCCTGCTGTACCATAGTAACTGCCGGCTTGGAGTAACCGATAAAGAGTATGACAAAAAAAGAAAACAGAAAGGCAAGAATAAAGTTGAAAAACGGCCCCGCAAATATAACGGCCATTCTTGCATAGACGGATTTTGAGCTGAACGAATCCTCGCTCTGTACCGCCTCTTCTTCGCCAACCATCATACAGGAACCGCCGAACGGCAGCAATTTGAGCGAGTACAACGTATTCTCTTCAAACTCCGGGTGTTCTTCAAAATATTTTCCGGATTTCAAAAAAACGACTTTTCTTCCCTCTTTCGTCTTTTCCCATGAAATCAATCTCGGGCCCATACCAAGTGAAAATTCAACCACTTTTATTTTATTGATTTTGGCAACAATAAAATGTCCAAACTCGTGAAATAAAATGATAATACTAAAAACTAAAACAGCTAAAAATATGTTCAATCCACTCATTCTTTATCCTTTCCTCCATTCCTTGTTTAAAAGCTCATATGTTTCCCGCTCCGTCTCTAATATCTGCGTTAAATCCGGATTCTTAATTGTATGATGCTTCTTCATTGCCAATTCAATCATATCATAAATTTGTAAAAAACCTATGTCTTTTTGCAGAAATTTCGCCACCGCATATTCGTTGGCGGCATTCATCACCGTCGGCATGCTTCCTCCGATGGCACAGGCTTCAAGCGCCAGTGGTATTCCCCTCAATAATTCCGTGTTCGGCTTTTCAAAATGAATTTCCGCGATTTGTTCAAAATTCAGACGCTCTCCCGACAGCGGCAGACGCTTAGGATAATAGAGTGCATATTGGATTGGCAGACGCATATCCGGAGTACCAAGCTGCGCCATCACCGCTCCGTCCTGAAAACCAACCATGGAATGAATAATACTTTGCGGCTGTATGAGCACATGAATGTTCTCCGGTTCGACATCAAAAAGCCACTTTGCCTCAATAATTTCTAACCCTTTATTTATCATTGTCGCCGAATCCGTTGTAATCTTGTGGCCCATCGACCAATTCGGATGCGCCAGCGCCTGCTCCACCGTCACCTGCTGCAGCTCGGCTTCCGTCGCCTTGCGAAACGGCCCCCCCGAAGCGGTCAGAAAAATTGTCTCCACGGCTCTCCGCTGCTCGCCATGCAGACATTGAAAAATAGCGGAATGTTCACTGTCTACCGGCAAAATCTGTACCTGATGTCTGGCGGCAAGCGGCATGATAATATGTCCGGCCGTCACCAAAGTCTCTTTATTGGCAAGAGCAATGTCTTTTCCCGCCTCAATGGCACGCATAACCGGACGAAGTCCAATCATCCCTACCATGGCGGCAACGACAATCTCCACCTCTGGTAATGTGGATACATGAACAAACCCATCCATTCCATATAAAATCTCACAACAAATATCTTCTTCCGACAATATGTCTGCCAACGCTTCTGCCCGTTCTTCATTTTTCATTACCGCATAGTGCGGATGAAATTCCCGAATCTGCGCCGCCATTTCTTCTATGTTATTTCCTGCTGTCAGCGCAACGACATTAAAATCTTGGCGATTGTGGCGCACCACATCAAGCGTCTGTGTTCCGATGGAGCCAGTGGAACCTAAAATTGTTATATGCTTCATATTTCCTCATCCCTTAATAATAATCTGTATTGCGGTTATTGTATGCAAATGAAATTAAGAATCACAAAATAAATGCGGCCAGAAATAAAAGATAGTAAACAAATGGCGCAACAAAAATCACACTGTCAAACCGGTCCAGCACACCGCCGTGCCCGGGAATTACCGTGCCATAATCTTTCACTTCATAATTGCGCTTGATGGCAGAAGCCGCCAAATCGCCCACTTGGGAGACGAGCGCACAGACGACCGCCACAACCGGAAAAACAAGATGTGGATGCCGGATAACCGTATACGCATCCTGCAAAGGAAAGAAAAAGGCAAAAATATAAGCAATGATCCCGGCTCCCAGCACACCGCCGATACAACCCTCAATTGTCTTTTTCGGACTAAGTTCGGACAGATGATGCTTGCCAATCAGCATTCCGACACAGTATGCGCACGTATCCGAACCCCACGAACCGATGATAATTAACCATACAAGCCACTGTCCCTGATTGATACAACGCGTCTGATATATAAAACTCAACAGCACGCTCACATACAAAAAGGAAAAAAGCGCTTTCGTCACACTGTCAATCGTATCTTTCGGATAGCGGATCACATAAATCGTCAACAGCGCCAGTAACATTAACGGTAAAATTATCGCAATCGACCAATCCTGCCAGCCAAAGTGTAAAAGGGCATAATAGCCGATTGTCGTCAGATAGACAACAATCCCCAGCGGGTTCTTTTCCATGCGGAATACCCGCAATAATTCGTAATTACCAATAAGCGAAAGCAATCCCGTTATCAGCAACAACCATATGTTTCCAAAGAAACAGAGAAGAACTGCGGCTCCTAACAATACAGCGCCGCTTAATAAACGTATGAAAAACATAACAATCTCCTAAACTCCGCCATAGCGACGATTTCTTCCGTTATAATAGTCGATGGCCTTTTTCAATTCCTTTTTATTAAAATCCGGCCACAGCACATCGGTAAAATAAAATTCGGTATAGCCGAGCTGCCACAACATAAAATTCGACAAACGTTGTTCTCCGCTTGTTCGTATCATAAGGTCAGGGTCTGGAATCCCTTTCGTATCCAAATATTGTTCAAAAAGGCTTTCCGTAATCTCTTCGCTCTTTAATCTGCCCTCTGCGGCCTCCTGTGCAATAGCCCTTGTGGCACGCAGCATCTCATCCCGGCTTCCATAGTTAAGCGCTACTTGAAAATGAAGTCCCGTATTATCTTTCGTGACCTCTTCCAATTCCCGAATACTCTTTTTCATATCGTCTGCCAGAGGAGTAATATCTCCAATCACACGCACGCACATATTATTTTTTGTGCTGCGCTTAATACAATCTTTTAAGTATTGACGAAGCAATTTCATCAGGGCGTTTACCTCGTCTTCCGGACGCTTCCAGTTTTCCGTAGAAAAGGCGTACACAGTAAGATAATTAATCCCTAAATTATAGGCGTCCTCGCAAATTTGCTCTACCGTCTTACTCCCCGCCACATGTCCTGCCTTTCTCGGCAGAAAACGCTTCTTTGCCCAGCGGCCATTTCCATCTAAAATAATAGCCACATGATTCGGCGCATTACATTCTGACCGTTCCATCACTTTTCCTCCATCTCTTAACATAAAGGAAGGACAGAATACCCCAGTCACTTCCGGCACTTACTGTCCTTTTTCATACCTTTTTATACTGTCATAACTTCGCTTGATTTCGTTTCGATTGCCTTTTCAATCTTGGCAACATAGCGGTCTGTCAGCTTTTGGATTTCGTCTTCAGACTGTTTCTGCTCGTCCTCGGAAATCGTATTGGCTTTTGCTTCTTTTTTCACAAAATCATTGGCATCACGACGAATATTCCGGATGGCAACTTTAGCGTCTTCACCCTTTTTCTTTACTTCTTTTGCCAATTCCTTACGCCGCTCTTCCGTCAATTCTGGAAATACCAACCGGATTACTTTGCCGTCATTTGCCGGAGTGAGTCCCAAATCCGATGACAAAATAGCTTTCTCAATATCTTTTATGAGACTGGCGTCCCATGGCTGTATCTGAATCATACGAGCCTCAGGAACGGATATGTTAGCCACGCTCTGCAATGGCGATGGAGTTCCATAATAATCAATTTGAATCCTGTCCAAGATTCTTGGATTCGCACGTCCTGCCCGAATCGCTGTGTACTCCCCCTCCAAATTTGTGAGAGATTTTTGCATTCTTTCTTCATAATTGCTCAAATCCATCTTTTCATTCCTCCACTAATCTACCGTAATGATTGTGCCTGTACAAGCGCCGCTTACGGTATTGATAATACTATCTTTTTCATTCAGCTTAAAAACACACATCGGCATTTTATTTTCCATACACAAAACTGCTGCAGCCAAATCAACAACGCCCAACTGATGTTCCACGATATGCGACATCTTTATCGTGTCATATTTCACCGCCTGAGGATTCACAGCCGGATCGGAATCATAAACTCCGTCCACTGCTCTGGCTGCCAGAATAATATCCGCCTCAATCTCTACCGCCCGCAATGCCGTCGCCGTATCCGTTGAAAAATACGGATGTCCGGTTCCGCCGGCAAAGAAAACAACCATTCCTTTGCTCATATACTTATGTGCGCGGTCTTTGGAAAACAGTTTGGTGAAAGAACCGCAGGCAAATGGCGTCAGCACTTGTGTCATCAATCCCGTGGAACGGCATATTTCCGACATATAAATGCAGTTCATAACCGTTGCCATCATGCCAATCTGGTCGGCTTTCGTCCGGTCAATCGTCTCACTGGAGCGGCCGCGCCAGAAATTGCCGCCGCCAATGACAACCGACACCTGAATATTATCTTCTACAAGGGCTTTAATCTGTTTCGCCACAGAGACACAGGTCGGCTCGTCAAATCCCGTACCTTTATCACCTGACAGCGCTTCGCCGCTTAGCTTTAACAGGACACGCTTATATTTCCCCATTTTCATCTCCTCCTTTTATTCAAAAAAGGATTCTAAATCTACATCTGCAAACTGCAGGGAACAATGTCCGTCAATAACTGCTCCACTGTTAATCTGAATCGATTTTGCTTTCACATCGCCCTTAACAACTGCTGTGGAGTCAATAATAACCGGCCCGTTCACCTCGATATTTCCCTTGACAGCTCCCGCCACCAAAACGGAAGTACAGTTGATATCACCAATAACAACCGTTCCAACATCAATTTTAACAATGCCTTTACTGTTAATATCGCCCTCCAGACGAGGTGTGTTGACATAAATCTCAGAAGCAATCGTATTACCTGCCACTTTACCGGTAATCGTCAATTTGCCCTGACATTCCACATCGCCCTCAATCGTACCTTTGACAATCAATGACGTATCTGACTTAATACCACCAGTAATAATCGTTCCTTTTGTAATTACGGTCACTTCCGGCTCCGTATCCACTTCCGGCTCTGCCGACATTTCAAATACAGGCTCTTCTTCCACCTGCTCTACAATTTCCTCTATTACATCTTCCTTTTTGTCTTCCATCACAATCTCGTCCTCCTTTGGCTCGCTTTCCACTTCTAATTCCACCGGTTCCTCAATGACTGCTTCTTCCACTATCGGCTCCTCGATTACCGGTTCCTCAATGACCGTCTCTTCACTCATCGGTTCTTCCAGAGTATTCATTTCAAAATCCATCTCATCTTCTTCCAGTGACTGTGCGGCGCGTTCTAAATCATCTACAACAATAGGAAGCTCTCCTGCCGGAACTTCCTCTTCCTCTGCTTTTCCCTGAAGCATGGAATTTTCATCCAGATTTTCTGCCAATTCATTTACGGATTGTGCAATATCTTCTTTTAAATCTTTAAAGAAACTCATCTTATATCCTCCTATTCTAATGGTTATGCCGGACAAGCGATGTATCATCGTCTAGCGGCAATAACTCATAGTTTTCTTTTTTTAGTTTTTCTATAATTAAAGGCAGCGCCTTTAATGTTGCGGGTCTGTCCGCAGAATCGTAAAGTAAAACAACGGATGTGTCAAACTGGGATACGCTCTCCGCGATTCCTGATGCAATCTGCTCCTTTTTCGCAGAGGGATTGCTTATATCCGGACTAATCACATTCCAATCCATATAGCGCACGTTACTGCTCTCTAATACATCGGTAAATGTCTCAAGCGGCAACTGGATATGTTCGGAAGTGCTTCCTCCCGGAAAACGGTACCACTGCGGCTCATATCCGGTCACATCATGCAAATAGTTATATAATTTTTTAAAATCTTTCGAAAATGATTCTTTTGATTCGTAAATCTCATCGTATATATGGGAATAGGAATGCATCCCCAATGTGTGTCCGTCTTTGACTATCTTCTTATATATCTTTTCAGCTTCATCACCTGCCTTGCCAGTAACGAAAAAGGTCGCTTTAATTTCATTTTCATTTAGTATGTCCAAAATCTCTTCCGTCTGGCTTCCCGGCCCGTCATCGAAAGTCAAATACACTTTTTTCTTTTCCGGTACCTCGGTTGGCTCCGGAGTTATAGCAGCTTCTTTTAGTTCTCCCATCTGCTGTTTCAACTTCCACTGGCCGGTTTGCAGTTCCGCCACTTCTTTTTCTAATGAAAAGACCTTAATCATTAATATTATCGTTAGTATTGTCGGTAATATTAAAAGGGCGATGCAGGTTCCGATAATTATTCGCTTAATCCGTCTCACCCGCCGTTTTCGATAGGCAACATTTGCTGCTTCTTCCGTATTTTCAGTCATGTTGTCTCTCCTCTTTCTCTTTTCCCTTCGCTATACCTTAGTGTTCTTCCCCAAATTACCAAAGTGCGACATCCTCCTTCTCACCTCTAATACATACCCATTTTCCATTATAACATAAGACACGTTCGTTTACCACTTGTTTTTACTTTTTTTTGGTTTTTGGGTTTTTCCCTCTTCTGCCATAAGAAAAACGACAATCCGGCGTACCGCCTTTTACAGGAGCGGATGTTCTGCCCTCGCTTTCAGCCGCTCCCATCTCCGGTCAACTTCTAACTGGACTTCCTCAACAACCGACTTGTATTTTTCGTCGGTCAAGTGTTTTGTTCTCCCCATCATCGCGAGCCAGTCGATCACCGCTATTTTTTTTCCGCTTTTTTCTGGATTGTAACTTAACGCCGTAATGCCGTTTTCTATCTCAAACAATGGGAAATAACAGCTGTCTACCGCGGAGGCGATAACCGCCCGCTCTGTGTTCGGCTTGTCATTCCAGTTCAGCGGGCAGGCCGACAATGTCTTAATATAGGCAGTTCCACAATGATTGGCGTATTCCTTTGCCTTAGCCGCCTTTTTAATAAAATCAATGGGATTTGATTCTGCCACGGTTGCCACATAGGGCAGATTTGCCGCCGCCATCAGCATTGGCGAATCTTTGTGGAAAAATTTCTTGCCGTACTGCTCTTTTCCGACATGGGAAGTGGCGCTTTTCGCCCCTTTCGGCGTAGAATAGGATAGCTGATAACCGGTATTCATATAGCCGCCGTTGTCGTACTCGAAAAGAATCAGCCGGTCATTGCGTATCGCCGTTCCCAGTGCGGCAGACAGCCCGATATCCATGCCGCCGTCGCCGCTCACCATGATAAACGTAATCTCTCCCTGCGGATACTCGCCTCTGGCCTGTCTCTGGTGGAACATCTCCACCAGTCCCGACAGCGTGGCCGCGCCATTCTGAAACAAATTGTGGATATACGGCACGCGAAACGACGTCTTCGGATAAGCGGTCGTTACTACCATACCACACCCTGTCTGGAACAGAAGGACGACATTGCCCCCGATACCTTTTAAAAGTAAATTGATATTTACCGGAATGCCGCACCCTGGGCAGGCGCCATGACCGGGAGACAGACGCTTTGGCATGGCCGTTGTCTCACTGAGTCCTCCGCCGGCTCCCCATTCCGCACGCTCTTTCGTGATGGGAGCAAAGTATTCGGTCGGCTCATATGCGTTATTGCCCGCATAGATACCAACATAATCAAACCTTTTTACGTCTGTCTCATAACCGAGCAGCAGCATTTGTCTGGCATCGCTCTCATAAAAATCTCTGCCCCCCAAACCGTATATTCGGGTAAGAATCTGACACCCCGACTGCTTCTCCTGCAACATTGCTTTCAGCTCCATGGACATATTTCCGCCGCCAGCGCCGTAACTGTCCTGACGGTCGGCCGCAATAATAACTTTGGCATTCTTACATATCTGATAGAGTTCCTCTGCCGGATAAGGCCGAATCAGCTTCGTCGTAAACACACCGACTTTTTTTCCTTCTTCGCGAAGTTTGTCAACCGCCACTTTAGCCGTATGATAGGCGGAACCAAGAAGATAGAGAAGCACCTCGGCATCTTCCGTGCGGTACGACTGCACCAAATCATATTTTCTGCCGGATATTTCCTCGTATTCGTCAAAAATCTGCGGCAGTTCTTTCATCGCCTGTTCCATCGCCATGTGAAGCTGATATTTGTTATTGAGAACGTCCGGCTCATTCATATACGAGCCGATGGATACGGGGTGTTCCAAATCTAGCGCTGAATATTGCGCATCGTAGTTTCCAATGAAATTGCTGACCGTTTCATCCTCCGCAAAGACATGGCTTTTGCGTTTCTGATGGCTGGTGAAAAAGCCGTCGAATCCTACGATAGCCGGAAGTTGAACCCGCTCTGCCAGCTTCAGGGCACAAAGATTGAAATCGTATACTTCCTGCGGGGTATTGGCAAACAGTATCAGCCATCCAGTATTGAGCGTATACATAATATCGCTGTGATCCCCTTTAATACAGAGGGGGCCCGATACGGTACGGCACGCCACATTCATCACCATCGGGAACCTTGTGCCGGACTGTACCGGAAGCTGCTCAATGGCATATAAAAGACCATTAGCGCTCGTGGCATTAAACACTCTTCCGCCTCCGGCAGACGCACCGTAACAGATTCCGGCAGCGCTGTGCTCTCCTTCCGCTGCAATCAGAGAAATATCATGCTCGCCGTCCGCTTTCATCAAATCTAAAAATTCGGCAATCTGTGTCGATGGCGTAATCGGATAATATCCCATTACGTGGTAGTTAATCTGTTTGGCGGCATAGGCTGCCAATTCATTTCCGCTCTCAAATAATATTTTCTGTTCACGCCGCATCACATCACACCTCCGTCAATTCTTTTTTCTGTTAAATATGATTCGCTGGTCACATACGAATTTGCACCAACTTCTTCATATTCCATGCGCTCAGGCAGTAAATCCTGATTGCGCATGGCATTTAACAGATGAGGATGCTCCCGTTCCACACCTTTCACTAATGCGTTTGTCGGACACACTTCGACACAGCGCAGACATCCTTTGCAATGATGATAATCTAACCCCATATTTACCATCGCTTCTTTGCCCTTATACTCTCCCTTTTGAAATTGGAACACCATATCCGGACAGGTACTGTCACACAATCCGCAATTGATACACCGTTCTTTGATAAACAGAGGAATATAACCCTCCCTCGACGGGGAGAGGTCGTTGGAAACCATCGAGCCAAAGCAGGGATTCACGCCGCCGATGGGAGCATTTTCATACCCCCACTCATTCTGCACTTCCTCATATGGCACAAAAGGGAAACCGGAAGGGGTGAAATGTTTCTCTGTCATCTCCTCATAGCCTCTCCGAACTCCCGTCAGGTTGGCCTCCAACAGCGCCGGATACTTTTTGCCAATCGTCTCTTTTGCCATTTCCAGCACCGCTTCGAGTGGAATGAATTGCGATACTCTCGCAATTGCCCCCAGCATTACCATATTGATTCTGGTCTTTGATTCCATAGCTATCTTCATGGCATCGACACAATATATCGTTCCCGCGTATAATTTCAGCCGCTGCCGAATTGTATCTGGACTGTCATCCGTATTGATAACAATACTTGTGTCCTCCGTCACTCCGGCTGTAACGGAAGACTTCCCTATCATCGCCTCGTGGAACAGTCCGAGAATATGCGGCGTCTCTACCGGAGAATTAATCCCTATTTCCGTATCCGGATGGCTGTATCGGATAAACGCCTTTACCGGCGACCCTCTCTTCTCCGAGCCATAACTGGAAAAGCTGGCAGCATTTAAGTTCATATAAATAGCTCCCAGCTCTCCTAACATTTTTCCGCACAGATTGGCGCCAAGCCCGCCAATACTCTCTAAACGGATTTCATAATATCCATTTTCATTTGTCAAAGGTAGTGTTCCTTTATATTCCATACCAATCAACCCTTTTCTGTTTAAATTTCAAAATAGACCACAGGTATTATTAGTATGGGATATATTCTGTTATTTATTCCAACCGTCTTACGGCGGCTTGCCATCGTCCGGCTACGTTCTTCTGTCCCATCCACATGCTTTGTAATATTCGGATTTATCTTTGTACATTCTCTTTTCTGCCTCGGATATAAGTTTGTCCACACCTGCCAAACTGTCTTTCTCCCAGACAGCGCCTACTGCCATATGAATCCCTTTACTTATTAAATCTTTTTTGAGATATTCAATCTTTTCTCCAAACACGCTCTCTTCCATCTGTGTACAAATTGCCAACAACTCATCGCCGCCAATGCGAAAAAGACCGTATCCGTCAAATATCTGTTTCATGCTCTCGCATGAATTGATAATAAGCCGGTCCCCTGCTTCATGTCCTTCCCTGTCATTCGTCCGTTTTAATCCGGTTACATCACAATAAACAATACCAAGACATTGATTCTGCTCCATACTTTCAATATAGTCGTTCATCGCATGCCGGTTTCCGATTTTTGTCAACTGGTCGCAATAACTCATATCCTGAAGCGTCCGAATCAAATTTCTCCTTCTCAATGAAGATATAATAAAATGCGCCGTGATTTGAAGCATATTTGATGCATACTCCAACGACTTCTTTGGAGGATTATCCACACCGTAAAATCCAATCGCCTCGCCATCATCATAGAGCGGCACGACTACTAAAGAATGAATATTCTGCCGTTTAAGATTCTCATACTGTAAAGGGTCTTTTTCCCGAATATCTTCTATATTTTTAATAACGATGTGTTTTCCTATGCTGAAGTTCTGATACCAGTTTGCACATACTTCGGAAGGTACATTTTGAAGATTTTCCTTTTCCGGACTGACTCCATTTGCCACCCACTCGTATGTATTATCATCGCCCCCCTCTTTATTTTTCTCAAAAATATAAACCCGTTCTCCCCCTAACGCCTTACCTAAATGCTCTAACAGTACTTCGAGCGTCTGTGAAGGCGTTTTCTTCAATAGAGCGACACGAAGTCCCTCGTTTATCATTGCCTCAAGGTTCTGATAACTTCGCAGCATACTCCCCCGCTGCTCCTGTTTCCCCGAGTCGACCGCTAACTCTATCCGGTATTTTCTGCCGTTCTCTTCGACAACGGTATCTTTCAAAATCATATGCTTGTCAAGAATCGGATTATAATACGACCACTCTTTAAAGAAGCCCTCTTTCAGTTCATGGTTATTACAAATGGAGCAAGGGGTAGAACAATTCTGCAAGACCTCATAACACTTTTTGCCTGACATTTCCTCCAAAGACTGAAAACCATATGTATCACGCGACTTTTTATTCATATAAATCAAGTCGTAGTTTTCTGTATCGGATACATAAACGAGTTCGTCCATATTTTCAAAAAACTCCCATATTTTCTTCATGCCTCTAACCTCCTGATGTTATTGTGGTTCTTTTGCTGTTTTTTCTTCCCTCTTTCATCCATTTGCAGCTCTTACGCTAATTGTCTATTTCATTCATCAGCGTCTGCAATATCATAATATGATATTCTTCATCTTTGATAATTCGCATCAGCACCCGATTCACACAATTATCTTTTATCATCGTTATGTGCATCTTGTACTGCTTAATCGCCGCCCTCTCCGCTTCAATATCCGCCATGAGCATCTTCTTTGCCTGTTGCGGAATGGTCAGATATTCGGGCGTCCACATAAGCTGCTTGCCATTGCGCAGTTTAGCAACAAAATCGACATTGCCGCCAAGCAGATGAATCAACTCTCCCAGCTTTTGTAAATGCATCATTTCCGCTATTGCGATTCCCAAAATCGTTTTGGCAACCGGACATTTTTCACAAGACAGCCGGTTTTCGTTATTAATATACTGTGTAATCGCGGATAACTCGGAGACCGAACCACAATAATCAACACTTAA
This sequence comes from uncultured Eubacterium sp., assembly GCA_910577295.1. Taxonomy (GTDB): domain Bacteria; phylum Bacillota; class Clostridia; order Lachnospirales; family Lachnospiraceae; genus Eubacterium_F. The sequence continues at coordinate 57,835 of CAJTLS010000016.1, forward strand.
TAAATTCGCATAATTCTGATTTCTTTCCTGAACCTCCAACGGCGGATATGGCAAATCAACCATAATCGGTTTGATACCGGCAAAACTACACGAATTGACGAGTGGACTCTTCTTTTCTTCCATATTTATTCTCTCCTAATATATCTTTGTATAAGTAATATATTAGTGATTCGTCACGGTGTGAATGAGAATCCGTTTTGCCATCGTCAGGCTAATATTTCTTTCAGCAAATCCATCAGTTTCGGAATGTCAATCGGCTTAGCCACATGTCCGTTCATACCGGCTTCAAACGCCTCCTTTTTATCCTCTTCAAACGCATTCGCTGTCATGGCGATAATCGGAATATCCGCAAGCTGCGGATTATCCAGCGCCCTTATTTTCTTTGTAGCCTCGTAGCCATTCATAACCGGCATCTGTATATCCATTAAAATCAAATCGTACTGATTGGCTTTGGCATTCTTCATTTTTTCCACGGCAACCGTTCCGTCGTCCGCCACATCGAGAATGAATCCTGCCTCCTCCAATATCTCTACTGCAATTTCCTGATTTATCTCATTATCCTCTACCAGAAGAATTTTCCTGCCCTCAAAAGCGCTGTTCTCCTCTGAAACTGCTTCGTCACTGTCCATAAGAGTAAATGGAGCCTCTAAAATTTCCCTTAATTCTGAGAGGAAAATCGGTTTGGAGCAGAAAGCCGTAACACCTGCATTTCTCGCCTCCTCTTCAATGTCAGACCAGTCGTATGCCGTCAGAATAATAATCGGTTTGTCATCACCGATAATTGTGCGTATCCTCCTTACCACTTCGACACCATTCATATCCGGCATCAGCCAGTCTATAATAAATACCGCATAATCATCATTTTGCTCGCCAGCCAGCCGGGTGCGAAGTACCGCCTCTTTGCCGGACGTCGTCCAGTCAGGCCGCATGCCAATCGTAGTAAGCATTTTAGTGACGCTGGAACAGGTATTGAAATCGTCGTCCGCCACCAGCGCCCGAAGTCCTCTTAATTCCGGAATCACTTCCTGCCGCACCGGCCCGGAACAAGTCTTAAACTGTAAGGCAACCGTGAAGGTAGTTCCTTTGCCCTCTTCGCTGGCTACAGTAATCGTACCGCCCATCATATCAACAATATTTTTCGTGATAGCCATCCCCAGACCGGTTCCCTGAATGCCGCTTATCGTACTTGTTCTCTCGCGCTCAAACGGCTCAAACACATGCTCTAAAAACTCCTGACTCATACCGATACCGGTATCTTTTACCTGAAATTCATACGAGGCGAAACCGTCTGGCGCCATCTCTTTCTGCAGAATTCGGACGCTCACAATGCCGCCATGCTTCGTAAACTTCATGGCATTGCTTAGCAGATTCAGCAAAATCTGATTCAGTCTTAGTTTATCACACAACACATGTTCATTGACAACATCGGCCGTGTCGATATAAAATTCCAATTGCTTGGACGTGATATCCGACTGCACAATCGTTTTCAAATCATGCATAATCTCCGGCAGCGAAGTTTCCTTTTCTTCGATTTTTACTTTGCCGCTCTCAATCCGGCTCATATCCAGCACATCATTTATCAGACTGAGCAGATGATTGCTGGAAGTAGAAATTTTGGACAAATAATTCTGAATCTGTTCCCGATTATCAATATGAGCCGCCGCCAGAGACGTAAAACCTATAATGGCATTCATTGGCGTTCTGATATCATGCGACATATTGTTGAGGAACGTAGTCTTTGCCTTGTTGGCGTGCTGCGCTGCCGCCAGCGCATCCTGCAGGTCTTTGGTCTGCTTCTCCAATAATTCTTCCATTTTCTTTTCATCATCAATGTCTACAAACAGTCCGACAAACGTAATCGGAGAACCATCCTCTCTTCTGGACAGCCGCCCAGCCGCATGAAACCACCGCCATCCAGCATGTTTTGTCTGTAGACGGTACTGCACGTCATAGGTTTTCTCCCCTGTATAATCCCTAACCGTATCCCAGTACTCTTTTAGTATCCTCTGTTTATCTTTTTCATGTAGCAAATCCGACCATGATTCCAAGCGATTTGGAAACTCACTTTCGCTCTCGTATCCCAACATTTTTCGGAATACATCCGACCATGTGCAGGATATCAGTTCCGCCTTTTCGTTAAAATCCATACTCCAGAGACCGGAACCCATGGCATTGTGAATATTCTGCATGGCTATCTGTTCCCGCTCGATTTGTGCATAAGCAGCTCTGATTCGGTTTCCATCTTCCTTTTCCTGCTCCAAAAGAATCTTTGCGTTTTTTTTCGAATGGTAAATCAGCGTTAAAAATACCAAAAGCATTACCACTACCGTAATCACAATTTGAATAGCGCCGCGCTTCATCATGCCGGAACTGATAGAGCTAATCTGACTGCTTATCACATTATCCCGAACAAGTATCGCCAGCATCCAGTTTGTACCCTCTATCGGAATATAGCAGAGAGCCTCCTGCGTGCCCTCGTACTTAAAGGATACCCGCCCTGCTTTTCCGTTTGTAAAATCATTTTCCGCCGTTTTGTAACTAAAACCGGAATCCATCTCCGCTTTCTTTAAAACAGAGAGAAGATTTTCCCCGTCTTTTAAATTGCCAAAGGCTCCTTTCGTAAGCCTCTCACCATTTTGATAGTACAAATTGCAATAGGTTTCGTTTTTGTTTGTCTTTATTGTCAGCGAACTTAACATCTCGTCGATATTTATCTGAATAAAACAAACTTTAATTTGTGAACCCTGAAACGCAATATCTTTTATGGGAACAGCAAGAATAACCTGCTTCTTTGCCCCATAGAGATTCCCCGTACTGATAACAGGCTCTGTCAAATCTCCAGAAAGAAAACTATATCTGCTCAGTCCGGATGTCGTGCTGTTTTCCGTATAGACAATTCCGTTTTCATCTACGAGAGCAAACTTCTCTACCTGATAGAGGTTTTTCAGCGCACCAAGAACCCCCCGCAAAACCTCTTGCGATTCCAAATCCGTTTTTTTCAATACCTCTATCGCTTTTTCCATATAGGAAAAATGGTTTTTTAGTTCCTGTGAAACGACCTGCTGCCGACGTCCGGCAAGTTCTTCCAAATAAAATTGGCTGACCCTGTTTACCGCTTCGTTTGTGCCAACCCTCGCACTGCTGGACACCCATATCATGGTGACGAGAAGAATGGCCGCTATCGTAATTCCACCCGTTATGCCATAGACCACCGTCTGCTTTTTCTGTTTTCCATGGATGCCGTTATATTTTGATTGTTCCATCGTTTTCCCCCCGCAGTCCTCAATCTAATTCACCGTATAGTGTCTGGAGCATCGCTGCCGCTCCGTCCTGATAGATAATGGTTGTCATTTCTTCTGTCTTTTCAGGATAGATTTCTCCCGGCAAATGTCCGTCTGCAATCTTTACTGCCACCTGAATCGTATGAAACCCAATGGAATAGCAATCCTGAACACCTAATGCATAAATGACCCCATCTCTTAAATAGCGCAGAGCTTCCTGATCGTGATCCATCCCGACAATGACGGTCTGGTTTTGACGACCGGCTTCGGTAACTGCTCTGGCTGCGCCAACCGGATTACTCATATTGCAGCAAATGATTCCTGCGAGTTCCTGATGCTGCGTCAAAATCTCCTGCGTTAATTTGTACGCCTTTTCAACATCATCCTCATCATAAACAATCTCTACAATCTCCATATCCGGATACTTGGCAATCACATCCTTTGCGCCAAGCGCCCTATCCTCATGGCACGGTGCGCCTTTCGTCCCCACGAGAACCGCAACTTTCCCTTTATGCCCAAGTTTTTTGCAGAGAGCTTCCGTAATGTCAACTCCGTCTTTATAGTTGTGGGTGTTTCCCACATAGGCAATCCGGTGACAGCCATCCTCCTTTGCCGCATCGGAACTGGAAAACGTCATTACCTTTTGTTTCTCTTTTATTAAATTGTTAATCACAGGCGTTACCTTTTTCACATCCGCCACGTCTACGCCTAACACATCAAAACCACGCCTAGAAGCTTGCGTAAGACGTTTAATCTGGTCTTCAGCCGACGCCTTATTGGGAGCCAGATACTCGTAATTAATCGTAATTCCCATGCTTTCGTATTGTTGCGCCGCATCTTCCATACCAAGCGCAACCGCATCCCACCACGGATGAACTACTTTATATGTAAAATAGAAATTATAATTATTTTTATGCGGTTTGTAACCATCTAATTTCTGCTCAAACTTAACCGCATGGATACTGTCTTTTCCCTCATCCGTCCGATTGTTTAAATCCGCCTGTTCGTCTGATGGCGGTGAACTCTGATTCTCCGTTTTGTCGCCACAGCCTGACAGAGTAAAACTACATAAACAAAACACTATGATATACACAATTTTTTTATACACAACCACACAGACTCCTTTCTGCAAAATAAATATATAGGCGTTTGCGAAACGCCAGAACCCGCATAAATGCGGGGTTCTTTTTGTTACA
>CAJTLS010000017.1:0-15980 GCA_910577295.1 uncultured Eubacterium sp.
TACATATGAATTTTTTCAATCTGCTATGGGGGCGGCATATCAGGTTTATGGAACCCATGCGCTTGCAGCAGATTTGACCGTAGCGGCAGACGGTTCTTTTGTGATCCCAGAGGGCGCTGCGCTGACGATTCCTAATGGTGTTATATTGGAAAATAACGGTATGATGCGTATCCATGAAAAGGCTTCTCTGACCGGAACAGGCGCTTTGACCGGGAACGGAAATTTCCTGATAGATGTAAATAAGGATATGATTTCAATTCCAGAAGGCTTGACTTATACCGGAAAGGACTATACAGACCAGATTATGTTGGAAAAGAAAATTACGATTTGCGGGGTAGAGTTTACTGCAAATACGGAGGGATGGACGCGTAACATTGAACCGGCCGTTGTAAAAGATGTGGGAGATTATACGGTTACATTCACTAATGGTGATAGAACCATCAGCAGAGACTTCAAAGTGATGGAATGTCCTCATACCGGACTTGTGTATAAGCCTCTGGCGGGCGGAAAACACGGCGGCACTTGCCCTCTTTGTAACGAGGAAATATCGGAAGAACATACCATCGAGTGCAGCGCCACGGCCAGCGGCACGGTCATATCGGTGCATGAAGCCTGCGCTGCCTGCAGCTATGGTAAGGATCTTGGCACCGTGACGATCCACATACCTGAGCTAGTCTATGGGGATTTGACCGGATTGATTTCGGTGGAAACGACGCTGGAGAAGTGGGAGTCCGTGAGTGTTGGGGGGGATTGGAGTGCAGAAAAAGTTGTCCTTGACGATACAACGTTACCCCCTTTTACGATGGCTGATCTAACCAACAATATCTTACTGGATGCAGAACAGCATACATTGCAGGTTGCGATAATGATTGATAGCGGCGGGCCAGAAAATCCCGGCGTAAGGAAGCTGGTAGATTGTGAGCTGACCTTTGAGGTTGCCCCCGCTCCGCTGACGGCGGACATGGTGACACTGGATAAAACAGAAGTCACCTACAACGGCGCAGAACAAAAACCGACCCTCACCGTCAAGCAGGGGAAAACCACGCTGACAGCGGGAACGGATTATAGTGTCAGCTACACCCGTGACAAAGTTGCTACCATCGATTTCACCAGTGCCGGAATCGTAAAGTTCACCGTTATCGGCAAAGGGAATTATAAGGGTGAAGTGGAGGAAACCTTTACTATCAAACAGGCAGAGCCTGATGTCGGCACTGTTACGGCGGGAGCGCTGGAAAATACCCTTGATGTATCGCAAGTGGTATTAAGCCGTACAAACCAGACGCCTGCCGGAACATTAACACTGACAGACAGCACCTTAAAATACGGCACAAATACCTATACATGGAAATTTACGCCGGATGATACCGTGAATTATAAGGCCGTTACCGGAGAAGTACAGATTATGGTAAACGATACTATCCCGCCGACTGCGGAATACCAGACCACCACAGATGGATGGAAAAAGTTTATTAATACCGTTTCTTTCGGAGTATTCTGCAAGGACTATAAGACAGTGGAAATCAGGGGCACGGATAATACGGATACAGTGACAGGCAGCGGGGTCAGACTGACACAGTATTATATATCGGATAAGGAAATCACGGATACGGACAGTATAGCATGGAATGCTTATACGAAACCGGTCAGCCTGAATGCACAGGGCACTTATCTTATCTATGTGAAAGTGACGGATAACGTAGGAAACACGGCAGTCCTGAACAGTGAGGGCATCGTGGTCTATGCGGAGAGCACGGTAAGCCCGGCAGCTTTTGATTATACATACAAAGAGAACCATGACTGCACTGTGCAGCTTGCCCTGAACGGAAATACATTCAAAGGACTTACGGATAAGGAAGGAAATGCCGTAGATACAAATCATTATACCATCGACAGCGACGGTACGCTTATCCTGAAAGCGGCATATCTGGATACGCTTGATAAGGGTGAGTACACATATAAGATTTCTGTGAATCCGCAGGGGATAGAGACAGAACAGGTGACACTGGCATATACTTTTGCTGTCAATGTGAAAGCAAAAGAGCTGACGGTCACAGAGGCAAAGGCAACGGACAGGGCTTATGACGGAACAAATGCAGTGGAAATCACAGCAGTTACATTAAGTGGTGCTGCACCGGATGATGATGTGGCAATTGCTCTGAAGAACGGCATACAGGGTACGTTAAGCAGCGTCAATGCAGGAACATACACGGCGGTAACACTGCCGGAACTTACCCTTACCGGGGCAGACAGCGGAAATTATACCCTTGTGCAGCCGGCAGCGGCGGTTTCCACGTCCGTAACGGTCACTCCTCTGGACGCAGAGATTACGGTTGGCACAGATGCTTACAATAAGACCTTTGGTGATGCGGTATTTACTCTGGATGTCACAGATAACAATACAGAGGCAGACGTGCAGTACGAAGTGACAAAAGGGGCAGATGTGGTATCTGTGGAAAGCGGCGCGGTCATGATCAAGGGTGTAGGCGAAGCGGAAATAACCGTTTCACTGCCGAAGTCTGCAAATTATAATGCCGCCGAAAACAAAACAATAACCGTCACCGTGAAAAAGAAAAGCGGATATACCGTAGCTGCGCTGAACAGGAACTATTACTATCAGGACGGGGGAACAGACAGCATTGACTTTGAGGTGCTGCTCCCGGAAGACTGCGGGAATGTGACATATGGGGAACCGGCGGTATCCGGGGACGTGACATACAGTGCGGCTCCTGCCGTGAGTGGCGGGAAATTATCTTACACGCTGTCCAAGGGAAACGTAGATGCTGGAGGAACCATAACAGTTACCGTGGCAACACAGAATTATGAGGATATCATGGTCACGGTAAATGTGAAGCTGACCGACCAGATGCCTGTCAGCCTGAAAACCGGTACGGAAGTGACATTGAAAAATAATGTCCTTACCTATGGGGAGGCACTGTCAAATTTGGTATTTAATGAAGCGGAATTTGTCGGCAGTGACGGAAAGACAGTGGCAGGAACCCTTGCGTGGAAAGACACCGCAGCCAAACCAAATGCAGGAACCGTAAGCGCTGTATGGATATTCACCCCGGAAGAAAATAAATATGCATCTTTAGAAGGCACGACGGCGATTACGGTAAATAAGGTAACACCGACTGTATCCGCAGTTCCGACAGTGGCAGACAGGGTATATAATCCATCCATAACATTAAAGGGCGATGCTCTGTTCGGGGGAACGGTCACCGGCGTGGACGGAAAAGAATTGAAAGGCGGATGGAATTGGCAGAGTGCAGATATTGTACCAACCGTGAATAATAGCGGGTATGTGGCAGTCTTTACGCCTTCCGATACAGCAAATTATAATTCCGTAGAAGCGAAGGTGAAACTGACTGTCAATAAGGCACAGAATGCCCCGAATATGCCGAGTAGTTCCATGAGTGTACGGAACAGCCTTGAAAAAGCAGGGGACGTACCATTGCCGGAAGGATGGGAGTGGCAGGCATCAGACCGAGACACAGTCCTTAAAGCAGGGGTGCCGGTAAGCGCCGTAGCAGTTTATACCGGAGCGGATAAAGGTAACTATGAAAAGGAAACGGTAACGGTTGTCATCACAAGGGCTGCCCGCAGCAATGAGGGAGGAGATATTCCCTACACAGGAACAGGAGATAAAGAGCCTGCCGGTATGAAGGACGTGGAAAAAAATTCTGCAAAACTGGATTCCGGCATATCCGTGAAGTGGAAGGGAAGTGCCCTTGACCTGAAATGGACGAAGATAGCAAAGGCAGGAGGGTATGATATTTATGCTGCCCAGTGTGGGAAGAAACGGAACAAAAAGTCCCCGTCTAAGACAGTAAAAAATGGAAAGACATCTGTTTCCCTTACAAAGATAGCCGGCAAAAAGATTTCCGGAAAGAAAGCATATGCAGTCAAAATAAAAGCATGGAAGTATGTAAACGGCAAAAAAGTATATGCCGGCAGCAGCAGAACTTACCATATAGCAGGAAAGGAAAATAAAAAATACACAAATGCAAAAAAACTGAAACCGAAAAAGAAGAAGTATACCTTGAAAAAAGGCAGGAGTGTTCGTATTAAGATAACGATTGCTAAACAGTCAAAGAAGAAAAAACTGCTTCCGGTTTCTCACGGGCCTGCCCTGTGGTACTGGTCTGGTAATAAGAAGATTGCGACGGTAACGCAGGAAGGTAAGGTGAAGGCAAAGAAGAAAGGAACCTGTTATATTTATGTCACCGCATTAAACGGAGTAAGGACCAAAATCAAGATAACAGTAAAATAGTGTGCCGGAATACGCATACAGGAACAGCAGCAGAACCGGAGAGGGAGGATAGGCAGAATTATGGTGCCTGCCCTCCCGTTTGTTTTATCGGACAATACTTTTTAACAGGATTGCCGTACTGTTAAAATATTGCATCTTGTCCTTTTTTTGGTATTGTGATATTATGGTAGAGTAATTTTAATAATAGCATATATTATAGCATATACTTCTATTTATATTTAGTTTTCCATAGTTGGTTTCGGGTTGTTAAAAAATCAGAGACTTCCTATGGGTGATTACAAAAGCATTTTCTGACAGAGAAGTGAAAGGCGTTTCACAAAGCAGAAGCTAAGGAGGTCAGATTGTGAAAACATTTTGTTTGACAGATACGGGGCGTTTGCGGAACAGCAATCAGGATTGTGTGTTCTGTGAGGAAAATAAAATCGGTAGTTTCCCCAATCTGTTTCTGGTAGCGGATGGCATGGGGGGACATCAGGCAGGAGATATGGCGTCTCGATTATGTGTCAATGAAGTAGCTGCCCAAATTACGAAAACGGAATCCCGAACACCCGTGAGTGCTTTTGAGGCTGCCGTTGCGGCGGCGAATACAAAAGTATATCAGCGTTCGCGGGAAGATGTGGCGCTCGCCGGAATGGGGACGACGCTTGTCGGAGCCATGGTGGACGGAAACACGGTTTATATTGTAAATATTGGTGATTCTCGTTTGTATGTTTTACATGATACACTGCGTCAGATTACGGTAGACCATTCACTAGTGGAAGAGATGGTTCAGTCGGGAGAGATTCAAAAAGAAGAGATGCGTTTACATCCGAATAAGAACATTATTACACGGGCTCTTGGTACGGACACGAGTGTTCGGCCGGACTGCTTTGAAATCAAGGTGGAAGAAGGGGACGTGATTTTGTTGTGCTCAGACGGTTTGACAAATATGGTAGAGGATATTGCAATTGAAGAAACCTTAAAGAAATATATCGAAGATATGAAGTTGGCGGGAGAGAGTTTAGTGCAACAGGCGAACGAGGCCGGTGGTAAGGATAACATCAGCGTTATTTTAGTTCGACTGTAAAGGAGTGATAAGATGGTTAATATTGGTACAATGATTGGTGAACGCTATGAAGTAATAGAAAAAATTGGTTCAGGTGGAATGGCAGATGTTTATCGGGCAAAAGATCATCGTCTGAATCGTTTTGTGGCAGTTAAAATCTTAAAAAGTGAATATAACGAAGATACGAAATTTATCGCCAAATTCCGTCAGGAGGCACAGGCAATTGCCTGTCTCTCACATCCGAATATCGTAGGGATTTATGATGTGGGGGAAGACAAAGACATGCATTTTTTTGTCATGGAGTTTGTCGATGGTATCACGCTGAAAAAGTATATTGAAAATAGAGGAAAACTTACGGTTCGGGAAGCTGTCGGAATCAGTTTACAGATTGCCAACGGCTTGGAAGCAGCACATGCGAATCATATTATCCACCGGGATATTAAACCGCAGAATATTTTGATTTCCAAAGACGGGACAGCGAAAGTAAGTGATTTTGGGATTGCCAAAGCGGCAAGTTCGAATACGATAACGGCAAATGCCATGGGCTCTGTTCATTATATCTCACCGGAACAGGCGCGTGGCGGTTTCAGTGATGAAAAGAGTGATATTTATTCACTTGGTGTTACAATCTATGAAATGTTAAGCGGTACGTTGCCATTTACCGGAGAGAGCGCAGTAGCGATTGCCCTCGCACATATTCAAGAAGACGCGACGCCGTTAGAGGCCATAGATGCTACGATTCCGCACGGCCTCAGCAATATCGTAGCAAAATGCATGCAGAAGAAGACGGAATTACGTTATCCGACAGTGATGGATTTGATTGCTGACATGAAAATGTTTTTGCAGGATCCGACCGGAGAGTATGGTATTATCCGCAATCTGTATGAAAATGCGGACACGATATTTATCCCCAGCGGCGATGTAAATACATTAAAAGCAACGACATCTCAGACGCCTCTGGATGCGTTGAAAGAGGAAGAAGAGACGGAAGAAAATGGAGAAGTTGACCCGAAACTAGAAAAAGCGCTCATTATCGGAAGCGTTACCGTAGCTGTTATTATCGGACTCATTATTATTTATATGGTCGGGCGGCTTATTGGATTTTGGGGAGGTTCTTCACCGAAAGAAGAGGCGACGCCGGAGCCGACAAAACAGGTGATACAGGCGAGCAGTTCGCCGGAGGCGAAAGAAGAAACACAGATTAAGGTGCCGGATATTATTGATATGACGGAAGAAAGCGCCAAGGCGTTGTTAGATGAGAAAGAGCTGACGTATGAGTTTGTCGCGCAGGAATCCGATACAGTAGACAAGGGAAAAGTAATTGAGACGAATCCTTCCGTGGGAACCCCGGTGGAAAAGGGAACGAAGATTACGGTTTATTATGCAGCGCAGAGGGTGCAGCCATTTAGTGTTATTGGCAAGACGCCGGAAGACGCAGAAGAAGAATTGCGCAGCAAAGGATATGTTCCGAGACGGGGAAGTGACATTTACAGCGAGAGCGTTGCCAGCGGGAAAGTAGCTGCCACGAAACCGAAGACGGGAGAGAGCGTTGCCGTTGGTTCTACGATCACGTATTATGTCAGCAAGGGACAGGAATTAGTGAAAGTTCCGAATTTGCTTGGCAAGACGAAGAGTCAGGCAAAAGCCGCATTGGAGAAAGTAAATCTGAAATTAGGTAAGACGGGTTCTACCTATTCGGAAAATTATAAGAAAAACCGCATTTGCGTACAGAGTAAGCCGAACGGTCAGGAAGTTAAAAAGGGAACGACGGTAGATATAACGCTGAGTCTGGGGCCGGAACCGACATACTCCTATATTTCAAAGGATAATATTACGATAAACAATCCGTTTGATTATGAGACCGACCCGGCCGCCGTCTTTAAGTTTGTTCTTGTTCAGGATGGAAAACAGATGGTGCTATCCTCATTAGGAGGAACAAAGTCCTATAATGACTTCCCTATGCAGATTGGCGCGGGAGATATTAAAGGGGTAAGTGCATCGGAAGGCCAGTTGCTTGTATATAAAAATTCCAGACAGGTTGATTCTTATAGTGTATCGTTTGAGAAAGTAGCGGATTGATGAAAGGGAAAATCGTAAAGGGAATTGCCGGCTTCTATTATGTGTGGTGCGACGATGACAAGCTGTATGAATGTAAAGCAAAGGGCGGTTTTCGTAAAGATGGGATGAAACCATTGGTTGGAGACGATGTTTGTGTCCAAATTCTGGATGAGGCAAAACAGTTAGGAAATATTGTGGAAATTCTGCCCAGAAAGAACGAACTGAAACGTCCGGCAGTAGCAAATGTAGATCAGGCGATGGTTATTTTTGCCATGGCAAACCCGATGCCAAATCTGAATCTGCTTGACCGCTTTCTGCTGATGATGGAATGGCAGCAGGTAGAGACTGTTATCTGTTTTAGCAAGCAGGATATTGTTTCGGAAGAAGAAGAGCAAAGATTTCGGCAGACATATGAAAAATGTGCCAATCGGGTTCTGGCAATCAGTAATACAGAAAAGACAGGAATCGAAGAAGTCAAACAGTGTCTGCATGGGAAGACGACAGTATTAGCTGGCCCGTCTGGAGTGGGAAAATCGAGTTTAGTGAATCTGATCTTTCCGACAGCGCAGTTGGAAACGGGAAGAATCAGTGAAAAGATACAGCGGGGAAAGCATACGACAAGACATTCGGAACTTTTTTCTCTTGGCAGCCATACGTTTCTGTTTGATACGCCGGGATTTAGTTCTCTCTCTTCGCCGGATGTGACAAAAGAAGAGCTGCACAGGTATTTTACGGAGTTTCTGCCTTACGAGGGGCAGTGTAAATACGCCGGATGTTCTCATATACATGAGCCGGAATGCGCTGTAATGGAGGCGCTGGCAAAAGGGATGATAAGTGAAAACCGCTATGCGAACTATGTACAAATATACGAGGAGATATCCGAATCCGAAAGACGAAAGAATTGGAGGGCGAAAAAATGATAAATCGATTGTCACCGTCTATTTTGGCAGCAGACGTAGGATGTTTGAAAAAGGAAATTCAAACAGTAACAAAGGCCGGGGCAGAGTATATTCATATTGATGTTATGGACGGGGTATTTGTTCCTAATATTTCATTTGGACTCCCGATTGTAAAAGGATTGCGTAGTTATACTGACGCTTTTTTTGACGTACATTTAATGATTACGAATCCGATTCGTTATATTGAGCGTTTTGCCAAAGCCGGAGCCGACGGAATTACGATACATACGGAAGCGTGTGAGGATTTGCCGGCGGCAGTAAATGAAATTTTGCGCTGTGGCAAAAAAGCTGGTGTCGCTATCAGCCCGGATACGGGAATCGAATCGCTGCTTCCGATTTTGGACAAGCTGTCCATGGTTTTGGTGATGACGGTCTATCCGGGATACGGCGGTCAGAGTCTGATTAAGGAGACATTTGTCAAAATCCGCAAGTTGAGGGAGATAATAGAGGAACGTCATTTGTCTGTTGATATTGAGGTAGACGGCGGCGTCAGTCTTGACAATATTCGGGAGATTATGGAAGCCGGCGCCAACGTCTTTGTGGCAGGAACAAAAGTGTTTCGAGGAGATTCTGCGAAAAATACAAGTGATTTTATGAGTTATCTGAAATAATCGGGTACACAGTTGTTAAAAACAGGAGGGAAAATGCCGATATTTACCTTATAGAAAGTTTATTTGGCAGAGGAGTTATCGCTTCTTTATCTGATAGGAAAGACCGCCCTGTGCGGAGCAAGAATCAGCGAAGCTGATTCTTAGAGAACTTTAGTTCTTTGCGGCGCGGTTTTTAGTCGCCGCTTTTTTGTCAATGGATGGAATGAGGAGGGATTGATATGGGGATTGGTATTGGCGGTTTTCGCTCAAACATGAGGACAATTACACTGAAAAGAGCGGATGGAACGGTTGTTGGTACGATAAGCCGTTCATGTGGCAAAGAAAAAAAGAAGATGAAAAAAGCTGGATATAATTTTAAAGGCTTTTCAGCCCAGTTGATGAGAACGAAAACATCGGTGAATGCGGGACAGCTTGTGGTTCGAGCCAGAGAGCAGGTTGCCGTTCTTCGCAGAAGATTGTCAACGGGTGATTATGACGAAGAGGAATTGCGGAATGCGATTATGCATGCAGAACAAATGGCGAGGATTGCCAAAAAGCGGATGAAGCATTTGAAAGAAGAAGAGGACGCAAAAGATAAGGGGGCATATTGCGAGACCGATTGGGAGAAAGAAGACAAAGGGGATATGCAAACCTTTTTGGAAGAAATGCCAACGGAAGATATGGCTGAAATCAGTCAGGAGGAGATGGAGCAGATGCTCCGTGAGCTTCAGAGCCAGATGGAAGAGCTTATGAAAGAAGTAGAGGAAGAGAGTGGTTTGGAAGACCTTGACGAACTGATGCCGGCCGGGAAGACAAATATGGACGCTCAGGAGTTGGAGCAATTAAAAAAGAAACACCGTGCGGAAGAACTGCGGGAGATTTTGGAAGCGGATATGAAATATTTGAAAGCCGTGTTTGACAGACTTGCGAAAGAGAAGCAGAAAGGAGTTTCCTTTGGCGCCAGCGATGGCGGTAGCAGCAGCAACGTAGGGGTATCGTTGGAAATTGGCGGCATGGAGATGCCGGTTTCCGCACCAGAAGTATCGGTGGCGGTTGAGGGAGCCAGTTTAGACCAATTAGTTTGACAACAGGCTGGATTGTTATATTAACAAAAAGCAGATAAAAAGAGACTACGCATTGTCATGGGGCATGGTAGTTTCTTTTTTTGAGAGGGAAAGGATGGATTAGAGAAAAATAAAACGGGCAGAAAGAAGATTCTGAAAGTCACCGGAGGCTGTTGAAACTTAGCGGTTGTGGCAATACTATATATGTGATATGATGATGAAAATATAAAATGCAATTTATATATATGGTATGGGAGGAAGACGTTGAGTAAGAAAAAGATAGCTCTTGTGACCGGTGCAAGCAGCGGATTAGGCAGAGAATTTGTAAGAAAGTTATTAGAAGAGGATGTAGAGGAAATATGGGCGGTTGCCAGAAATAAAGAGAAGTTGGAAAAATTGATATATGATTACGGGGAGCGGATAAAGATTTTTCCTATGGATTTGACGGTGCGGGAAAATATCGCTCATTTGCAGCAAAGACTGGCCGCTGAGGGAGATATATCTATCCGCTTTCTTGTGAATAATGCCGGATTTGCCAAGTTTTGTTCCTATTATGACATCAGTGTGGAAGAATCTCTGAATATGATGGATTTAAACATGGGCGCGGTTGTCGCGCTCGGTCTCGTCTGCATTCCCTATATGGAGTCAGGCAGCTATATGATAAATATTGCTTCTCTGGCAGCTTTTTTTCCGTTGCCTTACCAGAATATATACAGTTCCACAAAAGCCTTTGTGAGAAATTATACAAGAGCGTTGAATGTGGAATTAAAAGACAAGAAGATTCATGCTATTGCTGTATGTCCGGGGTGGATAAAAACCGAACTGTATGAGCGCGCCATGATAGGGGCCAAAAAGGGAACGACGGTTTTTTCTGCGATGACAGAGCCGGAGGTAGTTGTCGGGAAAGCGCTGAAAGATGCTAAAAAAGGAAGAGATATATCCGTTTATGGAGCTTTTGCCAAGTCTGCACATTTTTTCGCTAAAATAATCCCCCAGCGGATAGTTATGAAGCTTTGGGTAAGAATGCAGAAACTTAACTAATTTAAAGAAAAAATAATTAACATTTAAGGGGGAGTAGATAGTATGGCGTCATGGGTAACGCACTTAATGATAGCAGATAAAGTGCTGGAGAGGTTTTCTGGATTGGACAGGCGTGGTTTTTGCGTGGGGAATATAGCTCCGGATTGTAATGTGGAAAATGAAGACTGGACGGAATTTACACCATCCCGCGAGGTGACGCATTGGATGTCAGCAGAAAGAAAAAAGGCATCGGACTGTGACAGGTTTTTTAAGGAATATATTGAGAACAGAAGACAGGAAATAGAGACGAAAGAGGAATATTCGTTTCTTATGGGCTACTATTCTCATCTGATTACAGATGCGGAATTTCAGAGATTTATTCGTGATGAAGGACGTGTTGCCGCTGCATGGAAACGAATTAAACAATGTCCTGCCCTATTGGAAAAATCATCGGGTATGCCGGAAAACTGGGATTCGGTAAAACGATTATTAAATCAAAACGATAGAATGAAAGATATTTATTCGATAGAGGCAGAATATCTGCAACAGCATCCCGAGTCGGGGTATTTTACGGAGATACTAAAGCTCTCGGATTTTCCCAATTATATTGATTATTTTCCCGAGGGGGCAATTGTCCGCAAGATAGGAGTCATGGGTTATATTCCGCAAAGAGAAGTAAGTGAGTATTCGTATCTGGCAATTTCAGAGGATGAGTATAAATGTTTTGTAAATAGGGCGGCAGAGCTGGTTGTTGAGGCATTTCATCAAGCTTAAACGGGCGGTTTTCATCACTACTGGTAATTGACTTTGTTGATGATAATATGCTATAATTTATATAAAACATTTGATACAAAAAATGAAAAATCTATCGGATATAATGTATACATATTTTTAGATAAAGTGGGTGTTGTTAAAATTTACACACCTTTACAGAGGACGAACTTTTTGATAAGCAAAAAAAACCACAGAAGGGTTGTTCCTTTTGTGGTTTTTTTAATAAAAAACATAGGAGGAAAAAAATGAAAAACAGAAAAGAAGTGAGATGGAAATCTGTTCTTTTATCGTTTGCGCTTATTATCAGTATGTTCCCAATGATGCCGATACGAGCGGCAGAAACGACAGAAGTAAAGGTATTCATCACGGAGGGAACTTTAGGGCATGCGCTGAACCGAAGTATGACGGTCGGAGAAGTGAGAGCAGGCTGGGGAATCGAACTCAATAAAAAGAGAACGGTAAAGTCTGCTGTCTGGAGCAGCAGTGACACCAGTATTCTGACGGTAGAGGGAAATAATCAGCAAGCTACGGTGAAAACGCACAAGGAAGGCACAGCAAAAATCTTTCTTACGGTAGTTACCAATGAGAACGAGACAGTAAAGCATGATTGTATCGTGTCTTCCATTACAAATTTGCCAGAAGCAGAGAAAGCGGCGGGGTATGTTAAGAGCAAGGCGACTTTCTACCGCGGCGCCAGTACAGAATGTGAGGTACGCAATACAGCAAAGGCGAATCAGAAATTGACGGTAATTGCTCTATGTGGTGATTATTATCGGGTGAAGCTGCCAGAAAGTTATGATTTTAATGATACGTTAAATCAGGATACGGCTTATGCCAAAAAAGCAGAGATAGAGATTCCGGTTGTATCCGTACAATTCAATAATGCAGATACAGAAACTGTCCTTGCAATCGGTGAGAAAAAAGAGTTATCGGTTACTACTCTGCCTGCATTGGCGACACGAAAAAAGATAGAGTGGTCAAGTAGTAATGCAAACGTAGTTCGTATCAGTGAACAAGGTGAAATCACAGCAATCCGGAAAGGAACGGCAAACATACAAGTCAGGGAAGTATACAGCGGAACTACAAACAGTATTACTATACAGGTAAAGCCTGATTTTATAGCGGCCTCTGCAAACCGGCAAAAGGTATCAATTACGTTAAAAAAGGATAATGACTGGGGTGGTAATTATCTGGCATGGAATAAACCTGACGGCGTCAGCTATTTCAAAATCTATGCCGGAAGTAAGAAGAAAAAGCAGAGCAAGGTAAAATATAAGGCAACAAAAACAACGAAAAAATCATATAACCATACAAAGTTAGAAAAGGGGAAAAAATACTACTACTATGTAAAAGCTTATAATCAGATGGGTAAATGTCTCGCTACCAGTAATAAGGTAAAAATCAAAGCCAGTGCACCAAGTATCACTGTTGAGGCATTTGATTATAAGAGATTAAAAATCACATGGAAAGCGAAAAAGAGTAAACACACAAAGGGAATCAGCGGTTATCGTATTTATCGAAGTAATCGCGCTAAGGGTACCTATAAGTGCATAAAACGTATTAATTCAAAAAAGACAACGACTTGGAATAATAACAATTTACCGGGAAATAAGACTTTTTATTATAAGGTCTGTGCATTCAAAAAGAAGGGGAAGAAAAGGGTAAACGGGGCAATGAGCGATTTTGCATCTGCACAGGTATATCCGGCTACTGTTGATGAAAAGACCAATTGGGATTGTTTTATGCGCAATGCGAACGACTGGAAAGGCGTACATATGGAATGGGGAGAGTTCTCTGCGGAAGAATCTACTCAAAAGATGAAAGATTTTTCCCTGTCGAATGATGGGGAAACATACTACCCCTGTATAAAATATCATCTGACGCCGAAAACATTATACATTCATTTGTATGTAGAATTTTGCACCTATGGAGACAACGGCCGCAAAGGGCCCGTTCGGGATGAACAATTTACATATAAAGGAGCACCAAAAGGGGGAACATATTGTTACGAATTCAAAGAGGGAGTAAAAGACGCTTATTCCATACATGTACAAGGTAATGAAAATGATTTTGCCGCAGGTGTGCAGTTTGATACAAAATTAGTATTTCACGAAAAGGGAACTGGTTCCTACAATAAGAACCAGACATTTATGTGGATAGGAATAGGCGGCGAATGTAAGAATTTTGAACAATGTAGCTCCCGATACTGGTTTCATACTTATGCTTTGTTTGGATGGCAGATGTTGTCTAACGATGGTGCTATTTTTGTATATATGCCAACGAATACACAGTTAGTCAAAAGCAATGTTTTGGAAGAAACCCGTATTAGCTACAGAGCTACTGCTGCGCATGAAATGGGTCATGCCCTAGGACTGGATGATGCTTACAAGAGAATGGGTGTCAGCCAATTATATCGAAATCATGAGACTTGTGTTTATTCTATTAAAGAGGACAGGTGGACAAATATAATGGAACATAGTAGAGATAATCTATCCATGACAGCTAATGATATCGAGATGTTGCTGCTTGCCTACGGAGAGGTAAATCAACATAAAGATGATTCTCTTCAACATTATCGGGATTATGGTAAACATACAGTATCGGATGCAATTCAAATAAGAAAGGATGAGTATGATGATAAATAGAAAATTAACTTCCATAGCGCTTCTTTTGTGCCTACTGTGTATGGGCAGTCCTTATCTGTATATAGCAGAGGCGAATGAAACAGAAAGCGCTCAGCTCCGTACACCGGCCTTTGTCCGCGCCCGCAGTTACAAAGCAAAGAAAATAAAAATAACATGGAACAAAGTAGATGGCGCCGACGGCTATCAGGTTTATCAAAAGAAAAAACGTAAGTTTGTAAAGGTCGCAGAGGTAAACGCAAATAAGAAAAAATGGCTCAGTCCCAAAACAAAATCTTATCAGACTTATATGGTGAGAGCCTGCAAAAAGGTAAACGGTGCAGTACAATACAGCGGTTTCAGCTATACGGTAGGCGCCAAGCCGTATAAAAAGAACGCCAAAAAGGTCAATGCCGGGATGATTTATTCTAAAAAATACCAGTATAATATGGGTCTGTATGAGACTGCCGAGCCGGAAATCGTCATAGAGAAAAGTAAGTATTCGAAGAATAAGAAGGCGGTGGTGGTAAATACTTCTCTGCGCTGGTATTCCACAGATGAGAGTATTGTTACCGTAGACGAAAAAGGGGTACTTCATTCGCAGAAGACTACCGGACAGTGTCAGGTATATGCAAGAGCACATAATGGCAATTACACGAAGAAAATTGATGTGAACGTTTCCCGATATGCATATCCGGCCAAGTTTGAAAATTTGGAAAATACCCAGCCGGTGATGGAAGATTTTGTAAATAAGTATCAGGAGGACATGAAAGCAATCGCAGAGTATTTTGAATTTCAAATAAAAAAAGGAACTTCAAAATACAGTATATTTAAGATTAGTGAGGACCGCACCCACATTGAAACAAAGTTGAGCGAAGAAGAGTATGCACCGGTGAAGCAGAACCTGTGGAATATCCTCAGTGATTATCCGAGGGATTTAGTGATTGGAGTAAACAGAGGCGTCAGTTTTGATTTATCTTATTATCCGTATCATATACGCTTAGTTTTCTTATCGATGGATTGTGAACTGGATCCTGAAGGCGCTTTCTTTATGATAGCTCCGCGCTGGATTTATAGTTTCTGGCAATACAACATTTAATATCATTTTGGGTAGTATTCATTCTTTTAAATTTTCAGATATTTTTACAGTGGAGTTAGCCTGACGGTGGCAGGAAATGGGTTCAACCTGTCACCTCAGGATAAGCCAGTAAATGCATTTTTATAAAGTAGTGACTATGGAGAATCGGATGCAATTCAAAATAAGAAAGGATGAGTATGATGAATAGAAAATTAATTTCAATAGCACTTCTTTTATGCATATTGTGTACGAGCAGTCCCAGTCTGCATATATCAAAGGCGAATGAAACAGAAAGCACTCAACTTAGTACGCCGACCTTTGTCCGCGCCCGCAGTTACAAAGCAAAGAAAATAAAAATAACATGGAACAAAGTAAATGGCGCTGACGGCTATCAGGTTTATCAAAAGAAAAAACGTAAGTTTGTAAAGGTCGCAGAGGTAAACGCAAATAAGAAAAAATGGCTCAGTCCCAAAACAAAATCTTATCAGACTTATATGGTGA
>CAJTLS010000017.1:16080-60295 GCA_910577295.1 uncultured Eubacterium sp.
TAAATAAGTATCAGGAGGACATGAAAGCAATCGCAGAGTATTTTGAATTTCAAATCAAGAAAGGAACTTCGAAACACAGTATATTTAAGATTAGTGAAGACCGCACCCGAATTGAAACAAAGTTGAGCGAAGAAGAGTATGCACCAGTGAAGCAGAACCTGTGGAATATCCTTAGCGATTATCCGAGGGATTTAGTGATTGGAGTGGGCGGCGGCGTTAGTTTTGATTTATCCTATTATCCGTATCATATACGTTTAGTTTACATATTGATAGATCATGAATTGGATCCTTATGGCCCTCACTTTCTGATAGCTCCTCGCTGGGTTTATGGTTTCTGGCAATACAACATTTAATATCATTTTGGGTAGTATGCATCTTTATAAAGTAGTGCCTATGGAGAAGTGGATGCAATTCAACATAAGAAAGGACGAGTATTATGAATAGAAAATTAATTTCAATAGCACTTCTTTTGTGCATACTGTGTACGAGCATTCCCTATCTGCATATGGCAAAGGCGAATGAGGCAGAGAGCACTCAACTTAGTACACCGGCCTTTGTCCGTGCCCGCAGTTACAAAGCAAAAAAAATAAAAATAACATGGAACAAAGTGGACGGCGCTGACGGCTATCAGATTTATCAAAAGAAAAAACGTAAGTTTGTAAAGGTCGCAGAGGTGAAAGCGAATAAGAAAAAATGGCTCAGTCCCAAAACAAAATCTTATCAGACTTATATGGTGAGGGCCTGCAAAAAGGTCAACGGTGAAGTACAATACAGCGGTTTCAGCTATACGGTAGGCGCCAAGCCGTATAAAAAGAAGGCCAAAAAGGTCAATGCCGGGATGATTTATTCTAAAAAATACCAGTATAATATGGGTTTGTATGAGACTGCCGAGCCGGAAATCGTCATAGAGAAAAGTAAGTATTCGAAGAATAAGAAGGCGGTGGTGGTAAATACTTCTCTGCGCTGGTATTCCACAGATGAGAGTATCGTTACCGTAGATGAAAAAGGGGTACTTCATTCGCAGAAGACTACCGGACAGTGTCAGGTATATGCAAGAGCTCATAATGGAAATTACACGAAGAAAATCGACGTGAACGTTTCCCGATATGCATATCCGGCAAAGTTTGAAAACTTGGAAAATACCCAGCCGGTGATGGAAGATTTTGTAAATAAGTATCAGGAGGACATGAAAGCAATCGCAGAGTATTTTGAAATCCGTGAAAAGAAAGGGAATGTGAAAAATGGTATATTTGAGATTAGTGAAGACCGCACCCGAATTGAAACGAAGTTGCGCGAAGAAGAGTATGCACCAGTGAAGCAGAACCTGTGGAATATCCTTAGCGATTGTTCGAGGGATTTGGAGATTGGAGTGGGAAGAGGCGTCAGTTTTGATTTATCTTATTATCCGTATCATATACGTTTAGTTTACTTATTCATAGATTGTGAACTGGATCCTCGAGGCGCTTTCTTTATGATAGCTCCGCGCTGGATTTATAGTTTCTGGCAATACAACATTTAATATCATTTTGGGTAGTATTCATCCTTTTAAAATCCTTGACATATAAAAGCGCATCAAGTTAATATAGTAATAACAGTAAGAGAAAAGGCAGCGCATTTGAACTTGATATCAATATACGAATAAAGGAAAAGGAGACTTGTAGCATGCGTGGAAAGAAAACACAGGAGAACTGGATGACACAGTTATCGGGAGAATTAGATGTACTGGCAGGAAGGTCATTTCAAGTCGGTGTATTTGAGGAAATCAAAAATGACACAGTTAAGGAGAAGGCGCCGGAAGTTGTGAAATCCCTGAACAATCTGCTGAATTGTGCGAATTTGTTATTGAATCATGCCAGAGAAAATATGACGATGCTGAACCGGATAAATCATTCCGGAATGTGGTCGATGTATTTCGGGGATGACCAGCAGATTAATCGGGTTATGTTTACGGATGAATTTCGCGAAATCACGGGCTATACGGGTAGCGGTGAATTTGAGGACACGATGGAGGCGTGGCTGTCAAAAATTTATGAACCTGACAAAGAACATGTCATGAAGGAGTTTCATGATACGATTGAAGATGTAACGGGAAAAAAAGTTTTTGATGTAGAATACCGTTTTCAGACAAAGACGGACGGACTATGCTGGATGCGTATGGCGGGTGAAGTTGTCAGGCGGGGAGGCAAACCATTTGAATTTATAGGAACGCTTTCCGATATTACGGTAGCCCACAACAATGCCATGGAGCTAGATATGTCCAAAAAGAAGCATGATGCCATTGATTCTATATTGAACGAGGGTTCATGGAGCATGAATGTCGTGGATGGAGACATAAAAAATCCGGAAAATCAGTTCTGGTATTCCGAGCAGTTCAGAAAGTTACTGGGTTTCCATAACGAACAGGATTTTCCGAACGTGCCGGACTCCTATTCGAACCTTATACATGAAGAGGATAAGAGACGGGTGATGGAAGAGATTTTTAACTATGTAAAGGCGGGGACATCACAGGCGCCTCTGAAAGAAGATTTCCGTATTCGCCATGCGGACGGTAACTACCGATGGTTTCACATGACGGTTACTGCTGTGTTTGATTCGGCCAGAAGGCCGATTGTTCTGGCAGCGACAGCTCTTGATGTGACGGAGCAGAAACGGAGCCGGGAGATATTCGAGGCAGACATGGAAAAAAGTATTGAGAGCCTGGCGGCAGGACTGGATGAAATCAGTGCAGTTGTGGCGGAGACAACGACAGATGTACAAGGATTAAATGAACAGCAGGACAGCATTACGAAAGCGGCGGCTTCCGTGAACGAAAAGGTAAACGAATCTCTTGAAATTATCTCTTTGATTCAGGGAATTGCCTCTCAGACCAACTTGCTTTCCCTGAATGCTTCGATTGAGGCGGCGAGAGCAGGAGAAGCGGGAAAAGGATTTGCCGTAGTGGCAAATGAAGTCGGTAATCTGGCAGTTTCGTGTAATGAGACGTCGGAACATATTTCTCAGAGCTTAAATGAGATGCAAAAAGTAATCGAACATATTCTTTCAAAAATTGAGGGGATGGACAAAGCAGTCGTATCCCAGTCAGGCAACATGGAGAAAATTCATGGCATGACGCAGAAATTAAACGAATTGTGTGATAAAGAAAAGGAGATTGCGCGAACCGTATTTTCAGATTGACAGGAAACACGAGGCTCCGGAATCGGATTGTCTGTCGCTCATGCCATTGCAAAAGCCCATCATCGTAGAATTTTAGCAGGAAGACACTGCCGTATAAAGAGAAAATGGTCAGTGTTTTTCTGCTTTTTTGTGTTCTTTCCGGTAATCGCTGGCAGTAACGCCTGTTAGATGTTTAAAATGGCGGCAAAAATGTTCCGTATTTTGATATCCGCATATTCCGGCAATCTGGTGAATCGAGTAGTTGCTGTGAATGATATACTCCTGTGCAAGTTTTGTTCGTTGTCTGTAAACATCGTCCATGCAGGAGTTTCCAAAATTCTTTTTATATAACTTCTGTAAATATCCGGCGCTGATATTTAATCGTCCGGCAATATAAGAAACGCTCCATGGAAAGGCGGGGTTACTTGTTATCTCAAAACGAATCTGTTGTAATTTGCCTAAAGTGCTGGAATTATTTTCTGTCTTGCAGCATTCGTTCATCTTATAAAACAAGAGGTGAAATAAATGAGATATCGACTGGCTCCGATATTCATAGTCAAAGAAATTTTCCGCAGCAATCATATGAAATAGATGATTGACTAAATCCGGCGTTTTACATTCGATTGGGGTCGCCGAGGGAAACGAAGTATTTAAAATAAAGGCTTCATCTGTGTGAAAAGAAACCCAGCTGTTTATGAAGTTAATATTTTGGTATGCGCGGTAATCCCCTCCCGTTTTTGGAGGGAAGAGAACTAATTGATTTGCCGGTGTGTGAACCCACTCCTGTTCGATTTTAATTTCAAATTCTGTCAGAACATATAAGAGAATCCACTCCGTATGCCCGCTGTCGATGTGGTACGAAAAGGTACACGGGTGTTCTGAATTATATCCGGCATATATTGTTTGAATCATAATGCAGACCTCCCTACTGCTTATATTATAACATAATGTGCGAATACATCAATAAATTACTAAGGAAAGGTCATTGAATGAAACGCACCGAAAGGTTAGTATAGAAGTAGAATTATTATGAACGGAGGGATTTTATGAAAAAGAAAAAAACGAACAAACTCATATCAAAGGGAATTGCCATCGTGAGTGCACTGTCGCTCTGCCTTGGCAGTCTGTTTGTTCCCCAAAAGGTATCTGCTGAAAACCCGATTATTCAGACTACTTATACGGCAGACCCGTCACCACTTGTCGTAGGCGACACATTATATCTTTATACGACCCGCGATGAATTAAAAGAACAGAAGTACAATGACTGGAGTTACATGAATGAATGGAGATGTTATTCCACAAAAGATATGGTAAACTGGACGGACCATGGACAGATTGCCCATGCACAAACGTTTGACAAAGAAAGTAAATCAAAGGAAAACTGGCGTGCTTGGGCTCAGCATGTTGTTGAAATGCCAATCAAGGAAAACGGCAAGTGGGTAAAGAAATATTTCCTGTTTGCGCCTTTTAACGGAACTAAAATTGATGTGGCGGTTGCCGATAGACCGGAAGGGCCTTTTCAAGATGCCACACCGGGTAAGTACTTAATTGACGGCGGATGGGACGGTGGAAATATCGACCCGGCTGTTTTTATTGAAGACCATGGCAACCCGGAAGACTACGAAAATTATGATGTATATTTGTATTGGGGAAATCCTTATTTAAGATACTGTAAACTTACGAACGACCTCTTGGATGTGGACCCGGATACAAATGGCGATGGCGTCTTGTCCGAAGAAGAGAAGAATATAGATCCGCGTTTTCCAAAGAGCGACAATAAGATTTTGGGAGAAGTGCGGCCGGGACTGCACAGTGAGCAGATGTTTGGTGAGGAATCATACAAATCATTTGGCGTACCATCTCAGGGAAAGGAAACAACAGGGAAGTTTCCTACTCAGAAGAAAGGCGAAGAAGACAAGCGCTGTGCCTTTGAAGAGGGGCCGTGGCTGATAAAACATGATGACGGAAATCCGGATACCGATGATTACTTTATGTTTTTTGTCGGTGGACGTATACCGGGGGAGACCATCGAATACTCCACGGCACCAACGCCAACGGGACCATGGACTTATCGTTCGCTTTTGATGGGGCGTGAAAACGGATACTCCTGTATTCATCCGGGGGTAGTTGAATTTAAGGGGAAAAATTACTTATTCTACCTGAATGAAATGCTGGTCGGAGGGGATGGTTCAAACCGTTCTGTCTGTGTAAAAGAGTTTGAATACGATGAAAATAACTTAATCAAGAAAGAAACACCGGATGATGTCACTGCTTATATGGTTCAGGGAATGACAAATAAGACAAAAGGTTCCTCTTATTTCAGTGTGGACCCAATCGGAACATTGAATCCATACGAGTTAAATCAGGCAGAGACAATTTGTTGGGAAAGCAATCTGGACGGCCCGAAAGGCGGATTCAACGGCACGGGGCGAGGCGTGAAAACAAAATCAAAGACGCCTTGTACGGAAATCGATTCGGTAACAGGCAAGACAGCCTTTTGGAAGTCGGCAGCCCTTGGCGGTGTAGCCGTTTACGACATTGACAACAATGATTTCATTCGAGTCAGAGAGGTGGATTTTGGCAGCGAGGGGGCAAAATCTTTCACCATAAGCGCAGCCTGTGGACTTGGAACGCCGTTAGAAAATGTCATTAAAGACAACAAAGGGAATGTAATTTCAAATCCGAATGACGATACAGCCGGAGGAACAATAGAAATCTGGCTGGACTATACCGATACGGAAAAGCAAAAACTCGTCGGTACTGTTGAGATTGGGCATACGGGCGGAACAAACGAATATGATGATTTCAGGACGAACCTGAAAGAAACGGTAACAGGCATTCACGATGTCCAGTTTATATTTAAAGGCGAAGCCGGCAGAAAGCTGTTTAACCTTGATACATGGATGTTTATGAAAGAAGAGACAACGCCTACCTTACCACTCCCTGTACCGACACCGAGACCGACGGCAACGCCAACGCCAAATGTGACGCCGGCCCCGACACCTGTGCCAACAGCGACACCGACTCCCACACCTGCGAATCAGGGGCAAAATACCCCTACGGTAACGAATCCTCGTCCGACGCCGGACGTCAGTGTAAACAACTCTGTTAAAGTTGCTAAGGTAAAAGGCGTTAAGGTAAAGGTGACGAAAGCGAAGAAAGCAAAAATTTCATGGAAGAAAGTAAGCGGTGCGGCAGGATATGAAGTTGTTTATTCTACGGACAAAAAATTGAAAAAAGCAGTTAGGAAGATTACTTCGAAGAAAACAAAATGCGTAACAAAAAAATTGAAAAAAGGGAAGAAATATTATATTAAAGTAAGAGCATTTAAGAAAGGGAAAAATGGTAAGAAAGTAAGAGGCCGTTACAGTGCAGCGAAAAAGATTACTGTAAAATAGAACTCATGCAAAAAAATACAAAATATTGTGCCTATAATGATTGTAATTTAAGTAATAGTACTTTATAATGTAAATAGCTGTATTATAAAATCCAAAAAGGAGGGATTTCATGAGAACATTTATGAAAAACAACGCCAAAGGTCTTGCTGTTGTATTATCGGCTGCTATGGTTCTGAGTGTGACAGTAATGCCGGCAGATGCAAAAGCAAAGAAACCTAAGTTAAGTACAACAAAGGTTTCCATGAAAGAAGGCGCAAAGAAGAAAGTAACCGTTAAAAACGCCAAAAAAGTTACATGGTCACTCAATAAGGCAGGAAAGAAAGTTGTTTCTTTATCCAAGAAGTCCAAAAAAGGTGTTACGATTAAGGCAAAGAAGGCAGGTAAGGCAAAAATCACTGCTAAAATGAAGTATGGTAAGAAGACTTTGAAAAAGAAGATTACGGTTTCTGTTACAAAGAAAACTTCTACTAATACGAACACAAATACGAACACAACAAAGGCAACGCCAACACCAACTCCTGAGCCGACAGCGACACCAACGCCGACGCCTACGGAAACTCCGAGAACAAAGGAAGTAAAAGACATTGTCATTACTTATGATGATTTCCAGAAAGCAGGGATAGATGCAGACTTTGCAAGTTCCTGTGCGATTAAGCTTGCGGACGAAGACGCAGAAACTCCGTTTAACCTGTTAAAGGACAAAGACGACCGTTTTGATTTGAAGTATTTTGAGTCGGTAACAATAGAAGTGCAGTATGACTTCATAGATGAGGACACTTCTTCTTTGAACGGAGGTAAAATTGCTCTTTGTCTGGAAGCGAAAGATGTAACTGGCTTTGAAGATGGAGACAAATTTACTTATGGCATCAATCCGGATGAGACAGAATATACGCTTGAGTTTGGTGATGAAGACTTTGAGGGCCAGTGTGCTGGACTTAATTTCCAGACATGGGATGACAGTAATGACTACGGCGCTCCAGAGTGCTTGGAAGGTATTACAGTTAAGAAAATTACCTTTAATGCCAGAAAAGGAGCCGAATATCCTACGATATAATTCAGATAAATGATACTTTTGCAATAATTTGTAAATAAAAAGAGACATTGTTTCCCATGAGGGGGAGATAATGTCTCTTTGTCTTGATTTCTCAAAAAGTACTATCAGAAGAGATTATACCCAGTTCCACAGATAGTATGTATTATACAGGGTGGATACTTTACCGACATTATGGACTGAGGATTGAAGACTTGACAATAATGGAGGACGGCGAAATTTCTGGATTGACAGAAGATGTTTATAATGATTATGAATATCGATCTGATTCTGATTTTTACAAAAATATAAGAAAACTTATAGAAAAAGGAGGCTCAAGTGATGATGAAGTAGGTAGAATAGTATACAAGGAAAATAATATATTTGTTTTATGATAAAAAGTCTATAGAGTATATGAATATTGAAGTGGTGAATATGGACCCGATAATTGCAGAGCAAGGGGCATTGGTAAATCAAAATATCACAAAAATGAGAAGCACTAACGGATGTGAACTAATTCATCTGAAAGTGCTTTTTTTTATACTGAAGTATACCTTGCTGCGTTGAATGGGGTAAAAACCATAATAAAGATAACGGTAAAATAGGCGTGCCGGAATACAGACGGATGTCCTTTGGAAAACATAATGCACTATTCACAACAGCAAATGCACTATTCACAAAAGTCTATAGACGCTGAAATATGATTGTGTTACATTGTATTTGAGTAAATTTGGTTGGAAAGGGATAGTAGTATGGAGTTGAAGCAGGAAACCATTTGTGAAAACACGCTAGAGATTATTCAGAAATACTATCGTCTGAACACGGAACCGTTGTTCTCCGTCCTTGCCGACGACTGTGTATGGATGGGGACGGGGAACGTGCTTGCTTCCGGAGCAGCGGCAATCCGTGGATTTTTTTAAGACGGTTTTATCATGCCTCCTGCTCGCTTGGAGGATTCAGACTTTAGACTAGTGGAAACTGGGTGCGAGGGGCAGCTGATCGTCCTTGGACAGTACACCCTTTATTCTGATAGGGATGCACAGCTTATCAGCGCGGTCAGGCAGCGGGGCACGTTCTGCTACCGGCAGGAAAAAAGAGGATGGCGCCTTTACCATATGCACGTTTCCAACGAGTGGAACGAACTGGTGGGGGATGAAATTTTCCCCATAAAGATCAGCACGCAGACCTACTCCTATGTAAAGAAACTGCGGGCAGAAGGCGTAAGCAGGGAATCCTCGACGTTGGTGATTAAAACCGGTCTGGCGAATCAGTTTATTGATACTAACACGGTAATCTACATAGAGGCGGCGGACAGGAACTGTATTTTACATATGCTGAATGAGAGGAAACAGGTTCCGTGGACGTTGAGGGATTTGCAGGAACAGCTTCCTCCGGACTTTTATCGTATCCACAGAAGTTACTGTGTCAACAGCGACTATGTGACAAAGATTGAGCGCTATGCCGTAACGCTGGTGACCGGCGAGACGCTCCCGATTCCGAAAATGCGTTATATGCAGATACGGGAGGAGCTGACCGCCCTGATTGAAAAAAACGCCTGCAGAAAAGAGGAAAAAGAGTGAAAAATAAATTGTTTCACAATACAAACTTTGTTTGTCTGGAAGGAAGGTTTTTGTGAATGAGATTTTTAGTGGCAGATAATAAACCCTTAATATTGAAAGAACTTGTTTCTGCTCTCCAAAGCATAAGGCCGGAAGCAGAGATATTGTTTTTTACATGGCCAGACGATGCATTGGAGGCAGTGAAAGAGCAACCGGTTGATGTGGCGTTTTTAGATATCGAAATGGGTGGTATGACCGGTTTACAACTGGCGGAAAGATTAAAAAAAATCAGGCCGGATATGCACATTGTTTTTGTGACTGGATATCAGGAATATGCGATGGATGACTTTACGGTGCATGCCACCGGATACTTGTTAAAGCCGATTGATAAGGAGGCGTTGGAACGGGAGCTGACTTCTATATATAGAAAAACGGAAAAGCAGAAGCACATCCGGGTGCAGACTTTTGGAGGCTTTGAGGTTTTTGTGGATGGAGAGCCGGTTAAATTTGCGCGGACAAAGTCAAAAGAGCTGTTGGCATATCTGATTGATTGCAGAGGTGCATCGGTAACAACGAGAGAGGCATATGTCGCTTTGTTCGAAGAGGGCACAGATACCGGAATGGGATATTTCCGTAACATCGTGCATGGACTGAAAAGTGCGCTGCAAAATGCTGGTGTTGAAGAAATCCTGAAGCGTAGCTTTAACAGTCTTGCGATTGCAACAGAGGAAATAGATTGTGATTATTACCGTTTTTTGGAAGGCGATCCGGTCGCAATCAACCAGTACTCAAATGATTATATGCCACCTTATAGCTGGGCGGAACCACGCAATGCGACGTTTGGTTTTGAATGCGGAAAAACGAATACTTAAAAGAGTGAAATTATCATTTGGCAAACCTCTGCAATGCGCTATTGCTGATACGCTTTTGCTACACGGAATGTGTTATTGTAGATTTGCTGATCGTATCTATCATGGCCGGATCGCTGCCGGGCTTTACAATCCGAGTTTAAAAATCAATCATAATGAAGGAGGAAAATGAATTCAACAATGTTTAATGGAATAAAGGACGGTCATAAGAAAGGAGAGATAGGAAAATGAGATCCTACTTGAAAAGAACCTATGCATTGGCAATTGTTGTTAGTATGATTGTTTCTATGTTTTCCATGCCTGCCGGCGTAATGGCGAAAGAAAAGACAGAGAAAAAGCTGGCGGCAGAGCAGAATGAGAAAGCGTTGAAACAAAAAATCAAAGACAGTGCAGACAGCAGTGAGTATCCGAATGGATTGATTGCCTTTGGAGAATCACAGATGAGCGGCACCGAGGGAAGCGATTCTGAAATGCTGATTGTACGGGCAGGCGGTACTAAAGGCAAGGCGAAAGTTACCGTGAAAGCAATTGGCGTATCTGCCAAGTATGGGGAAGACTATCTTCTGTCCGTGCAGGAGGGAAAGAAAAAAACGGTCTTAGATGGCGGTGACGATACCTCCACCTTAATGGAAAAATATGGAGAAAACTTGAGTATAGAAGACACTGATTCTAAAGAATCAGACAATACGGAACAGGCAGGCAGGGCTGCCGGGGCAAAGTTTATGGCAAATGCGTCTGAAACAGGAACTGCGAAAATGGATGAGCTGTCAGGTCTGCAGAAAGCAACGGCAATGCAGAATGGTTCTGTAGGACAGCAAAAGTCCTGGCGTGAAGTGAACGATAAAGAAAGCAGTGGCTACAAAGAAGCAGAAGAAATGATGACGCAGGGGAAGAAAAATTTGCTGGATGCCGTGAAAGATATGAATGGTGCAGAGTATACGTTTACCTTTGAGGAGGGCGAGTATAAAAAAGCCATTGATATTTCTGTGATTGATGATTCCCTGTCAGAAGGAGATGAACAGATTATGTTCATCATATCGGATGTATCAGGGGCGGCCTCCAGTGATAACTATACTGCATATTTCAATATCAAGGACGATGAAGAGGCTGAGGAAAATGTCTATGAAATGAATACGAAGAAAGTGTCTGTCAGGAGAGGGACAGATGCGGTGGAACTGACCGTGAATAAGACATCCGGCACAGAGAAAATGAGTGTGCTGACCGTTGGCACCAGTGCGGTGACGGCAAAAGAGGGCGTGGACTATGAGACAGTTAAGACTTCTCTGGTTTTTGCGCCGGGGATGAAGAGTAAGACGGTTACCGTACCGCTGATAAAGGAAAGTGAGACAACCGGAGAGGTATCCTTTTATGTTGGACTGGAATCAAAGGATGGCGTGGTCAATAATGACAAAAATGCCACATTGGTAATGATACGGGATAAAGTTGAATCAGGAGCCGTTGAATATGAGGCTCATAATACTGTTTCGGCGAAATCTGCCCAAAGGACATCTAAGGATAAAGATAGCATCAGCACGAAGGCGGAGGAATCCAGAACAGTATATTCAGGAGACTATAAAATTGATTCATGGAATGGCAGCTGGACAGATCGTACAGTTATAAGCGGGTTGGATCTGCGTACAGCGACTAAAGTCAGAGTGACTTTTTATTCTACAGAAGGCAGTACGACCGTAACAGAAGGAAGTGGCTGCAAGAAGCATGATGTTACCAAAAAAGACCGTGAAGTCTGGTTTGATCTGGGCAGCAATGATACGAAGTTTTATGATTATGTAGCAGATTCTTTCTCTTGTAATGAGGCAAGTGTTACTTTATCTTCTAATCAAAAAAAGAAGGATATGAAACTGAGGGCAAGTGTGCGTGGTGTAAATGGTAACAAAAATGCTACCTTGCACGTGAAAGAGGTGGTTGTTACCTATCCGGCTTATACGGTTACGATAAAAAACGATTGGATTTCTAATGCAAACGGAAAAATTGTAGATTCCTGCAATGCGTATCAGGAAATCCTATATACGGCGGCAAAGACAAAAAAGAATCAGGGACAACCGTTTTATATCGGGGAAGGAAAGACAAACAGGGAGCTTTCAAAAGCTTACTATTTTATGGATGATGCCTTAGGATTGTCCTATGAATATAATGGCACAAGCAAAACATCGGGCGGTGTTTCTCCCAACCGTTCCAATGCCCCATTTGACTGTTTCCAGATTTATAATGTAAAATCCGGCAAATGGCAGGATATTAAAGAGACAAAAGACGGGAAAAGTATTACGCTGGGAACCCTTTTGAATAACTATAAAGAGTGCCTTGATAAGGAACGTTTTTCGTTACGTCCGAAGTTTAGTATCAGTAAGACAATGGTAAAGTTCTTGAATAATTCTTACACAACGGTGGGCGAAAAGAAGATTAAACAGTCAGACGCCGGCGAGTTTGCAGGTTTTAATAATAATTCAACACTGACGCTCAACTTGCTTGATACAGTTCAGATTACCGGTACGCCAAAGGCTGGATATTCTGTTAGTGGTTTTTCGGTATATGACAGCAGCAATAAAAACCCCTTGTCTTATAAAAAAACTGGCAGCGCCAATGTAATCAAGCTGAGCCCCCCGACAACCCACCAGATTAATGTCGATCTTCTGTACGAGAAATCCAAGATCGAGGTTTTGGCTGACCCGAGCGGACAAAATACGGGCAAGGGATCTGTCCTCTATACGCACCCAAAGGATAGCAGCAAGATGGTTTCTGGCGATGCGAAGCATAAGATGACGATTGATGATGCCATGATTGGCACGAATTACAAAATCATCGGTCTTGCCAATAGCGGCACAAGTTTTAAGACCCCGGACGGGAAAAATGTGCAGTACCGCGCTGTATGGCGGGACGGAACGATTGATGTGGATTCTGACGGCGTCCTCTCTGATAAAGAGAAGAAAGATGCAAATGGCTACAAAGAGTTTAGTCCTGTCAGCGGAAATGTTTTGTCCTTTAGCCCATCGCGTGCTTATACGAAAGTATATTATGATTTTGCGATTCGCGAGGAGGTTACGAAAAAGGCAAATAGAGCATATCTGATGGGAACAGTATCGCTGG
Organism: uncultured Eubacterium sp.; assembly: GCA_910577295.1. Classification (GTDB taxonomy): domain Bacteria; phylum Bacillota; class Clostridia; order Lachnospirales; family Lachnospiraceae; genus Eubacterium_F. Next base: position 29,192 of record CAJTLS010000017.1, read on the forward strand.
CAGATAAAGTGTTGTTTACCGGCAAAACGTCTGTGACCCCGTTAAACGGCGTGCAGGTCGTTGCTGACGGCGACACGGCAATGACACAGCACACCGATGGGGATAAATATACCGATGAATGTGATGGCTATTATATCATGGATGGGGATGGAACATATTATGCCTATGATTATATGCTTATGACCTATACCTATAATGCGCCAAACGGCGCTGTTTTGGTGGCAAATGAAGTAGCCAATCCAAACAGCCACAAAGATGTTATATTCCATACCGATTCTGTGATGGATGTGGACTCTGCACTGGCATTTTACGTGAAGGAAGATAAAGATAAAAAGACCACGGAAGAGAAAAGTATTAATTATATGCAAATAGACAATGGGAACTATAAATATCGCCTCAAGTTCCATGTAAGCAGCAAGAATCCGGATTTACAGCCGAGGAAGGGAATCCTTTGTTTCTATAGTCCGGAAGGAACTGAAGTGAAAAGGCTGGAACAGGAGATCAAACCGGGGGATTCCGGTCAGTTTAGTTTCGAGTTCAATCCGGGTGAAGAGAAATTCGTGGCGGGTACCAGAATCACATTTCAGGTAGAGGACCAGAATGGAACCCGTTATTATGAGAGAGAAACCGGAATTAAATTAACAGAAAACAGTTTTCATTTTGGCGGCGCTTCTACTGTCGTTGACCTGATGGGAAAAGTTGACTCAGCATTTGATCTGGGCTGGAGCGGCAACTTTGATTCTAAGAGTAATGATAGCATTGTGGAAGAGGAAGTAAAGGATGAAGAGGGCAAGGTCATCGGCACTGCAAAGACGATGACGGTAGGATTTTCAACGGGGGGAAGCAAACAGAAGTTCGATATCGACAGCCTCAGAACAAGAGCAGACAAAAAAGCAAAGACACAGGAGAAATACTTGAATGAAACCCTGAAGGTCGGCAAAAAGAATGCAGACAAGGTGACAGGCAAGGATAAGGAAAAACTGGATAAACTGAAAAAAGAGATGGATGATGCCGCCAAGGAATTTGATGATGCCTTTGATGATAAGTCGAATCCGAAAAAAACCAGCGCAAAGGTAGTCGGCAATGTGACGGCGGACGTATCTGTTTCTCTGGCATTGCGATTCCTGCTAGATGAAGAAAGGGCCGAGTATTATTTTGACAGTATGATATTGAATGCCACGGTCTCCGCCGGGTTCGGTGCAGACCTCAGTTTTGCTACCCCGATTGGTATCACGATTTCGATTGGGTTTAAGATCGGTGTGGATAACAGCGGGGCGACCTTTGTTATTGCACAGAGAGAGGATCTAGCAAACCCAACAAGGTATTATCTGACAAAGAAAAATGACAAAACCGAGGATGGCTTAATTGAAGAAGATGGAAAGATTAACCTGTTTGATTTTAGCAAGTCGCTTGATAATCCGTACAGCCACACCGGCACTTTTGATGTGAACCCATATATTACGCTGACTGCCGGGGTCGGAGTGCTGGGAGATATGATTAAGGTCAGTGTTTCTGGTAAAGCACAGTTCTATATGACTTTCTTTACGGATGATAGGGAGAATTCAGGTTCGCTTACTTTAACGGCAAGTATCGGCGTTAAGGTATTGTTTATCTCCCATGAATGGCCATTTGCTACCATGGATGCGCCGATGTTTGGCAATGCGTCAAAATCTTCTACGGGGATGGAGGAACTGAATTATCTGCATGACAGCAGCCGGGTACTGCGGGCAGATGATAAGGACTATCTGAAAAACCGAAGCAAATGGAACACGGCGGATGTATCGGCAAAGAGTCTGGATGAAAATGAAAACGGAGTGGCGCAGGCCACGATCTTGGAAGGACTTTATAACGGGACAGACATAAAGGTGCAGGCGATCAATGAGGACGGGGATTATCTGGGGATTTTCTTAGATGATGAACTGGATGAGAATGGTAAGCCTGTCAGGGCAGAGGAGGACAGCGCCGCTGCTTATTACAGTATTTATGACCATACGACCGGTCAGTGGGCAAAACCGGTACTGCTGGAAGACGATGGCTTTGTGGATCAGGATCTGAACATCTTTGATCTGGGAGACAGAGGCATGCTAGTAACCTGGTCTTCTGCAAACAAAAAATTGGGCGACGGGGCAGTTACATCGCGGACAGAAATGATGAATGCAATGGATATCCACGGCTGTTTCTTTGATAAGACAACGAAGAAGTTTGGCGGAATCGACATCATTACGAAAGAAACACCAAAGGATGAAGACGGCAACAGTGATTTTGCAGGGGATATCTCTCCGAGTGTTGTCTACAATGATAAGTCACTGCTGATTTATTACACCAAGAATGAATATGCGGTATCCGATAGCAAGGAGGGCGAGGTAGTCGGGGATGTTGTGTACCCTGAATACAGCCTGCAGACATATAGACAGTATACCTTTGCCGGAAACGCCGGTACAGAAGGAAAATGGATTACCGATTATGCACAGCTTAATGATAATGGTAAGACAAAAGAAGGAATCATGGCCCAGTGTGGAAATGACGAGGCAAAATATAATCGGTATGTGGAAGCATTTTACGGGCAGGTATTCTTTGACCCGACACCATCCTGCTATGTGGATGAGAAGCTGGATGACGAGGGATATTGGACAGAAGAGCCTATGATTTACAATAGGGCTTCGTGGTCTGGCGGTTCCTATGAGGAAGAAGATGGAAAGGTTAAGGAGCCGGCGGCGGGCATCGTTGACGAAAAAGTTGAAATCAGCGGAAGCGATGCAGAAACTTACCAATCGGTAAAGATTCTGGACACGGATTCTATCAGTTATAACAATTTGGGTCTGCTGGCATATACGGTAGATTATGACCAGAGCATGTCAACCACGACGGACAGGGATGTGGTGTTGCAGATTTATGATTTTGAAACAGGGGAAATGACGCACCGCGTGATGGTTACCTGCGATCAGGCAGCTGATTCTGGTGTGAAGTTTGTCAGGGCGGAGGATTCCGACCAGCAGATTGCCGATACTTATCTGACATGGATTTCGGATGGAAACATCGTAGCAACTGATATTTCCAATATAATCCGGTCAGAGAAAGGCTTGCTGCAGGATGAAAAATCCGGTGTGTACTATATTAACAAATCCCGGGACAGCGGTTATATTCCTGCATCGGTAATGGTGCAGGCTGACGTCAATGAAGAGACCGGTGAACTGGAAAATGCGGTGACTAGCTTTGATGTCCACAGCACAGACGGATATGTATATGTGTCATGGACTCAGTCAGCGAGCACATTAAAGAAGGGCGTGGAAGAAAATTCCGAAGAAGCCCTGAAAACCGAGAACCAGTTGATTGAGAACCAGATTTATATGGCACGTTACGACATGGCGGAAGGAATGATGACCGGCAAGGTACAGGTAACCAGCGAAGAGGGCGCAAACTATAACGACCTGTCCTTTGTGGTTAATTCGGATGCTACGTTGACGGCTCTGGCAACCAAGATGAAATCAAAGGTTGTGGATGCAGATGAGTTTAATAAGATGGTTGACGAGTATAATGAAACGGCATTCAAAGACCAGAAGATGGATCAGGTGGCAGAGGATGATTATGTCGAATATGCTGCGCCGGATGGTTCCAAGTCGTTAGTTTCTCTGCAGATTCGTCCGGTATCCGTGATGAAGGTCAGCGACCTGAACATGGATAAAATCAAGGAAGGGGAGCAGAATCAGGTTGGTTTTACGTTACTCAATGACGGCATCGACACTTTGAAGAATGCGAAACTGACAGTAACGGATGGCAATGGAAGCAGCATCCTGCTAGAAGGAAAACAGAGTGCAGAGAAGGATGCCGAGGCAGAAAAGACCTTTAGTACGACAGAGTATGAGAAAGTGGACTCCATTACCATCGACAAGCTGATGGGAGGAGATACCTATCAGGGGGTGGTTGGAATTGATTTAGATGAGCATGAGACATCGGCCACTGTGAAGATTCGTCTGGTGGATGCAGACGGCAGGACATTAATTGATGAAACGTATAATAAAGAGATAGAAGAAAATTATCTGATTACGGATCTGGCTGTGACAGAGACCGAAGAGAGAGACGTATACCATGTTTCTTTCGATGTAGAAAATGGAGAATACCGCTATGTTTCTGCGAAAAAGGCAACGGTTGGAATCCGGACAAAGGACGGAGATGTGGCACTGGCGGAAATTGATGTACCAGAGTTGGAGAAAAACAAGACCGGAAGCTATGAGACGACAGTTCGCGTAGATTCGTCGAAGCAGTTTGTCGAATCTGATGGCGAAAACGGTTTCCTGCTGGAGACAGGTACATTCTTCGTGAGGATGAAAGATGAGATTCAGACGCAGGATGTTGTGCGCAAGGCAAGCGGTGCACAGATGGAGGCAATTAACGGAATCAAAGAAGGCATGATCGGAGACGGCAAAGGCATTTCGCTTGGCGAGGGCGATATGGTGAGTCTGACGGCAAATATTAAATCATCCCTAGCCAATGAAGAACTGGGAACAACCGGAACAGAGGGACTTCAGGTAGTATGGGAAGTCGAAGATGACAGTATTGTCAGCGTGGACGCAGATGACAGGCTAACTGGCCTGAAGAAAGGAACAACGGGATTAAAGGCATATGTAATGCCTAAGAATTCCGAATCCATCGTGGCGGTAGATGAATCGCAGAAGGCAGGGGATTATAACTTTGGTGACGAAGTTTCTAATTATTCGGGCCTGCCGAACGCGGCAATTAAGGTATATTCGGCAAAAGTGACGGTCAGTGAACATACAGCAAAGACGCCGTCATCGACAGTAACGCCGACACCGGGAGTAACGCCAGCACCGAAACCGCCAGCAGTAAACCGGAAAAAAACGGCAACGCAGAAAGGTATCCGCTATACAGTATCCGGTAAAAATGCAGTTGTCAGTAAAATGACGAAAAAGACTGCCAGTGTGTCTATTCCTGCCCGTGTTAAGATTGGCGGGAAGTACTATCCGGTTACACAGATTAGTGCGAATGCCTTTAAGAACAATAAGAAGCTTAAAAAAGTAACAATCGGAAAAAATGTAAAGACAATCAAGAAAAATGCTTTTTATGGATGTCGTTCCCTAAAGAGGGTGGTCTTCAAAGGGAAGAAAGTGACTGCTGTCGGCAAAAATGCATTTAAGAGAATAGCCAAAAAGGCGGTTATCCGTGTTCCGAAAAAGGTATTGAAAAAATACAAGAAGCTCCTAAATAAAAAGGTCGGAGTTACTAAAAAGATGAAAATAAAATCATAAATGTAATGATGCGTGGGAAAGGAGGTGTCCATATGTTTGGTAAAAAAGGTCAGGAAGTAAAAGAGGAAGAATCTTTGGAGATTAAAAAATTAAGAGAGGAAGACTTGGAGCAGGCATCCGGTGGTTCTTTAAAGAATGCCTACCGAAGCAAAACTACCGACATTACAGAATCCATGAAAAAACGCGTATAATACCGGAATTTGAAGTGTTTCAAACTAGAAAGCGGTGTATTTCATATAGGAATGCACCGTTTTCTTGAAATCATTAAGCATAAAGGTGGTACTTATGGTAAAGAGACAGATGTTGGAGATGCTTCCAGCGCAGAAAAATGTCGAGAATATGATGATGGCGTATCAGGAAAAAGAACTGTGCAATATGGGAGGCTATTTTGTGCTTGCTTCAAAAGATGAGGCAGAGAAAGCACGTTTGATGATGAAAATGATACCAATTGCGCACGGCGCCCTGCAGTTACGTTATGGTTTTCAGGGGAAAATGTTTCTTGCAATGGAGAGGGAGAAAACATGGATTCCCGTATATGAGTGCGCAGAAGAAGGAGAGATAGAAAAACAAAAGAGATTTACAGAGTGGTTGCAGCAGCCATTTCAAGAAAATGGACCATTATATGGTTTTGCCGTTTTTCATTTTTCCGATAATACATGGTATGGCTGTGAAAAATTTCATCATCTGATCATGGATAAGGCATCTTTATTGTTATTGATACAGTGGCAGAGAAAAGCATTGGCGGATATATCTAATGTGGGCAAGGAGCAATGGGAGAGCAAGATAGTAACAGACACCCGTTATTTGGACATGATGCATCATGTGGAAACGCCAGTTACTTCAGAAAATCAAGCAAAAGACTGGCTGGCCCGTAATTTTCATCGGGAGCGGAAAATCAGGCAGGAGCATAGAGTAAGTTTGTCAGCGGATGCAAAGTCCGTTGTATGTTCCATTCCATTAAAATTATGGCGGGCAGTACACAAAATGTCAGAGGAAAAGCAGATTTCAGCGGAAAGTATTTGGTGTCTGGCAATATGTCTGGAGCACTGCCTGTGTCTTGGTACGAATCAAACCGTTATAGGGCGCATTACCGAATATCGAAAAAGGAATCAAAAGGACATTGTAGGATTGTTTAGCCGCATCCTCCCAATCAGCTATGTTATTCAACAGGGAGATGCGTCTAAGCAGTGCCGATACCTGATGGAACAGTTTTTTGTCAGTCTCCGTTACGGAGAATATAGTCTGGCAAAGTTGAATAGCCTGGACAAGGAGGCGGATATCAGGTTTGATGTTGTGATATCTTATCATCCACAGCGTTTATCTTTGGAACGACAGGCAGAGTACAGGGAATTGCCCAATAACTGCATTGATACGTCATTACGCATATGGATTAATGATGAGGCGGAAACACCGGAATTGATTTTATTCTATCAAACAGAATATTATACAAAAAAAGAGATAACAGCAAGGTCAGAACGGTATCTTCGGATTTTGGATCAAATATGCAGTCAAAAAAGTCCGGCAGAAATATCATTACTGACAGAAGCGGACAAGCGGGCATATCATCTTGTCCATGCGGAACCAAAGGTTGCTCCGGTGCAGACGGTTGTGCAGAGATTTCTGAAGAGAGGAATTGACGGGAAAGATGCGGCGAGGGGAATTCCTTTGTTGATCGATGAAAATCATACATGGGATTATGAACAGTCACTCTATGTATTTTATCAGTCTGTAGATTGGTTGGAGAAACATCATGTGTCTTTCGGAGATATTGTAGGACTTTGTTGTCCACGGTCGGTTATGCTTCCTATATTGATGCTTGCAGTATTGTATATGAAAGCTGCCTTTCTTCCGATTATTTTGAAGGAGACGGAGGAGAGAAGGCGGCGTTTGACGAAGGACTGCCGCATTGTAATTGGGGAAAAAGAGATTGAAGAAATATGGGGGCTGGAAATAGATCTTGATATTCAGAACCGTGCAGAACGAGAGCGGGAAAAAGTTTATGAAAAGGAATTTCTTCAGAATCAATGTGCATATGTGCTATATACCTCCGGTTCCACGGGAGAGCCGAAAGCTGTACAGATTAGTATGTATTCGTTGATGTGTCGTTTGGAGTGGATGTATCGGAAATACGGATGCAGAGGACTGACTTTACAAAAGACGCCATATACCTTTGATGTGTCCGTATGGGAAATTTTGCTGGCTCCTGCGTATGGGGGTAGTCTGTATCTCATGGGGCAGGATGAAGAACGTTTGCCTGATCGGATTGCAGAGATTATTATCAAAAGAAAGATTAATAGAGTTCATTTTGTGCCCAGTATGCTGGGAATGTTTTTACAGTATTGGGAACAGGAGAGGCTATGTGCGTCCCGGACAAATCTAATGGATGTATTCGTGAGCGGGGAAGTGTTGTCCGACCAATTGACAGAAAAAGTGTTTCGTTTGTTTCCGTCTGTTCGCCTCGTTAATCTTTATGGACCGACGGAATGCACAATCGATGTATCCTATCATGAATGCAAACCGGGGGAAAAAGAGATTCCCATCGGCAGGGCAGTTGCCAATACAGAATTATATGTTATGGCGCCGGATCATTATGATCTCCTTCCGGTTGGCGTGCCTGGTGAGCTGTGTATATGCGGCGATCTGGTTGGCATGGGGTATAAGGGAAATGAACAGGGAGGATACGGAGAATATGACGGAAAAAAAATATATCGAACAGGAGATATGGCGCAGTTAGGTAGCGATGGAGAAATATATTATCTGGGAAGGATGGATGAGCAGAAAAAACTGCGCGGTATGCGGATTGACACGGGCATTGTTGAGCGCATTTTGCTTAGGCATCCTCAAATACGAATGGCATATGCCATCGTGCGTGAGCATCATTTGGAGGCATATTATGAGGCAGACGCGGATATTGCAGGGCTTCGCAACATGCTCTCAGAAGACTTGCCTTTTTACAATATTCCTACACAGTGGTACAGGGTATCTTTTTTTCCGTTAAACCGTCATGGCAAGCTTGATACGGAAAAATTGTTCCAGCAGGTGGAGAAGGAAAAGATTGCGCGAACGACTCTTGGAAGTTCGGAATTTACAAATGAAGAACAGCGTCTTGCCGAGTTGATAGAAAGTTATTCGTCGCTCGTTATCGTTTCTCCTGATGATAATCTCATGGAAGCAGGACTTGATTCGCTGGCAGCAATGCAAATCGTAGGGGCGTTACGTGAAAAAGGTTTTTCGTGTTCTTATGCAGTGATATATCAGCATCCTACCGTGCGTCATCTATTGGCAGCATTGGGGGAGAATGCTGTTTTAGGACAGCCGAAGGGATTAGATTATCTATTCCGGCACGGACAAGTGCATTTATTGCTCTGTGTCCCCTATGGCGGTGGCGAAAGTGAGATATATGGTGAGATGGCCCGTCATATCAGTGAACTGCCGTGGGATATGGCGGTAGTCAGAATGGCAGATTTTGAGGAGAAGACAGTTGGGGCAATCGCTATGGAGTTGGCGGGAGAACTTAGGAATTATTCAGAGTTTACGATTATTGGTTATTGTGTGGGAAGCGCATTGGCAATCGCATTGTCAGCCGAACTGCAAAAACAGAAGAAAAAGATAGACAGGGTATATTTGGCAGCATCTCTGCCGTCGCACTATTACCATATAGGAAGAAAGAAATTTTGTGCATGGGATTTCATGTCAGATGCGATGATTCGAAAGTTTTTGCTGAGATTAAATAGAGGTGCGAAAGAGGCAGATATCTTATTGGATATCAGCCAGTTTCGTAAAGATGTCAGGAGGTATTTTGATTTCATGGAAAAGACACCGAAAAAAATGACAAATATATCGGTAACCTTGCTGTTTGGCGGATGTGACCCGCTGACGCGCAAATGGAGACGTCAGTATCAGAGATGGAATCAGTATTTCGAAGGAAAGAAGCAGATTTGTGTGATAAAGACAGCCGGACATTATTTTTTGTCAGAGTCTGCGGAACTCCTCGGGAGGGTGCTGCAGCAAAATCACAACGAAGTGGATGGAGAATAAAAAATGATTATGGACAGAAATAAAAAGAATAGAAAGTACTATGGCAGACGGAGTGTTTGTTTAGGATTGGCTGTGCTGACTGCTTTTATGTTGACTGGATGTGTGAAGGAGGAGACGGAGGTTCCGCCGGAGAAGATAGAAGAACAGGTTACTCAGGCGCCGAAGGATATGTCGATTAATCAGGTGATTGATCTGACGGAATATTTAACGTTGGGACAATATAAGGGAATTGAAGTTCAAAAGGCATATAGTGGAAAAGTTAGCAAAAAAGAGGTTGAGCAAATAATACAAAATACTCTGATGAAAAGTGCGGAGCAAACGGAGAAGAAAAATGGACGGGTGGAAGAAGGGGATTATGTTGTAATCAGTTTTCAGGGATATCGCGGCATAGAAGTGGTTGCTGGTGCAAAGTGCGAGAATATGACCGTGCAGATTGGCAGCGGCGTTCTTTTAAAGGATATGGAACAGAAACTAATAGGAGCAAACTCCGGTGAAGAGGTTATTATGGATGTATGTATCCCGAATGACGATGTGTCTGATTATGCAGGAGAGACGTTGAAATATCATGTAATTGTTTCCGAAATCTATCAGATGGATGTACCAAAGCTGAACAAAAAAACGGCGAAACAGTATTTTTCCTGTGATTCTGTTCAGGCGGTCAGGCAGTCGGTTAGGGAAAATCTAAAGAAAGAGAAAGAGCAGGAAGCGCAGGAAAGTATGCAGGAAGAGGCATGGGCGAAAGCAGTTTCTAATGCAAAGATTTCCTCTTATCCTCAAGAGCAGCTGGAAGAATGTCGGAAACAGTTTTCCTCAGAATATGAAGCGGCTGCGCAAGAGGAGAAACTGTCTGTAACGGATTATATGGAGCAGCACTATGGTCTGTCGGAGGAGCAATATAAGGAGCAGCTGGAGAAGGCTGCGAAAGATATGCTTGCATCAGAAATGGTATATCAGGCAATTATCAAAGAGGAAAAGTTATCTCTGACAGACGAAGAATATGAAGATGGATTGAAACGATATATCGATGGAGAACAATATACCAGTCGTGAGGAGTTACTGGAACGGGTTGGGGAAGAGCGGGTTCGTCAGAGAATTTTATATCGGAAAGCATATTACTTTGTGTATGAGCATGCAGAGGTCGTTTCAGACTAGTTTTTAAGATAAAGTTATCGTTGAGTAACAAATTGGGAGGAGAAATATAGATATGTGGCATAAAAGGATATTTGGTCTTTCATTGGTTTTGATCATTTTGCATATTGCGATTAGGAATGAGACAGATGTATTGGCATCATCCCTTGATTATGTGGAAAATGAGGTTGTGATTGCATATCAGAGGAAGCAGGTCGATTTTCGAAAAAAGGGAGGGATGAGCAATTCAACAACGGAGTTGGAACAGGTGTTAAGTGGAGAGCCGATCTGTAATTTATCACATATTCTTTCAACAGATCGTACGACGGGTGATAAAGATACGGAAACTGACGGAAAGCGAAAATGCTCCGCGGTGAAGACGAGGGGCGCTGCGCAAGGGTTGGATTTCTACATTGCAACGCTTGAGGAAGGCGTTTCGGTGGAGTCTATGGTGGAAAGGCTGCTTCAGAAGGAAGAGATTTATTGGGCGGAGCCTAATTTTCTGTGTACGATGATGAATGAGTCCGGATACCGTTTTGAGAAGGATGAACTGGTTGACGGACAGTGGTATCTGAAATCGATAGAAGCGACGAAAGCATGGGCCGCGCTGGAAGATGAGGGGATCATGCCTGGTGATGGTGTGACAGTGGCAGTCATCGATACAGGGGTGTCGTTGGCCCATCAGGACTTGATTGATAATATTTGGGTCAATGAAAGCGAGCAGGGAGGTCAGGAAGATGTCGATGATGATAAAAATGGTTACGTGGACGATATTTATGGTGTCAATTTGGTTAATTATTTTCATGAAATGACGGACAGAGATGGGCATGGTACGATGATGGCAGGATTGATTGGCATGACGGCAGGGAACGGACGTGGTGCGGGAGTAGCGTATGGCGCTAAGATTATGCCGGTGAAAGTCAGTATAGATGGAAATTTTGGAACAGATCTGGCGGTGCAGGGGATTGAATATGCCGTGGAAAATGGAGCGGATGTTATCAATATGTCTTTTGGAACATATTATGATTCCCTGCTGCTGCGGGAAGCAATCCGGAATGCGGCAGGACAGTGTATGTTAGTAGCCGCGGCAGGAAATGAGTCTCTTGTTACAGATGATATTGAGATTGATGGGGTGAAAACAGGGAATGTGTACCCGGCAGGTTACGATACTGTAGTTGGCGTGATGGCATATACAGAGTCAGGGAAGCTTGCTCCTTTTTCTAACTGGGACAGTAAGGTGGGCGAGGGGGTAGAATATGAACTGGCTGCACCCGGAAGCGCTATTTATACATCCTGTCTGCGCGATAGTTTCGGGGTGACGGAAGGGACATCGCCAGCAACGGCTCTGACTGCTGGGGCAATGGCAGTATGCAGGGGACTTTTTGCGGACAGGGAGCAGTATCCGGCGCCAACGTTACAAAAGCTGTTTGTGAATGCCATGAATCATAAAATGGCTCATAAGGCTACAGATACATATACATGTTCTTATCGGATGGTTAATTTAATGGATGTGTTGTTGATGGCACAGCAGGAGGAGATTTTGGCGGACAAAGAGCCGCCTGAAGTAAATAATCTGACAGATGAAGAGGTCTGGCAAGGGGATAAGATTTATTTGTTGGCATATGCAGAAGATAATTATCAGATAGAGAATGTGACCGCATACTATCGATATTCATCCGAGGGTATTTGGCGGAGTGCGGAGATGGAAAAGAATACCATTGGTATGTATGAGGCGGTGATCCCGTCTGATTTTACAGAGGATGCTGAGGTGGATTATTTTATTGCCGTCTATGATGGTACGTTTTATACGCATATAGGAAGTATCCTGTCACCGAGGAAAGTGTATATAAGAAGCTTGACAGAGGATCCGGATTCAAAGGAAAATGGGAATAGCGGAAATGCGGGTCAAAATAGTGGGAATGGAAATGGCGGGCATACTGACCAGAATGGCGAGAATGAAAATAGAGGAGATATTGATCAAAATGGTAGGAACATCGCTCAGGGTGCGAAAAGCGGTAAGTCCGTTTATGCTGCGATTAAAAAGATAAAGCCTATCTTAAAAAGAAAGTATCGTAAGAAGAAAAAAAGGGCGGTTTTGCAATGCAGAGTGAAAAAGAATCAGAAGATTACAGGTTATTATATTTACCGCTCGAATCGAAAGAAAAAGGGTTATCGTCTGTGGAAGAAAATAAGAAAAAATTCTTTGGAGGTGAAGCTGACGCCGAAAAAGAAATATTATCGAATTGCTGCTTATGTAAAATGTGATCAGGGAATATACAGAAGTAAAAAAAGCGAGGTGGTTAAGTGTTCCAGATAATAGAAACTCCGCTCGGGAGTTTGGATTTATATGATTTGTTGACTGTACTCGGAGCAGTTCTGTCTGTGTTGGTACAGATGATTTTGTTGTACCGCTGGACAGGAAAGTGGCGCAGCATATTATTTTCGGCTTTATATGGCTTGTATAGCTGGGCGGGCGGATATGGAAGCTCCATTGTCAGGATATTATCCTACGATGATGGAGGGAAGACGGATGGATTTTGGAAAAGCGTAGCAGGAGATTACGGAAAACATTATCTAGGTACCGTGCTGGTAATTGCCATATTGGCACTTCCCGCAACGGTCATACTGTATCGCCTAATGTTTAGAAAAGAAAAGGAATGCAATCAATATATTCGATATGTAACAAATGCATTGGCTGTTGGGATATTGATTCAGCATATCTGTGGACGTTTTGGGTGCTTTGTGCGTGGATGCTGTTTCGGAATACCGTATCAGGGTTTTTTATCGGTTACCTTTCCGTATGGACAGGTCTCTTACCCCGTTTTTCCAACGCAGTTGTTTGAAATCGTGTGTACGATTCTGCTTCTCTTGTTTATCAGTATCTTGATTGTGAAAAAGAAGTCTGTATTTGGAACGACATTGATTGGATTTTCAGTTATTGTCTTTTTGTCTGAATTTCTGATGGATAAAAGAGGAACCAGATTGTTTTATAACGTGACGGTTATTCAGTGGTTTGCCATACTGTTGTGCCTTTTTGGCATTGTCTTAGCAATATGGTTTCAAAGAATGAAGAAAATAGAGGAATAAAATTATAAGTACATAAACAGAGTGGAGAGGAAAATTCTATGAATTGGCAAAATGGCAATTGGTATGATATACGGGATTTGATACCTCAGCGCTATCCGTTTTTTCTGGTAGACCGTATTTTAGAGTTATCAGATGACCGTATTTTAACTAAAAAACAGGTTACAGATGGAGATTATCTCACAATATCAGGAAGTTTTCTGATAGAACATATGGCACAGTCGGCGGCAGCTCTCTTTGGATACCGATTCCGGGAAAAGAGCTGTGAACATATGTATCTGGCCGGGATTGAAGATGCGAACATTGTTCATAGGAGTCAGGCAGGAGAAACGTTATTCACGGAAGTGGTTGTGCTGATTGCTGTGGCCAATCTGGCAAAAGTGCATTGCTGCAGTTATGTGAATCCGTCTATGGAGGAACAGGATATGGCAGGTTATGCAACACTTGTTCTTTATGTGGATTGATTTAGTTCCGCTTTGCATGGTTCTTCAATCCTTTTTTAGGTCAGACCGCCGTCGATAACAATCGTTTGTCCGTTGATATAACTGGCAAGATCGCTAGCGAGAAAAACAAGAAGATGAGAGACTTCTTCCGGTTGGCCGAAGCGTTTTAGGGGGATTTGCCGGATTGCATCCTCCAGAAATTTCTGTTTAAAATGAGAAGTCATATCTGTCTGAATATATCCGGGAGCTATGGCATTCACGCGGATGTTATATGGTCCTAATTCACGGGAGAGAGACTTTGTTAATCCAATCAGTCCTGCTTTGGCGGCGGAATAGTTTGCCTGACCGGCCATGCCGCGGATGCCGCTGACGGAACTGACATTCAGAATGACGCCGTTCTTGCGAGAAACCATAGAGGGAAGAACTTTGTGTATGGCACGGTATGTTCCGGTAAGATTTGCATTTATTACAGAATTCCAGTTTTCATCATCCATAAAAGGAAAGGCACAATCTTTGGTTATTCCGGCATTGTTAATCAATACATCAATGCCGTCCATCTGTTCCATGAGTTGATTGAAAGCCTGGTTCACAGAATCGGCATTCTGGATATCCATCTGTGTAAAATAAAATTCTCCTTCCCATTCTTTACTCTTTTCCTGTAGTGCAAGCATTTCCTCATAAGAAGAGTGGTAGGTGCTGCCAACGACAGCGCCCTGCTGCAAGCATTCTATAACTGTAGAAAAACCGATTCCACGGCTTCCGCCAAGAATAATGATTTGTTTTCCGCTTAATAGGCTCATAGAGATCTCCTTTCTTTGGAGCAAAGTAAAATTTGGTGATAATTATCGCATACATCATATCCGGTTACCAGAATGCGCTGGATTATCGGTGGTGTATCTGTATCCCATTGCGGGGGAAGCATATTTTTTTGCAGACATATAGCAGCTAACACAATGTTGGCATGCAGAGAATTATTGAGAAACTTCCCAGTTATGTGTTCTGTCGATAACATGGGGGGATCCGGATAAATTTTTGCCAGCCATGATTTTTCCCGTGTTTCTGATATTCTGTCTTTTTTTTGCATAAAAATGATATCCGGCATATATGGAACAGCAGGCAGGTGTTCCATTTGTGAAAGGTCACAGCTTTGGACGGTCTCTAATCGGCAATAAGACGATGCACTTTGTTGCTTCTGCAGTAGTATGGTAATGCTGCTTTCATCATAGTCTTTGGTTTGGATGATACCAGAGGCAAAGAGCGATTCTGCCAGCAGTGGATGATATTCTTCTGCCGTACAGCTAAGCACAGTGTCACATCTATCGGATAATATCTGCATGACAGAAAGTAACAGGGGAGAAGAACCATGCAGGCTGCTACTGGCGCCTTTGCAGTTCATGTTAATGCAGAGATGACCTACGGGAGCGTTTGGTGATATATTGGCAAAGACCGTGGGATTGCATAAATCCGGCTCTTCCTGAGCAACATTTTGTCCAAACTGCAGACGTTTGGATACAGGACCAAATCCAGAGGAATAAAATGTACCGACGCGGTTGGAATCCCAAAGAGTGTGGTCGCATCCGCTGTCTTGCTCCGCCTGCAGAGAAGCAGAGAGTACCATGCGGGATAGGTGATTGACACCGCGAAGTTTCCTGACAGAAATACCCGGTGTAGGTGTAGCAGCAGGAGTCCTGCCTTCCTTTTCTTCCGATACTGTTTTGGATAATTGCATCCACCAGTCATCTGCGTCTGTGATGGCGGGAGACAGGATGCCAAGACCATTGATCCAGACGTCTGACAGGATGGAATGTTCTGCCGCATCTGTGATATTGGAAGCGGCTTGTGAACAGGAATTATCAGGGGGAATGTGACGCTGGAATATGACGCTGGCAGTGTTACCAGCAAAAGCAAAAGAATTGGATAATGCATATTGGATGGGCGTGTCTGGCGGAGTCATTGGACAGCCGTCCATTTCTTTCATTGGTGCGTTGACATCCATGATCGGAAAATACTGCTGCTTCTTCAGGCAGAGGATGGTCAGAATGGCTTCTAAAGCGCCGGCGGCTCCCATACAATGTCCGATCAAAGTTTTCAAGGAGGAAAAATAAGGGAGGTATGAGGTGTGGTTGTAAAGTTGCTTCAATGCCTGAAGTTCAATCTGGTCGTTGGTAATGGTTCCGGTTCCATGCAGATTGATATACTGGATATCCTCAGGGGTTAGCCCGGCATCGTTTACTGCTGTCCGCATCGATTGGAGAAAACCGGAAGCATCGGTGTTCGGACTGGTAATGTGAAATGCCTCATTTCCCAGAGAAGATCCGGCACATTCTGCATAAATTTCTGCTTGTCTGTTTTGAGCATGAGAAAGGGATTCTAGTACGAGAAAACCGCAGCCTTCACCGATGTTAATGCCATCTCTGTTTTCGTCAAGGGGGTGGCACAAACTAGAACTTAGTGCCTTGAGACTGTGAAAACCGTAAGCCACCATTGGTGACAGTGAATCAACGCCGCAAACCAGCACAACATCGCATTGTCCGAAACGAATCAAGTCTGTGCCTATGCCGATGGCAGTAGAACCAGATGCGCAGGCGGCAGAAAAATTGTAACAGACACCGCCGACGCCGCAGTAGTCTTTCATGTAAGAGGCAAAATCAGATAATTTTGCGAGATATTTCAAACTTCCGTCCGCCCCATCGCTACATTGGTACTTTGCTGCTTCTAAAATATGATAGTCGTCATAGCTCAAAGACCCGATCGATAACGCGGTGCGCGTGCCGAGGGACAAAATGTCGGACCGATTCAGCCCGGCATCTGCCATTGCTTCATCGGCGGCAAGTGTTGCCAGAAGTCTGTTGCGATAAACGGTTTCTTTAATAGAATTGTCTGCAGGATTTTGAATTTGTGTAACCTGCCCCCAGAAAGGAGTGCGCAGCTTAGTGGTATTAAAAAAAGGGCGGGGAGAATTCGTGATTCCTCTCTGTCCTTTTTGGCAATTTGACCAAAAATCCTGTATGTGGTTTCCGTTAGGACTGACTACACCTAAACCTGTTATGGCAACGTTATCACTTTTTTTCATCGTATACCTCCGCAATGAAATATGATCTGGTACAGCGTATATTAAGTTTTTGCTATATTCGTTGTACCCGTATGTTTTTCATCATTTTTTGGGATTACATTTTTACTGTGAACTGCGGATGTATTCAGCAATATTTGCTACTGTTGTCAGTTTTTTCATATCAGTATCCTTTACCGTGATTCCAAAATGATCTTTTAATAGTACGACCAATTCCAGAGCGGCGATAGAATCCAAAGCAATGCCGTCGGGATCCATAGACTCAAATAAAGGAGTTTCATATGCCAGTTTTTCAGCCGGAAGTTCGTCAATAATTTCCTGCAAATCCATCTTTTCCACAATCATATCAAAAACCTGTTTTTCTAAAGCTGTATCACTCATATTTACCTCCATTTTGTAATTATTCCATTATGATTATAATGTTTAGGATGGGGATTTGTCAATGTATTGCTATTTGAGATTTCCCTTGGTTTTGAATGCGGGAAAAAGAATCGCTGACAGAATGAAAAATTGATACGCTTTTGATACACGAGATGTGTTATTATAAATCAATTAATCGTAAACATGATGACGGTTTGCTGCTGGTTTTTTACAATCCCAGTTTGAAATAAATCATAATAAAAGAGAAAAAATGGCTTCAACTTTTCAATCTTTAATAAATAAGGAGAAACGAAATGAGTGGACAATTATTTCGAAAAAAAAGTATGGAAAAAATAGCTTCTCCGGAGCAGCTCAATGATTATATCAGGGTATCAAGTCCGGGTATGTTCGTGGTACTTTCAGCAATCATTGTTTTTATTGTTGGGATATGCATATGGGGAATATTCGGGAGACTTGATGCTTCGGTAAAGGCGGTATGCGAGTGCCGGGACGGTTCAGCATTCTGTTATGTAAAGGAATCAGACATTTCTAGCATACGGATTGGGATGGAACTGTCAGTAGATGGAAAAAAGGGAACGGTAACGGACATTGCGGCAGTCCCTATGGAAGTGATGGGAAACATGGATTCTTATCTACTCCATTTGGGGGAACTTGCAGAGGGCGAATGGGTGTATGCCGTAAAGGCAGATGTTTCTGCAGACGATGGCATTTATACGGCATCGGTTATTACACAGAGTGTGTCTCCTATTGATTTCATACTGAATTGAGGTGAATATGGAGAATAAAGGATTGAAGATAAAATGGCCGGTAAAAAAAGGGATTGCAAAGGTTCCGCTTATTATGCAGATGGAAACATCCGAGTGCGGCGCCGCATCGCTTGCTATGATACTGGCGTATTATGGAAAATGGATTCCACTTGAACAGGTGCGTTTGGACTGCGGCGTGTCAAGGGATGGCTCCAACGCAAAAAATGTGCTGAAAGCGGCAGAAAACTATAGACTTTCGGCAGAGGGATACCGCTGCGAACCGGAGGCATTAGAGAGAAATGGACGATTCCCATGCATCATCCATTGGGAATTTAACCACTTCGTTGTGCTGAAAGGCTTTCGGAGAGGCAGAGCATATTTAAACGATCCGGCAATGGGAAGTTATAGTGTGTCAATGGAAACATTTGATGAATCGTTTACAGGTGTCTGTTTGTTTTTTAAACCGGAAGAAGGGTTTATGCCGTCAGGAAAGAAAAAAAGTATGCTGGGATATGCTGCGAAAAGGCTGGAAGGTTCCGGCATGGCGGTTGCTTTTGTGGCGGTAACTTTTTTTGCCGTATCGTTTATAGGAATTATCAACCCAGCATTTTCAAGGGTCTTTCTTGACCATTTGCTGGCAGGCAGCAATTCAGAATGGATGATGCCGTTCTTTGTCCTGTTGGCGGCTGTGGGAGTTGCACAGCTTGCTGGCGAATGGATTTATACAGTGGCTTCCCTCCATATCAGGGGGAAGATGGCGGTAGTTGGAGACAGTAAATATATTTGGAAAGTGCTGCATTTGCCGATGGAATTCTTTTCACAGCGTGTGGCGGGGGACATTCACCAGAGGCAGAGTGTCAATGCCGAGATTGCAAAAGGTATTGTAGAAACGGTTGCCCCACTGGCATTCCATACTGTGATGATGGTATTTTACATGATTGTCATGATATGCTATAGTCTGCCGCTTGCCTTGATCGGTGTATTGTCCGTCATTATCAATATAGCATTGGGCAGTCTGGTGTCGGCGAAACGGATGAACCTGATGCGGGTACAGATGC
This sequence comes from uncultured Eubacterium sp., assembly GCA_910577295.1. GTDB lineage: Bacteria > Bacillota > Clostridia > Lachnospirales > Lachnospiraceae > Eubacterium_F. Next base: position 48,404 of record CAJTLS010000017.1, read on the forward strand.
GGGACGCTGCAAAGCTGACCAGTATCGCGGTTACTGGGATTGAGATGATGGAGACAATTAAGGCGAGTGGAGCGGAGAACCGCTTTTTTGAAAAATGGTCTGGATATCAGGCGAGCGTGAACACGCAGCAGGTGAAGCTGGATAAATTGAATCACGGTCTGGGTATGGTTCCGGTGTTTATTACTTCTCTTGCAGACATCATGGTACTGGTGTCAGGTGTATGTTTTGCAATGAAGGGGGAGTTTTCCATTGGAATGATTATGGCATTCCAAGGTTTTTTTGCTTCTTTTGTGGAGCCAGCGGGAACTTTAATTCATGCCGGGCAGACTTTGCAGGAGATGCGCGTGCAGATGGAACGGGTGGAGGATGTTATGGAATATCCCGAGGATTTGGGAGGTAGGGAAGATACGGAGGGGGCTGGTGAATATCAAAAACTTTCTGGTAACATGGAGCTGCGTGGTGTCACATTTGGTTATTCAAAACTTGCAGAACCGCTCATACAGGATTTCAACTTGTCCTTGAAACAGGGGAGCAGAGTAGCTGTTGTGGGAAAGTCGGGGTGCGGAAAGTCAACGATTGCCAAACTGATTTCCGGTCTGTACCGCCCGTGGAGTGGGAAAATCCTTTTTGATGGGGAGGAGATTGATAAAATCGACCGGAATGTCTTTACGGGCTCTCTTGCGGTGGTGGATCAGGATGTTACCTTGTTTGAAGATACAATAGCAAATAATATTAAAATGTGGGATCGCTACATAGAGGACTACGAGATGATTCTGGCGACTCGTGATGTGAAGCTGCACGAGGATATCATGCAGAGGAACGGAGGGTATTATTACAGGCTTGCGGAGGGTGGAAAGGACTTTTCCGGCGGGCAGCGGCAGCGCATGGAGATTGCAAGGCTGTTGGCGCAGGATCCGACGATTGTGATTCTGGATGAGGCGACTTCCGCATTGGATGCAAGAACAGAGTACGAAGTGGTAAAATCCATTAAAAAGCGTGGTATCACCTGTATCGTGATTGCGCACAGGTTGTCTACGGTCAGGGACTGTGATGAGATTATCGTGATGGACCAGGGAAACATTATTGAACGAGGAACACATGAGGAACTGATGGATCTTGGCGGGGAATATGCAGAGCTTGTGAAAAGCGATTAAATTTCTGAGACGAGGAGGTGGAGCATGGGCTGGTTTGATGAGCAGATCCGGCAGAGGAAACAAGGCGACCGGGAAGCTTTTGAAGATGCTTTTGCCAAAATAGCACATGCCGCAGGAGGAAAAATTGACACTGCATTCAACGACAGCAGCGAATACTCCAGAAATGCGATGGAGGAAATTCTTACTTATTTTCATGTAAAAAGTAAAGAAGTGCCGGAGAATATAAAAAACAATGACGAGCGGCTTGAGTACCTGATGCGCCCTTATGGCATCATGCGCAGGACGGTGTATTTGGATAAGGACTGGCACAAAGATGCGTCAGGGGCGATGCTTGCCGTCAAAAAGGAAGATGGCAGTGTTGTGGCACTGATTCCGTCAGGATTTTGCGGGTACTGTTATCTGGATGCGGACAGTGGGAAACGCATCCGCGTCGGGAACAGGGAGGAAGGGCTCTTTGAGAAAGAGGCAGTGGTCTTTTATAAGCCGATTCCTCTGAAAAAACTTGGTGTGCAGGATTTGCTGAGGTATGCTTTTCGGACAATTTCAGGGGCAGACTTATTTTTTTTGGCATTGCTTACGCTTGCTGTCGTGCTGCTTGGCATGGTAACACCGTATCTGAATCATGTGATTTTTGCTGATGTCATGGTATCCGGGAATATGCAACTGCCGATGGCGGCGGGCATATTCATGGTGTGTGCTTCTGCAAGCAGTGTGATTCTTTCAGGTGTAAAAGGTCTGATTAATGCGAGACTGACGGCAAAGATGGGGATTGCCGTAGAATCTGCGGCAATGATGCGCATGGTGTCTCTTCCAGTGGATTTCTTTAAACAGTATGCCTCTGGGGAACTGAGCCTGCGCATACAGTATATCAGTCCTTTGTGCCGGACGCTGGTTTCCGTATTTTTGCAGGCAGCGCTTGCCGCCATGTTTTCATTGGTTTATGCCGTGCAATTTGCAGTTTATGCACCTGCGCCTGCAGTTCCAGCATTTGCGGTTCTTACAGCGATGGCGCTGTTTTCGTTTTTTACCTTTATTGTGCGTACGAAGACAGCCCGACAGCGGATGGAAGCGGGAGCAAAGGAGGGTGGTATGGTGTATGCCCTGATTTCTGGGATTCAGAAAATCAGGCTTTCTGGTGCGGAAAAGAGGGCGTTTGCCAGATGGGGGGATTTGTATACCAGACTGGCAAAGATTGAGTACCATCCACCCGCACTCATTCGGCTGAATCGTGTCATATTAATGGCAGTTTCCTTGACAGGTACGTTTGCAATTTATTATGTGGCGCTGAAATCGCATACGTCAGTGGCGGATTATTATGCGTTCCATGTTGCCTATGGAATGGTTTCGGGGGCATTTTTGACTTTGGTATCTGTTGTATCAGAGGTGGCAGATATCCGGCCTGCACTTGATATGATAGAACCTATACTGGAAGCGGAACCGGAGATTGCGGAAGAGAAACAGGTGTTAGGCCGTATATCGGGCGGTATTGAATTCAATAATGTGTCTTTTCGATATGGGGAGAATATGCCATTTATATTGGATGACCTCTCTTTGAAAATCCGTCCGGGACAGTATGTGGCTATCGTCGGTACCACGGGCTGCGGCAAGTCAACGATGATGAGACTGATGCTTGGCTTTGAGAGACCGCAGAAAGGGGCAGTTTATTATGACGGGAAGGATATTTCTACCGTGGATCTCAAATCCCTGCGGCAGAAAATAGGCGTGGTCATGCAGGATGGGAAACTGTTTGCCGGTGATATTTATTCCAATATCATCATGCTGGCCCCGCAGCTTGGTATGGATGGTGCATGGGAGGCCGCAGAGCTGGCAGGGATTGCAGAGGATATACGGAACATGCCTATGGGAATGTTTACTATGGTGTCAGAAGGACGAGGGGGTATTTCCGGAGGGCAGAGGCAGCGTATTATGATTGCAAGAGCAGTCGCGTCAAAGCCAAGAATCTTAATGTTTGATGAGGCGACATCGGCGCTTGATAACATCACGCAGAAAACAGTGTCGGAATCGCTTGCCGGTCTGAAATGTACCCGGATTGTAATTGCACATAGGCTGTCTACAATCAGGCAGTGTGACAGGATACTTGTGCTTGACAGGGGGAAGATTGTCGAGGATGGAAAATATGATGAGCTGATTGCGGCAAACGGTTTTTTCGCGGAACTGGTGGCAAGGCAGCAAGTAGAAAAGAAATGACCGGAAGGAGGTAGAAAATAACGCGATGAATAAAAGAAAGTGGATTTTGTTTTTGGCGCTGTTTGTGATGGAAGTTGTACTGCTGGTTTCGGGAATGGGGATGATATCAAATGGCAGTCTATCCATTACCATTTTGCAAATTCCGGTCATATTGGCAACTGTCACTTTGGGGCTGCCCTATGGAATGATTCTTGGATTCACATTTGGGATTGGGACAATGCTTATTACATCAAGGTATGGACCGGAAACATTAGATCATTTGTTTGCAAACCCACTTCTGTCGATTATCCCGCGGTTGATGCTGGTGCTTGTGACGTGGTTTGTATATCGGGTAATAAAAAGGGCGGTAAATGATCATACGCTGTCTTCAGAGTGTATTGCCGGCGGTGGAGCTGCTTTTGCAGGCACGATTACCAATACATTTTTAGTTACATTTTCTTTGTGTATTATCTACCCGGATATGATGTTTGGGGAGAGTGTGGAAAAGTCTGTGTATGTGGAGGGATTTGTCAACATTATTGGGGCGAATACGTCAATGGAGCTTTGCGTGACAGTGGTGCTCGCGTCAATTTTCCTGTTCTTTTGGAAGAAAAAAGAACTGCAGGGATCCGAATTAAGACAGTGTCCATTGCGAAAAATATTCCAAAAGTGGCTTATTCTGTTTATGTCTGGCAGTTTTTTGGTAACGATATTCTGTACCTATCAGGTGCAGACAAATCAGGCTGAAAAAGATGCGGAGAATTATTTGGATATGATTCTGGCAGATACTGCCGGCAGGGAAGAAGCGGATGATGCTCGTGGGGTGTCCATGTCATTACTCGCAGACAGCAGTATACTGCTGACGGTGAAAGATGGAATCATCATAAATGGAGGAATGGAAGGGGTGATAGGAAAGAGTCTGGAAGAAGCTGGATTTACAGATATTAATATGGAAAATGAGGGATTTTCAGCCGTGCTGACGGGAAGTACCTATTATTGTAAGGCTGTCTCATCTGGAGGCGTAGTTCGGATAGGAATGTTACGGGCGGATGACGTGTATTTTAGCCGGAATGAAACGGCGTTTCTGTTGCTGCTCCTTAATTTTGTAATCATCGTCCTTACCTATCTTTTTATCTCAAAATTATTGCAAGATAATGTGATAAAACATATATACCATGTAAACGAATCCCTTTCTACGATACAGAGTGGAAATTTGGATGAAATCGTGGAGATCAGGAATAATAAGGAATTTTCTGTTTTATCGGATGGCATCAATGCGACAGTACGTGTATTAAAGGATACGATGGAAGAAGTAGCCGCTAAAATGAATCAGGAAATGGAATTTGCCAGAGAAATACAGCATTCCGTACTTCCCGTTGCCGAACACGTTGCGCCGGAATGGAAAGAGTATGAGATACTTGGTAGGATGGATGCTGCCAGAGAGGTTGGAGGGGATTTTTATGATTATTTTCTCATTGGGGATAACAGGCTCGGAATTGTAATTGCGGATGTGTCAGGAAAAGGTGTGCCAGCAGCGTTATTTATGATGACAGCTAAGGCATTGCTTAAAAATCTGGTTCTGAGCGGGGAAAGTCCGGCGGAAGCATTGGAACTTGCCAATACGCAGCTATGTGAGAATAATGAGGTCGGAATGTTTGTGACGGTATGGCTCGGTGTGCTGGATTTTGACATTGGCGAACTTACTTTTGCCAACGCCGGACATAACCCGCCGTTGTTAAAGACATGCGGTGGAGAATTTTCCTATATGGATCATAGAATCTATAAGCGGAGTATTATGCTCGGCATCAGAGAGGGCATTTCCTATCAGAATAACCGGATTATTTTGGGCAGAGGCGATATTCTTTATCTTTATACGGATGGTGTGACGGAGGCGAATAACAGCAAACATGAGCTTTATGGCGAGGAACGCCTGAAACGGTGTTTGGAATGTCATTATGAATGTTCTCAAGAGAAACTGCTGCAGGTTATTCGTGCAGATATTGACGATTTTTCAGGGGAGGCGGAGCAGTTTGATGATATTACGATGGTGGTTCTGAAAATGAATGTGCAATGGCAGGAATTGGCGGTGGAGGCGGTCTATGAGAATACGGCAAAACTCGCTGCATTTGTGGAAGAAAACCTGCCGGAGGAGTGCAGCATGAAAACCCGTCATCAGATTGCTGTGGCGTTTGATGAAATCTATTCCAATGTAGTAAAATACAGCAGGGCAAAACAATTCGTGCTGCGGCTTGGCATTTTGAAAGATATGGTCTGTCTGGAGTTTATCGATGATGGGATACCATTTAATCCAATGGAACGCGAAGAACCGGATTTGAAAGTGGCAAAAGAAGATAGAACGATTGGCGGTTTGGGGCTGTTTGTGGTCAAGCAGACAATGGATTTTGTGGATTATCAGTTCAGGGATCAGAAAAACAGATTTTCTGTCAGGAAAAAGTTTATATGAAAGAGATATGGAGGTAATGTGGTAAAATGCAGATTACAAAAAATTTATTTGAAGGAACTCTGACGGTGCAGATTGATGGAAGGATTGACACAACAACGGCACCGACGTTAGAGGGGGAATTAAAGCATTCCGTAACAAATGAGATAAAGGTACTTGTCTTTGATTTTGAAAGAGTGGAATATATGTCGTCTGCCGGAATACGAGTTATTATGGCAGTGGATAAAGTGATGGGGCGACAGGGAGAGATGAAGCTTATTCATGTAAATGAGGAAATCATGGAAATGTTTGAGATTACAGGACTGGCAGACTTTTTGATGATTGAATAAGAATGTGGTGGATACAAATTTGAAGTATTTTGAGTCAGTAACAATAGAAGTTGAATATGATTTCATAGATGAAGATACCTCTGAATGGGGGTAAATTTGCTCTTTGTCTGGAGGCGAAAGATGTAGTACTATCAGAAGAGATTATACCCAGTTCCACAGAAAAAATGAGAATATCTAGTTGTATTTGAGCGTTTAAAAATTGTCGATTTCTGTCATAGAATGTTAATTTCTGCCAAAGATATTGATGGAAACTTATTTATGATGTAACATTCAGGGTGGCCATACTAATACAGAGGGGAGTATTGGTATGACTGCCTGCATAAAGAAAGGAGACTAACTATGAGTATAACGGGAGTGTGCATTCTTTTAAGAGTTACTCTGCAATGCCGTACACAAAGGCAGAAGTAGCGGGATTCTCAAATCTGTTTAGACCATATAAGACATATGATTCTAAGGGATACAATGTTTCTGATAATAGTATAAACATTGCAGTTGGAGATGTATATGATTTAGGGAATGGTAAAAAGGTTATTGTAGAAAACAATAAGATGAAGGGAATCGGAGTTACCAATGATAATAAGGATATATATCATTTTAATGTGTTTTTAAGCGGATTAGATTCCTTAATGCGGGTTGCTGACCAGATTGGTTTTTCGTCTTTACTTGACGAGGAAAGCACACCAATGATATTAGATTTTCTGCAAAAGCGTGGAGTAGATACGACTAGAGAATTTATTGTAAATGGTACCAAAATGGAGGTCGTGAATGGTAAAATTGTGGAGGTTGGAAATACACATGTAGTACCAAATTCCATTTTTGAAAAAGCTTTAAAACGCTACGAAAAGTGAATGTATCAGCCGTTAGCAACTAGAAGTCCTTATTTAGATAGTCTGGAACAACTATAGAAAACTAAAGTTGTTTTTCCTGTATTGTATAGAGTTTCATATCCTAAAGAGAAATGTATCCTATGATGGTTATACCAGTGTACATAAGGAATTAAATAAATTGTTTCATTGACGGTCAAACTGGTTTCTGTTATAATTCTTATATCAGTATTCAGTTTGTATTCGTACAGACACAGTGTAGCAGGTAAATTCATAGTGTCATTTGCATGAAATATTGCAGATGGCACTTTTTTTGTTTTTACAATTCAATATTGGACAATAAGCAGTGCTCGTTTCGCTGGCTTTTGATATATAACAAGTCGGATTACCGTCAAAAGAAAGAAAAATGCATTATGCAGAATGTATTCAAAGACAGTTACTGCACAACCTTTGGTTCCTATGAGCAGATGCTTGATTACCACAGGAACCAGTCAGTAAAAAGCAGGTGGCAGCGGAGTAAGGCCAGAGGGATAATGATACTTCTGTAAAACGCAGCCCGGCCACAGTGAAGGCGGGGAGATGAAATTTTTATGGATTTGTTCGCTGCAGGCATCAGGAAGAGGCGGCTGCTTATAGCAATATTGGATTTAACAAAATAGATGAACTGGCAAAGACAACACGGTGTCCTTTCGTGTTGTATGTGGGACGAAAGAAACTAATTAAACGGAAAGAGTTTGAACGGTTTATCAGTGAAAATGTTGAATTGTAAATCAGGAATTAAAATATCCAATTAGCAATAATAAGAGTCTTAATGCCAAAAAAAAGTAAATATGGTTTTGTCAGGCGGTCTGTTTTATAGATCGCCTGTTTTAATGAAAAAAGAAAATGACAGAAAAATTGATCTGCGGTATAATAATGATATAGATTCATTCGATGAAAGAAGCTCAGGAATGAAAGGTGGTAAGTGTGTTATGGCACATCAGGATAAGGAAAACGAGATAGAGGCAGCAGGCAGGAAATTGCAGATACGCAATAGTACCGTTGATTTTCTTGTGTTTACAAAGGATGCAGGAGAAGATGGAATTGAGGTGCGGGTGCAGAACCATGATGTCTGGCTGACACAGAAGGCAATCGCACAGCTTTTTGACGTAGAAAGAAGTGTAGTTACAAAGCATTTAAAAAATATCTTTGAAAGTGGGGAATTATCAGAGGAATCAGTTTGTGCAAAATTTGCACAAACTGCAGATGATGGAAAGACATATCAATACAAATTTTATTCCCTGTCAGCCATTATTGCGGTGGGATATCGGACGAACTCTACCAGGGCGACGCAATTTCGCCAGTGGGCGACAAAGGTATTAGATACTTTTACAAAGCAGGGATATATGCTGGATAAAGAGCGTTTGATTAATGGTCAGATTTTTGATGAAGATTATTTTGAGCATTTAATTTCCGAGATTCAGGAAATTCGTGCCAGTGAAAGACGTTTTTATCAGAAGATTACAGATATCTATGCGACAGCGGTTGATTATTCTCTGGACAGCCAGATAACCAGAGATTTTTTTGCTACCGTTCAAAATAAAATGCACTATGCGGTGCATGGAAATACTGCAGCAGAGGTAATCGTAGATAGGGCAGACCATAACAAAGAACATATGGGGCTGACTACATGGAGAAATGCGCCAAAAGGCAAGATTGTAAAGGCGGATGTATCTGTAGCAAAGAATTATCTTTCCGCGGAAGAAATGCAGGAACTGAATGAGATTGTCACGATGTACCTTGATTATGCGACCAGACAGGCAAGGCGGCATATTCCGATGACAATGGAGGATTGGGCTTCCAAGTTGGATGCTTTTCTGCAGTTCAATGATGCAGAGGTGTTGCAGGACAAGGGAAAGGTGACGGCAGCGATTGCGAAGGCATTTGCAGAGAGCGAGTTTGAAAAATATCGGGTTATTCAGGATCAGTTGTATCAAAGTGACTTTGACCGGCTGATGGAGGCTGCAAGCAGTAATGAAAAATTAAAGGTAGAGTGGTAAAATGAAAAAGATTCTAGAGTGGATTGCAGGACATAAAAAATTATTGTTATTTATCGCCTATGGATTTGGATGGATGTGATAATTGTGTTGCTTATATGCTAGAAGGTAATACTTATATAAAAGCAGGGGAAAGTAAAAATCTGTATATTGAATTTAGATAGGAATTGCATGATGATGTGAGTTATAATTCAGATAATTATAGAAATTTAATATTTTACTTTTAAGCCTTTGTATGGTACACTCTAAGGTGGTGTTAAGGCTCTTTTGGCAGAAAGGAGCTAGGCGTAGGAATAAGCCAGAGGTTAGATGAATTCTATGTCAGTAGGTACACTACAAAACATGGAAAGCGTAGACAAAAATTATTCCGAAAATTACAAGAGTGCAGACAGTGGTTGGCAGATTCACAATATCAAGATGAACATAGTAATTTGAATTTTCCGGAGGAAATGACTGTTAAAGTATGGTTTGACTACTGGATTAGCATGAGGAAAAGAATTGCATTATACGATATGTTGGATTATGCATATCAAAATGATGTGATTATGAAAAATCCATTTAATGGTATGGTAAAGTTTGATATCGGAAAGCCCTCCCGAAAGAAAGAGGCATTAACTCTGGATCAGCAGAGGAAATTTGTAAAAGGTATTGAGAGAAATGCATATGAGAATCAATACAAATTTTTGTTACAGACTGGTCTTCGGACAGGGGAACTTGTAGGTTTGAAATGGGCAGATATAGATTTTGCAAATCGAACAATGATGATTAACCGTTCTATGGAGTATCGCTATAGTGTTGGCGAATGGAGAGTAGGAGAGCCAAAAAGCAAATCCGGCTACCGAACCATTCCGTGACTGATGAGGCGATTGAAATATTGAAACGGTAGAAACAGAAAAATGCAGGGTTCAAAATTATTCCTATGGAATGGGCAGAGTTTGTAAAAAAGGCGCTCCTGTAAAGAATAGCACTTATGACACTATGTTGTTTAAATTATGTGAGAAAATAGGGATCCCCAAATTTTCGATGCATGTGTTGCGTCATACCTTTGCAACCCGTTGCATTGAAGCTGGTATGAAACCAAAGATGCTACAGACGATTTTGGGGCATTCTAACATTGGTATCACAATGAATTTATATGTTCGTACAACAGAAGATGAGAAACAAAAGAAAATTGAAATGATTGCAGCACTCAAGGTAGTGTAATATCTGAACCATGTAGCTCGAAAACATTCGTTTTCTCGCTCGCCTGCTTTACCAACTAAAATTTCAAATAGATATTTTCGCTCATGCAAGCATGGCTCAAATCTATTTTGAAATTATGAGTGGTTAAGATTGGTACGTAAATTGGTACGTAACCCAACCTTGAGAATGCGAAAACTTTATAAAATAAAGGAATTTTAGAAGGAGAAAAATCCTCTCCTCGCCGGAGGCTCGGATTTTGCTTCGCAAAACAAGGAGGATTAGAAAAATGAAACTAGGCATAGTAATTTGTATGCTGGTTTTATAGATTTCCCTATATCTCCATAAAATCCTTTGAAAGCCCATGAATACTGGCATGTGTGGCTTTGGTACTCTGATATATTTCCATATGGATTCATATAGGTTTTTTGAAAAATGGTGCACTAGATGGTGCACAATGGAGCACTGATAATATTACCATAAGCCCTGATACAAGTAGAAAGAAAATAATGGATATGAAAACCATCAATCTTGATAGTAGTAAAAGGTTGGTGTTTTTTCTTTTCATAAAAAGAAAAAACAAAAGGAAATTGGAAATTGATAAATCACATGGAATTTAGTATACTGTAAATGAGGAGAGATGAAAATGCGAAAATTAAAAGTTTATTTGGACACATCTGTTATTAGTCATTTGATGCAGGAAGATGTTCCGGAAAAGATGGCTGATACATTGCAATTATGGGAATTGTTCCGTGAAGGAATGTATGATGTTTACCTGTCTACCGTTACATTGGAGGAAGTATCTGCATGTCCGGAACCTAAAAGAAGCCAGTTGAGGGAATATATGGCACAGATTTCGTATACGACTTTGGACATAACCAATGAAGCGTTAAGTGTTGCACAGAAAATGATTGACTTAGGGATTCTGACACCAAAGAGTTATGATGACTGTCAGCATATAGGAGCAGCCGTTGTGAATGATTGTGATTGCATTATTTCGTGGAATTTTAAACATATTGTAAATATTAAAACTATTCATGGGATAAGGGCGATAACAAATTTAGAAGGTTATAAAAATATAGATATCCTTAGTCCAACGGTATTGTTAGAAAGTGAGGGATGATTATGGAGAAACCAGTTCTCAGTCCTGATTTTACGATTGATGATATCCATAAGCTGCGGGAATATAATTATTATCTCACAAAAGATATGACCCCGCAGGAACGTATGGATTATTACAATAAGAAGGGCAGGGCATTTCAGCAGGAGATAGAGGAAAGTAAGCTGCAGAAAGTATAATTAAATATGTCATGGCTAGGATTACTGGTTGGAGTTTTTTCTTGTTGCTCTGTCATGTATTCTCATAAAATGAAAAGTGAATTGGATTTTCGGTTCATAATATCAGGAGGTACGATAATGACAATAATAGAAAATGTAAAAGGTATCATGGTGGGTACGGGCATTTCTGGGAATTAGTACAAAAATGAACAGGAGCAGAGGGGAAAACAAAGATTAGTATGACATGAAGAAAGCCAGAGGTTCGATTCCTCTAATTCCCATTGGGGCTATCCGTTAGCCCCTTTTTAAGTAGAAAAAATAAATGCTATACTGGGCGATTTTTTTGAGTCGCCTTATTTTTATGCCAATTTACAGGAGGTGTTCCTTATGAAGTGAGCCGTCCCCTGTAACATAGACACCTAAAACGAAAGGGTTCTATCTGGT
>CAJTLS010000018.1 GCA_910577295.1 uncultured Eubacterium sp.
CATTTGGGGATAGAATTTAGTTTTACAAGATAGAAGTTACTTTTTCATTTCACCTTTCACCTGATTGCAGCTCGTTCAGCACTTCCTGCTCCGCCTCATCTTTAAATGTTTCAATCGTCTCTTGATTTAAAATCGGTAAGTCATCGAGAGATTCCAAACAGAAATAGCGGAGAAACTCTTCGGTCGTGGCAAACAGAATCGGCTTTCCGGGCGCATCCAGCCGCCCCGCTTCCGCGATTAATCCATATTCTACTAATTTATTAACCGCATGGTCGCACGATACTCCTCTGATTTTTTCTATTTCCAAACGCGTAATCGGCTGTTTATAAGCAACAATCGACAATGTTTCCAACAAAACGTCTGTCAATACATGTTTCTTGGGAATGTGTGCCACTTTAATCAGATACTCATACATTTCCGGCTTCGTGCACAGTTGGAACCGACCGTCCAGTTCGATTAAATGAATACCTCTGTCTTCCTCATCATAGCGGGTCATCATGCTGCGGATAATTTTGCGGACGGTATCTTCGTCGTGTTCTACTGCGGCGGCAAGGCGCTCAATCTCAACCGCCTCTCCCATAGTAAATAATATGGCCTCCACAACGGCTTCCAGTTTTTTTATATTCACTATTCTTCCTCCTGCTTCTGCTGTGATTTTGCTTTTTGATATGTAATTTGGATATCATCAAATAAGTCATCTTGCTCTATCGTAAAAACACCCGTCTTCATCAATTCCAAAACGCCAAGAAACGTTACTATGATATACCCTTTCCCTTTTCCCCGTTTCAACAGGTTTCGAAAACTGAACGTGCCGTGAAGCATTGCATATTCTTCTAAAAAAATCATATGGTCTTCAATATTAATTTCATCTTTTTCGATTTCTCCGAAATTACTTCGAATGGGGTCTATTTTATCAACCTGCTTCTGCATGACCGAATCAAAAATACTTTGTAATTTCGTCAGCGTAACATCGGATAACAATTCGTCATAATCTACTTCTTCTTTAAAATTTTTCACCTCGTCCGGAAGCGTCGGATTCTTATAAAAAACCTTTCCGGCATCAATTTGGCGGTCTTTTAATTCAAAGGATGCATATTTGTACATTTTGTATTCCAATAAACGCTCCACCAATTCCTGCCGCGGGTCGTCTTCCTCTTCCTCCTCCGTCTCTTCTCTAGGGAGCAGCATTTTGGATTTGATTTTTACAAGCGTAGCCGCCATGACAAGAAATTCACTCATAATATCCATATCTTTCGTATCCATTTCGCTGACGTACTCCAGATATTGTTCGGTTATTAACACGATTGGAATATCAAAAATATCTACTTTATTTTTTTCAATCAAATGAAGCAGCAAATCTAAAGGCCCATCGAACGCCTCTAATTTGACTTGTATTCCCATCGGTGTCTCCTCCTGTTTTTCCAATCTGTGGCAAAGCCACTTATCTATCATACATTATATTCCCGTCTTTTGGCAAGACAAATTAATGACGCTCACTTCCGGCCGGTTAAAAAATCGTAATTTAATATGGTGAAGCCCAAGTCCCCGACTGACAATCATCGCCCCACCCTCACGAAAAGAATACAGGCCGGCATCAAATTCAGGAAACAGCCGCAAGCTCGGAGCAATCACCCCACCCAGCAGCGGCAGGCGCATAATACCTCCGTGTACGTGTCCGCTCACTGCGAGGTCAGCCCCCCACGCCGCATATTGTTCTGCGTATTCGGGATTATGCGCCAATAATAAAGTAAAACAATCCTTACGGCAGACGCCAAGCAATTGTTCCAAGTGTTCTGCTTTCATCTCCCGTCTCTGCCAAAATTTATGATACCATTGTTCCGGCAAATCCAGTCCATAGATAACGATGTTTCCCTCCGCAAAAACCCTTTCGTTTTCCAAATAGTGGACTCCTGCTTCTTTCAGCTTTTCCTTATAGGCGTCCGCAGCCGGCATTTTTTTCTCGTGATTGCCCGGAGAATAATATACCGGATATGTCTGGCAGAGCTGTTGTACCAACTCTGTCATCTCATCCGTATGATGACCGTTTTTTACCGTCATGTCTCCTGCGATACAGATAAAATCCGGCTGTGCCTTTTCTATCATATGAAGCAGTTTACTGTTCTTCTTTCCATGCAGACAGCCGTGTAAATCCGTTAACAAGACAAAACGACGATTCGCTGACAAGTGAGAAGAACAAATTTCATATTCTTCTGTCACCGGCATATGTGGATATATCATTCCCATGACAAGAAACAGAAAAAAAACGACTACTAGTACAACTGCAATTCCGTAAAGACTAAACATATTGCCCCTCCATTTTTAGTAAAATAGTATCATTATATGCGATACCTGTCAATTGATGATAGTCATATTCACGTGGAGCTGCGCATACATTGACAACAGAAGAATGTCTTTTGGTTAGTTCGGGGGAGATAGATAGAATCTCGTCGCTACGCGCCGGAATGGAGGTTACAATGCAAAAATGGAAAGGGTGTTTGGGAATATTTTTATTCCTGCTGTCCGCTATTTTCTTTTCAATTCCTGTCAGGGCAAATACAGTTTCCGGCTCTGCCGTGTCTGTGACGGCAAAGTCCGCTGTTTTATTGGAGGGAAATACAGGCGAGATTATTACGGAAAAGGATAAGGACAAAGAGCTAGTGCCTGCCAGTATCACTAAGATTATGACGCTTAATTTAATTTTTGAAGCGCTTGATGAGGGAAAAATCTCCCTTGACGATGAAGTATCGGTCAGTGAATATGCTGCCGGCATGGGAGGCTCACAGGTATTTTTAGAACCAAATGAAACGCAGACAGTGCAGACGATGATTAAATGTATCAGTATTGCCAGCGCCAACGACGCCGCCGTTGCCATGGCAGAAAAAATAGCCGGTTCCGAACAGGCTTTTGTGAAGATGATGAATCAGAAGGCAAAAGAGCTGGGTATGAAACATACGCAATTCAAAAATTGTACCGGTCTGGATGATGATATTAAAAGCGGACACTATTCCAGCGCCTATGACGTTGCCTTGATGTCCCGCGAACTGATTATGAAACATCCGCAGATTTCCCAATATTCGACGGTATGGATGGATTCAATTGTTCACAAGACAAAAAAGGGTGAATCTACGTTCGGTCTGACAAATACAAATAAATTAGTGCGCTTTTATGATGGTATTACCGGATTAAAAACCGGTTCCACGAGCAAAGCCAAATACTGCCTCAGCGCCACAGCCAAAAGAAATGGTATGGATTTAATCGCCGTTGTAATGGCCGCTCCCGACCACAAAGTACGTTTCAGCGAGGCACAGGCCCTTTTGGATTATGGCTTTGCCAACTGCTCCGTATACGAGGATGATTACTCGGATATAAAGTGGGAGAAGAGAAAAATAAAAAATGGGATACCTTCTTATGTGGATGTATATCCGAAAACAAAATTTTCACATACTTTTATTAAAGACTATGAGAAGAAAAAGATAGAGAGAAAGATTACTTATCATTCGGTAGAAGCTCCTATCACATCCGGTCAGGAAATTGGTAAAATCCACTATAAGTACGAGGGAAAAGAACTTGGCAGCGTACCGATTCTCTCCTGTCAGGAAGTAGAAAAGGCCGGTTATACCGACCTTTTGCTACAGGCAATTGGCAAACTATTTATGCTCACATCTGCCTGATATATTCCTCATAACCTAACGAATCCAGTTTGTCTGCTTTGGCAAGGACTCCCTCTTTCATTTCCTGTTTATACTTTTTCAATTTGGTGCGGAGTTCCTTGTCACTGACGGACAAAATCTTTGCCGCCAAAATAGCAGCATTCGCCGCTCCGTCAATTGCCACGGTAGCAACCGGAATTCCGGATGGCATCTGCACAATCGAGTATAAACTGTCGACACCGCCAAGACTTTTGGTATGAATAGGAATACCAATTACCGGCAAGTCAAAAAGTGCAGCGCACATCCCCGGTAAATGGGCGGCTCCTCCAGCGCCGGCAAGAATGACTTCAATGCCCCGCTCTTCCGCTCCGGTTGCATATTCGACAAACGTATCCGGCATGCGGTGTGCCGATATAATCGTCATCTCATATTCAATTCCAAATTTTTCCAGCATTTCTGCCGCTTTTTTCATAATCGGAAGGTCTGAATCGCTTCCCATCAAAATTCCTACTTTTGCCATGTCTTTTCTCCTTTCATTCAGTAAGCGCTTCATTTAATTGTTCTGTACCCGGCAAAACAAATTTCCCTTGTTTTATCAGTGTAATGGATTGCCCTGATTTTGTAAAGACAACAATATCACCTAATTCGTCGTACGGTATCGTAATATCCGTATGACAGTTAAAATATGCTTTTGCGATATCCGTATGACGCAAAGCCGAACATTCATTTTCTTTAGCGACAATCTCTTTGCCATCCGGATTATGCAATACGACGTCTTCACTCATCGAGTAGCACGTGTCCCCTACCGCAAAATGCGGGCCAGTTTTTTCGGCGATCAAAATCGGTAATTTAGCTTCAATGCCAAATTTACGCCCCATACGGTATGCCTTTGTATTCGTACCAATGGCAAATTCACCAAGCGGCAGCGTGTCACGATTGTGAAGGACATTCTCTTTTATATACTTTTTGTTGTCTTCTTCGTTTTCATAATTCGTACATGTATAACTCTGAATCATGCCATTGTCAAAGGTAAATTCCAGATTCTCATAACGGAGCTCATTCAGATAGACCTGCGTTACATGAAGCAATCCCTCTGTACCGCTTAAAACCGGAGATGTAAATACTTCGCCGACCGGAATATTGACATCCGCAAGACAATTTTCAAAGTTCGTCTGATGTGCGGCATCGCTTTTCTGATGAAGCCGGATACGCATATCGGTGCGGTTATTCCCCTTTCCGGTTACCTGTACATACTCGCCCTCGTCCAACGCATCAATCAGCGCCTGATGTATTTTTTCATATTCTTTTACATCCAGCGTATTGACCTCCACTGTCGCCTCAAAGATTTCTTTAAAATCTTCTCCGATTTCCGGTATCGGATAAGCGATAATCGTAAAGCTGTACTGCTCCTGCGGGATATAGCGGTTTTGTATGAGTGAAAAATCTCTCCTGTATTCCACACTCATCGTTTCCTGTTCCTTTGTATACGCCGGATTTTCTTTTTTTGTCTCCGGCGAAAAAAGAGTTTCACCAAATACTTCAATCACTGCCGGTCCGGCATATACGGAAGCTTCTTCCTTATATTTTTCAAAAACTTTTTCTGCCATCTTTAAGCGTTCCCGTACGATTGCCCGATTCAGACAGAGCGCATCATCATAGCGGTGATCATACAGATATTGCTTATTGGGCGCGGTACTGACTACGCCGACCGCTTTCGTATTCGTTGTTCTTGTAAATACCGTTTGTAATCCCATCTCTTCGAATTGCAAAACTGCCTGACGCACCATTGGCTCAAAACCAACATGATACCGTATTTGTACGGTCTTTTTCTTCGAGAGATCAATACCGGCCGCCTCAAAACCTTTGCGGTATCCCTCCGTATAAGTGCGGGCCATGGCTGCCAGAGTTTCTTCTGGCATGGCTTGCAAATACTCTGCCATTGCAATTTCATTATCCGTAATATACTCTCCATAACGGTAGAGATAGCGGCTATCGGAAAAGTCACTGTTCATTACGATATCATAAATTCCCTCCGGTGAGAAGCAGAGCATGCCGCGTATCTTTTTCTCCGTCTGTCTTTCCGCATAATCATGTATATAATAATACATGATTTCTTTGAGAAAACGTTCCGGCTCCTCTTCTTCTTCCAATACGGTGACTGCCTGCAGGAAAAGTTCCATACACAAAACAATCTCTTCCTCATCCTTTTCATATGCTGCTGTCACGGCGTCACGCGCACTGGCGGCATACCAACTGATATAAGGCCCCGTTTTCCCGCCAAAACAGGCGACACTATAGGCGGGATTCGCAAAAGAAGAACGATAGCCGTCTCCCGATAAATCCGCATATAAACTTTCATTCCACTTCTTATACTGTTGTAATGTTGGGTTGTCTGTCTCATTTACTTCAAAAATTGTCTTAAACAAATTCGAGATGGAAATGAGAAACGCTTTATAATCTCCCTTTACTTCCGCCGGAAGTTCTAAAATCCTTGTTTTTGCCAATTCATAACGTTCTTTCATCTCTCTAAACTCCTATTCCCACAGGGAAAATTTCATTTTTACTTCAGTGAGTAGCACGATAAGCCGAGTTCTGTCGTTGGGTGCTCATCTGTCTAATCCTGCTGTTACCAACAGGCTTTAGCGACCTACCCGAAAGCACGACGGGCCGCCGTATCGCTCTCTGTTCGGTCTTGCTTCGGATGGGGTTTACATGTGCCCTTTCTGTTACCAGAAAGGCGGTGAGCTCTTACCTCGCCATTCCACCCTTACCATGGTTATACATGGCGGTTTATTTCTGTTGCACTAGCCTGGGAGTCACCTCCACCGGACGTTATCCGGCATCCTGCCCTGTGAAGCTCGGACTTTCCTCACCCGTTCCGCTGCCGGAACGGCCGCGAGCACCTGTGCTACTCACCCTAGTAATATACCACCGCCAATAAATTCCCGCAAGATGGAATTTAACGGAACATTATGCGGGTCAATCGGCAGAAAGTAACCTAAAAATTTTAATAACCGCTGTGCTTCGGCATATTCGGCACAGTCCTGCGGCACCTGAAACAGTAGCGGGTCGGCATATAATTTCATCGCTGCCAGTTCATAAATCAGGGCGGAATTAAACATGGCGTCCGCCTCTTCCTGAAATGGGAAAATATTTTTACTCTCTCCGCGCCGCACGGAATTCCACATGGCAATTGTCTTTTGCGCCGAATTGCCTCTCGTTCTGGCATCGCGAATCATCCTCCGCAGCAGACGGGCTTCCGTTGTCGGAATACGATTGTGTGAATCTAAGTTCAGCGTAGTTAGCGCGCTAATGTAAATTTTATATTTATCTTCTCTCGGAATCGAAAACGTCAGTTTATCATTGAGCCCGTGAATTCCCTCCAGAATCAATATATCATCGTTTCGCATCTGCAACAGCGGTTTATCATACTCACGCAAACCCGTTATAAAATTAAAAGTCGGTAACTGAACCGCCTTTCCGTCTAACAGGCTGGTCAGATGTTCGTTAAAGAGTTTCGTATCAATTGCTTCCAAACTCTCATAATCATAATTTCCATCTTCATCTCTCGGCGTATCCTCACGATTCACAAAATAATCATCAAGTGCAATCGGGTGTGGATGCAGACCAAGAGTTTTCAACTGTGTCGATAACCGATAAGAAAATGTTGTCTTTCCGGAAGAAGATGGGCCGGCAATCGTAACTATCCGGCATCCGCGTTTCGCAATGTCGACTGCAATATCGGCAATACTTTTTTCGTGCAGCGCTTCCTGCGTCAGCATTAATTCCTGTAAACCGCCTTCGACAACAATTTTATTCAGCTCGCCAACCGTAGAAACCTGCATTTTTCTGCACCACTCATTAGCCATCTGCATCGTATGGTATTGCTTCAGGCTCGGATGGAAGCCCGGCATTGTCGTAGGCGCCTCTTTTTTCGGAACAATAAACACAAATCCTTCTTGAAATAATTGTAACTTAAAATATTTTAAGATTCCCGTGCTATACGGCATTGCGCCATAAAAATAATCGGTAAAGTTCCCTAAATTATATACGGTAGTTCTCGAATTGGTACGGTAGTCCATGAGATTACTTTTGTACATCATACCGAGGGAAGCAAATAATTGTTTGGCGTCCCGCGTACGGATGACCCGCTTCTGAAAACGAATATCTCTTTTTACGAGTTCTTTCATCTTCTCTTCGATTTGCTCCAACAGTGCCTCATTCAAATTGATATCTCCCTGAATACGGCAAAAATAACCGCTGTCCAGACAGAAATCAATCGTCACTTTCTCAATCTGGTCTTTGGGAACGACAGAATAAACCGCTTTTAACAACATCATCGACATACCGCGGATATAGGCGCGCTTACCGTCATTATTCTGCGTCGTACAAAAAGAAATGGTACTGCCATCCTGAACATGATGATATAATTCCTGTATTACACCGTCCACTTTGGCAACAATAATGGGAAATTCATATCTGTCTTCATACAATTTACTCAAGTCATATAAAGTCATTTCTTCACGAACCGGAATATTTTCTCCGTTAATTTTCACCGTCATATCCTTACCCTCCATAATATTGTTTCAAAATCCACCGTATCGCATTCTGCTCCGAAAGAAGTTCAACGCGGCGTTTTTCAGCCTCCTCTGTCTCATGTTTCTGCAAAGAAACGATAACTTTTTCCCGCTTTTGAAATTCCTGCGACAAATACTGCCGGTAGAGTTCATTTTTTTGTTTTGGAAGCAGCCGTCCATATGTACACTCTTCTTCCGTATAAGGCACATCTTCTTTTCCCCGCATGGCACGGATTGCCAGATAGTATTTTCCCGCCTCTTCACAAACGCACTCGGTTTCGATTGAAAAACCAAGTTTCCAAATCGTCTCTCGCAATGTGCGCCAGTCGGATTGCGCCTGTAACACCAACGTGTCCAGCCCCGCTACAACATCCGGTTTTGCCTGCAAAATACGGCTGATAAGCATACCCCCCATACCGGCAACCAGTATTGTATTTACTTCTCCCATCTCTAATTCCTGCAGCCCGTCGCTTATCCGGCACATTATCTTATCCTGCAGTTTCGCCTGACAGATATTTTTTTCGGCAATCGCCAGCGGGCCTTTGTTTACATCCATGGCAATTATTTTGCGACACCAATTTTTCCTTGCCAGCTCAATGCATACATAGCCGTGATCGCAGCCGATATCCGCTAGAGCACACCCCTCCGGAATCAAATCCGCATTCATTTTCATTCTCTTTGACAGTTCTATCTTATGCATCTTAATCCAAATAATCCTTTAATTTTCTGCTTCTGCTCGGATGTCGCAATTTGCGAAGGGCCTTTGCCTCAATCTGGCGAATCCGTTCTCTTGTCACATCAAATTCTTTTCCTACTTCTTCCAATGTTCTGGCTCTGCCATCGTCCAGACCAAAACGCAGGCACAACACTTTCTGCTCCCGCTCCGTCAACGTTCCCAGCACTTCGACCAACTGTTCTTTTAACAACGTAAAGGCTGCGGCCTCTGCCGGTACAGGAACGTTATCATCCTGAATGAAATCGCCCAGGTGACTGTCTTCCTCTTCTCCGATTGGCGTCTCTAACGAAACCGGCTCCTGCGAAATCTTTTGTATCTCGCGAACCCTCTCTACCGGCAAATTCATTTTCACCGCTATTTCTTCCGGATACGGTTCCCGTCCTAATTCCTGCAAAAGCTGGCGCTGCACGCGGATTAATTTATTAATCGTTTCTACCATATGCACTGGAATACGGATGGTTCTCGCTTGGTCCGCAATGGCGCGGGTAATTGCCTGCCTAATCCACCATGTGGCATAGGTACTGAATTTATATCCCTTGCGATAATCAAATTTCTCCACGGCCTTAATCAATCCGAGATTACCCTCCTGAATCAAATCCAGAAACAACATACCGCGTCCGACATAGCGTTTGGCAATGCTGACAACCAGACGCAGATTCGCCTCAGCCAGACGCTTTTTCGCATCCATATTGCCGGCTTCCATCTGCATCGCCAGTTCTTTTTCCTCATCTGCCGTCAATAACGGAACTTTACCAATCTCTTTCAGATACATGCGCACCGGATCTTCTATACTTACCCCGTCCGGAACTGCCAACTCAATATTTTCCAATTCTTCTTCCGTTGGCTCATCATCCACATCCAAAATTATATCATCATCCGTATCGCTGTCCGGAACCATCGGTACAATTCCCTGATTTTCCAAATACTCGAAAACTTTCTCTGTTTTCTCATCATCCAGTTCCATTCCATGGGTCGTGAATACCTTATCAATGTCCGACATTTCCAATACATTTTCTTTCTTTTTGCCGATTTCCACTAATTCATGTAAAATGGTTATGATTTTCAATTGTTCGTCTTCTACATTTGTATTTTTCTTATCCATAATTTCCTCCATTCTGCTGCACTTACAGCGTCATATAATTTTAGAATGTGATTTTTAATGCCTGTAGTTTCTTTTTTTCCAAAACTAACTGCTGCAATTCTTTCATATCCGTAACATGGCGGCTGCGGTAATCCAGACTGTTTTTCTTTATCTTGCGGATTACCTCATTCAAAGCCTTCTGCTGTTCGATATCCCGGCTGATAGCTTTCAATTCTTTATTGAATAGTCCGGCAACTAACGACTGGTCTTCCTTACTCTCGAATTTACTTATGATGGCGGCCGGTTCCACAGCACCGGAAGCGGCATATTGTTCGTATATCATCTCCGCCACCTGACGATAAGGTTCGTCGATAAAATCTTCCACGCCGATAATGCCTTTTGTCTTTTCAAACAGAATAGCATCCTTACTCAGCCATGTGAGAAAAATCCCCTGACTCTGCGCCAGACCGTCTTCCTGCCGGTTTCCTCCCGCCCGCTCTTTCTTTCTCTTTTCATAATCAATTCCCGCCATCTTCGCACTGTGATAGGACACCAGTTTGCGAAAATCTTCCACGCGGATTCCGTATTCTCTGGCAAATGCCTCGATATAATTGTTTCGTTCGATTTCATTACCAAAGGTTAGACATTTTTTTGCTACTTCATTCATAAATTTCGTTTTTGCTTCCGGGTCATCCATATCAAATTCCCGTTGTATATGAGCAATTTCAAAAAAGAAACTGGTCTTTGCATTTTTTATGCGTTCTCTAAACTCCTCCGGCGATAATGCTTTCATAAACTCATCCGGGTCCTTATACGGGCTCATATCAATTACCTTGACGCTCAATTCCGCTTCTTTTAACATCGGAATCGCCCGCATAGCCGCTTTGACTCCGGCTTCGTCACTATCATAACAAAGATAGACAATATCTGTATATCGTTTGAGCAGACTTGCATGTCGGTCGGTAAAAGCGGTTCCCAAAGACGCTACTGCGTTTGTAAATCCCGCCTGATGTAATGCGATAACGTCCATGTAACCCTCGCATATAATCATACCTTGCGTCTGTTTGCCGTGTACAAAATTTAAACCGTATAATTGTCGGCTTTTATCAAAAACCAATGTCTCAGGCGAATTCAAATATTTCGGCTTAGCGTCGCCCATAACGCGTCCGCCAAAAGCGATTACACGGTTATTGCGGTCTAAGATGGGAAACATCACCCGATTCCAAAATTTATCGTAAGCGCCCCTCTTTTCATCATAGGTGAACAATCCGGTTTCCTTTAATATGGTATCTGGATATCCTTTGCTTTTCATCATACGATATAGTTCACCGTTGCTTTTATCAGAAAATCCCAAGCCAAATTTCACAATCGTCTCATTGGATAATCCCCTGTTTGTCAGGTATTCGTATCCGGCTTTGCCACGGCTGCTTTTTAATTTGGAAAAATAATATTTGGCCGCCAGTTTATTGATTTCCAAAACGGCATCCCGCATATCACGCCGCTTGCGGTCAGCGGCAGAATCTCCTTTTGCGGGGAGTTCCATGCCCGCCCGTTCGGCCAACTGCTCCAGCGCTTCGACAAACGTCAGATTTTCGTATTCCATTAAAAAGGTAAATACATTTCCGCCTGCCCCGCAGCCAAAACAATAATACATCTGCTTTCCGGCGCTGACGGAAAAGGAAGCCGTTTTCTCGTTGTGAAACGGGCAGAGTCCGACATGGTTACTACCGCTTCGTTTTAAATTTACATAGGAAGAAATAATATCCACAATATCATTGCGGCGCCTCACTTCTTCGACAAAGTCTTCTTCATAATACATCGACTTCACTCCTGTTATAAAACGGACCATGTCCGCGGTATCGTCAGATTTTCGTATTTCATAACGGCATACCTGTCTGTCATACCGGCAATAAAATCACACACCGCACGCTGCACGGTCACATGGTCGTCTCTCATCATCTTCTGGTATTCCGCCGGCAATTGTTCTTCATGTTCCACATAGTATTCGTATAATTGGCCAATCATATACTCAGCCTTTCCTTCCTCGGCTTTGGCAACTGAATTGATATAGACGTTGTCAAACATAAATTTGCGTAATCCTTTGAGCGCTGCGTCCATTTCTTTAGACTGTACAATATCATTTTTGTCCATACTGCAGCTAATCAAATCATGAATCAGCGTATTCAGGCGTTCCCGCAACGTACTGCCGAGAATCTCCGTGTACTCTTTCGGAAGCTCCTCCTCACGGATTACCCTGCCGCGAATGGCATCGTCAATATCCGAGTTCACGTAGGCAATTTTATCACACAGGCGTACAATCTTCCCCTCTAACGTGGCTGGTGTGCCCGCGGTTGAATGATTGCGGATACCGTCTCTCACCTCTCTGGCAAGGTTTAGTCCGCGTCCGTTTTTTTCTAACCGCTCTACCACACGTACACTCTGCTCCTGATGATGGAAACCCTCCGGATAAATGCGATTGAGCACGCGTTCTCCGGCATGTCCAAAAGGAGTATGCCCCAAATCATGCCCCAGAGCGATTGCCTCCGTCAAATCTTCATTGAGCCGTAACGCCTTTGCCACCGTTCTGGCATTTTGAGATACCTCCAATGTGTGTGTCATTCTCGTGCGGTAATGGTCGCCTTCCGGTGCCAGAAAAACCTGTGTCTTTCCTTTTAGCCGACGAAAAGATTTAGAATGTAAAATACGGTCTCTGTCCCGTTGATAGATAGGACGCAAATCACAGGGTTCCTCCGGATAATCTCTACCTGCGGAGGCGTCGCTGTATGCGGCATACGGACTTAATATATGATGTTCCCTTTGTTCCATTTTTTCTCGAATTGTCATAATCTCCCAAGTTCGGCTTTCACCGATTATATTATGTAAAAAAACGAGTTACATAGGAAAAATACAACACAAAAAAGGAATATCCTTTTTTATAGCAAAAAAAATTTTGGAATGGTTGCGAATTTTGTCAAATTAGTGTATGCTGACTTATTAGAAAGAGAAGGAGGTATTATCTATGGCACGAGGAGCAGGGAAAAACGGATGGGCTTTGGTTTTGCTTATATTAGCAGGAGTTGTCTTAGGCAGTTTCATCAGCCAGCTGACAAGCGGCGTCTCATGGCTGTCATGGTTAAGTTTCGGACAAAATTTCGGTTTTGCCGATCCAATACGGCTCAATTTGGGCGTCTTAGTTTTAACATTTGGCCTTACGATTAAATTCACGATTGGAAGTATTATCGGTATTATTGTAGCCGCCATCATTTATCATTTCATTTGATGTTTAACGGATAAACGGATTTTGCCGGATTGCCAGAAAGTACCATCTTTACGGATAATTAGAACCTGTATTTGCGGATGGTTTTTCTGGTATTCTTTTATTTTTTCTTCGCCCATAACAAACAGAGCCGTTGCTAATGCATCCGCCTCCGTTCCGTCATCGCCAATTACCGTGACAGAAGCGAGCGTATTATCCGCCGGCATTCCGGTAGAAACATCCATAATATGATGATATAACACACCGTCTTCGGTAAAATTGCGCTGGTAGATGCCGCTAGTAACAACCGCTTTGTTTTCGACGGACAGAGAGCCATACAGACTCGTTCCATCCTGCGGGTTTGTAATCCCTACTTCATATTGGCTTCCGTCGCTTTTTCTCCCTATCGTCTGAACATTTCCTCCTAACGATAAAATTGCAGATGTAACCCCTCTTTTTTTCCACATATCAATAATATTCTGCGCCGCATATCCTTTTGCAACCGCTCCTAAGTCAATCTCCATCCCCTCTTCCAGTTGAATCTGATATTCGGGCAGACAACGAATCTTCCGGTAATCAATTTTCGCCGCTGCTTCCTCGCGGGCGGCTTTTGACGGCACACACTGTTTTTCTTTTGTAAACCCCCACGCCTTTACGAGCGGATAGGTTGAAATGTCAAAAAAATCGCTGTTCTGTTCGCTAAACTCATTACTTCGTTGTATCAATTCATACGTTTCTTTCGCAACCGTGACCGGATTTCCTTTCGCAGCATTAACCTTTGATATGTCGCTTCCGTTCTGCGTAACCGAAAACAGCTTGTCCAGACGCTGAATGAGACGCGCTGCTTCCGTGATTGCCTCTTCACCGTTATCTCCATACACGGTCAACTGCATTATCGTATCCATGGCGAAAATTTCGCGCGTCGCCTTTTTCTCCTGTTCTCCCGTCTCTCCACAGCCTGTCAAAAAACAGAGAAGCAGAAGAAACAAATATTTTACCGCGCGTACAGGCATCTCTCTCATGTCTCTTTCTCCCTCTCACGTGCGGCAGCGGAGTAGATACAGCCGCAGTAATCTTGCCGATACAATCCGTGTTCTTTTGATAGTGCAATACTTCTCTTATAACCGTTCTTCTTCTTAAAATCAGATGGCAGATAAGAGACGCCGTATTTTTCTGCCAGCGCTTCTCCCAACTGCATTAAAAGCGCCGCATCTTTGTGCGGGCTGATGGATAATGTCGTACAAAAATAGTCAAACAGCCCCTCTCTGGCCCGCCGCGCCGTCTCCTCCAGACGCAGCCGGAAACAACGCTCACAGCGGACGCCGCGTTCTGCGTCCTTTTCGTGCCCTTTTGCCGCATCCAAAAAACGCTGCGGCTCATAATCGGCTTTCTGTACATGTATCTCCCCGCCATAAGAAACTTCGCGTAAATAGCGGAGCAGCTCCCTTTTTCTCTTTTCATATTCTTCCTCTTGCGTAATATTGGGATTATAAAAGAAAACCGTTATGTCGAAAAAGGCATGGAGGTATTCTAATACATAGCTGCTGCACGGCGCACAACAACAATGTAAAAGCAACTTCTTTTTCTCCCCGCAAAAGCTTTGCAAAAGCTGTTCTAACTCTTTCTGATAATTTCTCCCGTTCATTTAAACTTACATTTTCCTTTCCAGTGAAATGACTCCGGATAAATTGCCTCGCCGGCCGTTGGTGGCCCGATGGGAAAACAGCACATCCGCATGACAACAGGTGCAATATCCGCTTACTTCAATCTGCTCTTTGGGAATCCCCGCTTCTTCTAACAGAATACGATTTGCCTCCCATAAATTCAATTGATATTTGTGATTCTCTTTCTCTTCCCATAATGTTCCCCACTGTTTTTGGGGAAATTCCCTGCGGAAAGTTTCTATTACATCTTCACTCACCTCATAACAGTTCTGACAAATCGATGGTCCTATGACGACATGGATATCTTCCGGCATAGATTGAAATTCCCGCTGCATGGCCTCCACGGTACGCGCTCCCATCCGCATTACGGTACCCCGCCATCCGGAGTGGCTGGCGCCAATAGCCTGCTTTACCGGATCATAGAAAAAGAGGGGAACACAATCGGCAAAGAAAATCATTAACACCACTTGTTTATCATTCGTTATCAGACCGTCCACGCCAACAAGGTCGGATTCTCTTATTACGCCTTTGCCGCAGTCCGTCTTATCCACCCGCCGAATCACTGTCTTATGAATTTGGTCGCTCAGCACAAGATGGTGCGGATTATAGCCGACTGCCTGTGCAAATAAGCGGTGATTGGTAAGTACATCTTCATGTACATCACCGCGGCTGAAACTCATGTTCATGGCAGCGCATGCTCCTTTGCTGACGCCGCCGGATTTTGTTGAACAGGCATGCATAATACCAAGCCGTTCAAAAGTGGGAAAAGTAAGGTAAGGGACGTCATTTTTTTCATTCCAGATAATGTTCTCCATATCCATATCTCCTAAAATTTTGTTGTAATTGTCAGTAAAAACTTCGTATCCACAAATCTTTCCTTATGTTTTGAGAAAAATATGTTATACTAGTATTAAGATGTTGGGGGCAAAAGATATTTTGACCTCAACTGATGTTGCGAAAGGAGGGCTTTCTATGCCTTGTATATATGCGCATGATTCTTTTGGCAGAAAAGTCGCCGGCATTTTACCGGAAGAACTGCAGGATATCATCCAGAATCATGAAAAAGAATTTCAGATAGGTCTGCAGGGGCCGGATTTTTTATTTTTTTACCATCCTCTGCTGAAATTGCGGACAAATCAGATGGGATATTGGCAACACGGCCAGACGATAGCGGACTTTTTATCTGCCCTGCTCCCGTCGCTGCGCAAATCCGATTCCTGCGACAACGGAACATACGCCTACCTTCTTGGTTTTATCTGTCACTTTATCCTTGACAGCGAATGTCATAGTTTTGTCATACCGATTTCCGAAAAACCGGGCGTCAATCATTTAGCCGTTGAAAATGAATTTGACCGTCATTTATTAAAGAAAGACGGCTGCACACCTGTCACCTATCCCATCTGGCGCAAAATACCGACTTCACATACTGTCGTAAATGCCATTCACCGTGCCTATCGTCCGCTTCACCTGAAGAAAAAACACATTCGCAGAGCGCTTCGGGGTATGCGTTTTTACAAGCGGATGCTCACTTGCGGATGCTCTCTAAAACGAGCCCTCATACGCGCTTGTATGAAACTGTCGATGCATTATGAAAAACTGGAAGGACATATGATGACTCTCCGTCCAAAAAAGTATGCGGCAAAGACAAATCAAAGTCTGCAATATTTATATGATAATGCCATCCCCCTTGCCAAAGAAGTTTTGGAAGACTTCCACCGCAGCGTCGTCTCCGGGAAAAAGCTCCATCCGCGTTTTTATACGACCTTCAAAAACAATGTGCAATGTGAGTGATACGTCACACCAGTTATCGTCCGAGATCTCTCCGGTACTGGCGAAGAAACTCATACACGAGTTTTCTCTTTTCATGCCAGAATTTACGGCCCGGCGCCGTTACAAATTCCATTTGTTTCATTTGACGATATGTATATTTTTCAAAATGGCGGCACACGGAATCGAACGTGGGATTATCTTCTTTCGAGGCAATCCATGAATCCAGAATTATCCCCATTGCGCCTGTGTCGTCCAGCATATCTGCTTCCATCAGAACAACAAGTTCCAATGGGGTTGTCTTCTCATGAAGCAATCGCTTATTCGGATGTTCTTCGATTAAATAACAGATAAAATCAATCTGCGCCGGTTCATAGGAACGCCTCTCTAAATAATCTCTGCAAATTCTGGCGCTCTCTTCTGCATGATTGCAGTCCTCTCCCGCCGAATATCCTGCATCATGGAATATCGTGGCAATTTTTAATGATTCACCGTCGATATTTTCATCGCACAGGCGGTCGCAAATCCGAAGCATCCACTGATAGACACGGAGCGTATGCGCATATCTGTCATATGCGATTTTATTTTTACTTTTATCCCCCTTACGGCGGTCGTAGCTATATAATATCTCTTCTACAAACTGAAACATCTTGCGATGCTGCTTCATAGTTTCTCGACCCTTTCCTGAGCAATTTTTCCCTCTTCTATTGTATTTCTATACTAACACATCAGATTTTAAAATACAACGGAGCAAAAAAGTTTTGACTGTCCAGTCTCCGTTCTCCTGTTAGGATACCTCAATCCCCATCGTCTGTAAAATGATTTCAACCTTAGATTTATGTCCTGCTGTCATACACAATTTCCCCATTGATAATAGTAAAAAGTGTTTTTGTAAAGACTTCCATCGGGTTGCCGGTAAAAATAGCAATGTCCGCATCTTTTCCCTGTTCCAGTGAGCCGACACGGTCCGCCACCCCGCATATCTGCGCCGCATGGAGCGTAATTGCTTTCAGACCGCCTTCCATCGATAGTCCCTGTTTGACACAGAGTCCGGCAAACAGTGGCAAATACCGGATTAAAGAGACCGGATGGTCTGTCATAATCGCCGTCTTAATTCCGGCCCTCTCCAGTACTCCCGCCGTCTTAAAGCTCATATTTTTCACTTCAATTTTCGAGCGTGACGTCATATCCGGCCCGACAATAACCGGAAAACCGGATTGGGCTATCTCATCGGCTATCAGATGCCCCTCTGTACAGTGGTCAAGCGTCATGTCGAGCTGAAATTCTTTGGCAATGCGAATCGCCGTCAATATGTCATCGGCTCGATGGACATGCGCCTTCAGGGGAATCTCTCTTCGCAGCACACCAAGCCAACACTCCATCCGAAAATCCTCTTCACCAGCAGCAATCTCTCCCCGCTCTTTTTTCTCCTTATAGCCGCACGCCTTATATAATTCCTCCCGCAGCATCGCTGCAATCGCCATCCGGCTGCCGGGCATTGCATCCTTTTGTCCGTAATTCATTTTGGGATTTTCTCCAAAAGCAACTTTCATCGCCGCCGGCGCTTTCACAACCATACGCTCCATACAGCGCCCCTGCACTTTCATAAACAGCGATTGCCCTCCGACTACATTGGAACTTCCGGGGCCTGTCATCAACGAGGTAATGCCGCCTATAATGGCGTCATGAAACGCAGGATCCATCGGATTCACCGCGTCCAGCGCACGCAGATGGGGAGTGACGGGCGACGTCATTTCATTGCAGTCATCCCCGATAATCCCCCATTTTTCCTCTGCGATTCCCACATGGCAATGAGCATCAATGAGTCCCGGCATGACCCATGCCCCCTGTACATCCAATACACTTTCCGTCGCAGAGGCTCGCTCCTCCACTTCCCTGTCGAGCTCATCTATCCGACCAACCGTAATAATTTTTCCGTTCTCAATATTGACAAAGCCATTGTCAAAAGTAGCGCCTGTCATGGTTAATACTTTTCCATTCTTTATCAGCACAAATAAAACCTCTCTTTCTGTCAGTTATTCTATACAGAAAGGGAGGTTTTATGCACTCATTTAAGGAGCATTATCCCCGTCAAAATGATGAGTGGTCCGGTGCGATTCCTCTGGATGCTTTCCAAACTAAAACCATGTTACTGGTCTGAAACTGTAGCATTTTAAAATCACTGCATCTCATTTTATTTATGCCTTTTAATAATTTCCATTGCTGCAATCGAAAGGTCTTTTCCTTCATAAGTTATCAGCAGCTTTCCGGGGAAGTGTTTCTCATACCACTTCTCTTTGATTTCCCAGTGAGCGCGATAATCCGGAAGATCTAATCTTCCTACATGTTCCCAGTAATATGTTTCTCCACGAAACTTTACTGTAAAATCTGGCAAGAACATTGTTCCATCTGGCGCATACAAAGGCTCCTCATAGATAAACGGAACTTCTTCCGACACCAACAGGTTTGCAATAATGACCTCTGACTTGGATCTCACGAAATATTCTGACAAAGTAGCCAGCTTCTTCTCATCTGCATACCAGTTCTGAATATATAGCAATTCTTCTGGCAGATCGTCCCAAACAATTCTAAGGACTGCCCATTCCATCTTCCCGGATAGAACATGACCACCAGAATCCTATCCCGAACCTGGTGCAGATTGTTAAGAACATTATGTGATCTCACAAAAGGAAACGCATTTCCGATTCCCGTCAGAAATACTACATACTCCTCTGGTGTATTGTTTAATATATGGGTAACGATAAGGTTATCATCATTCGTAAGCTTAAAGAGCTTCGCCACTGCATCGTATAGTTCTCCTGTTAATGAATATAAATACTTATCCAAACCATTTGACAACAGTTCTTCCCGAAATTCCTGCTCTATATACGGTCTACAAATCTTTTTTGTGACTGCGTTTTCTTCTATGTTCTCTACCACCCCTGCTTCAAGCATATATTTCTGATAGGTCTGTTTTAATTTAGCAATCGCTTTATCACTCCACTTAAACACATCCTCATTCTGGTTCTGCTTATTTCTGAAAAAAACATTCACATCTGGCTGCTTTAATGTTTCATCACCCATGTGAAATTTTCGTCTATACTATGCTTCTGAAACAACTTCACTGTCTTATACCACAAAAGTTTGGAACCCTCACCAGCACTATACTTTGAAGCACGAGGATCATGTTTTTCAAATATATTATTCATTTCTATCATCCCTTTTTATATTTTATCAATCATCAATAGATTTTGGTTGGTTACCTAAGAGATCTTCTATATCTCCTGATTCCATGAATTTTCTATAAGCTCTCATTTCAGAATCTACCTTTGGTTTTACTATGTTATCGTATGAATTTTGCCAGTAGTCTCGTTCGACTGTTGGATCTCCAAAGAAATATTTATATTCACCCATAATAATCTCCTTTATTAATATTTTAAATTACAATAATGTGATACGGAAATTCTTTCCAAAATACTCACAGATACTGCTTCACCCTTAGTTATCTTAGCCATAGTACTGCTACTGATGCCTACTGCCTCCTGCAAATCACCCTTATTCATTCCCTTGTCAATCAGTAACTTCCACAGACCGTTGTACGAAATTGCTATAATATACTTCTTTCTATATCTTATCACTTATATGCTAATATACATATTAACTCTAATAGTATATCATAATTCTACACAACAATCAAACCAATCCGGGTCTTTTACACTTGTATTTTCGAAATACCAAGCCATTTTGACTTATTTTTTTTGTTAAATTCTACGTTTTGGTATGCACTTGTTTGTACTTGTGTGTTATAATAGTCACAAAGGATTGATTTCTTATGTATATAAACATTACTGGTGTCCAAACAACAAAGACGTATATATTTATCAATCTTACCTACATACTCACAAAGCATGTTGTAAATCTGGGCAGCCGCCACACAGTCTCCACCAGAAAATTGATCCCGACCATGATATCTCCACTTCCGTCCATCAAATTTTCCTTGAACATTTGCGGTGTCATGTCATCATCAAACTAGCTATCTTCTGCGATGGTGCCGTTTAGGAACAGTATTCTCTCCACTATTTGCGTCTGTGTCTCCTGATTCAGAACCTTCTGGTTCTCCCACTTCAAAACTTCTTCATTCTGTTCGCGCTCCTTTTTCGCAAATATTCCTGCGTCTTTTAATTTGCTCATATTCCTGTTGCTCAGGTACAAATCGCCACCCTCTTCTTCCGGAATACGGTCAAGATTTTCAAGTTCCCTGATATCGTTGGCACTCATCCAGCCATTCTGTCTGCCAATGGCATAACCATTCATTTGAATAAAAAGGCTGGTAAATGCGGTTATTCACACCGCTTTTATTAGTCTTTTTAGGTTCAATGCCGTTGCCGATAAGAAGCATTCCTCTGTCGCTTTTTGAATCCCACTTTTCTGTATCTTATCCAATTTGTGTTCCCGTTTTAAAACTGCAAATGTTCCTTCTGCCCATATCTGCCGTAACCGCATAATCCTCAGATAACCACCCGTCCCCACTTTTTGATTATTCCTATAAAAAGATGGGTAATAGGCACTGGCATTGATCCAAACTGTGCCCAGGTCTGTTGCACATGTGGCAAATCTCGGGCAGTTTTTGCATTGTTTTTTAGAACGGCTGTATAATCGGTAATAATTCTGCATTGCTTTTTTGTAGATTTCCATGACTGGTATCCACTGTCATTTCGGTCAGATATCCTAACCCTTTTTCCGTGCCTGATGGATATAACCACACTCCGGATCGGTGCTGCTCTTCAGAGATTCTTTCTCTTTTTCTTCATTTTCCGGTTTCCTGTAACCCGATCCTCCGGAATCATGGAATCTATATCCATGATTACCATTTGAAGCTGCCCGCTCTGTTTTCCCATCATAAAAAACGACTTCCCTCAATTGATATAATAATTATTAGGCGTTTGCAAAACGCCGCAAACCATATAAATACGGCGTTTTTTTGTTGCAAAAAACAAATAACTCCTCACCAGATATGGTATAATAGAGCTGCCGGAAACCATTAACCATACACCCAAGAAAGGAGTTATTCTGATACCTATGATACCATATAAACAGCTTTCTTTAGCAGATATTTTTTCAGATTGCCAAGGAAAATTTGAAAATGACAAACCTGCGTTTCTATCTCTATTAGAACAGCATATCGACCTTGATGAAATGATTCCGTTTACCCTTCGTAATCATTTCTATGCTTCAACGGGCAGGGCCCGTAAATACCCTCTACAGGCTTTCCTGTGGGCGCTGATCATCCAGCGTATCTTTTCCATTCCTACTGACCGACTTCTTTTGACTTTTCTTGCCTATTCCAAACCACTTCGTGAATTCTGTGGTTTTACAAAAGTTCCGGATGCTTCCAAGATCACCCGTTTCAAACAGGATTTTTTAGATGATCTGCAACTCGTATTCGATAACCTTGTTGACTTAACGGAGCCCATCTATCAGGCCATTTGATATTGTCAATATCCAACATATCAAGGATAACCTCTGTCTCGCAGGACGCCGTACCCAAAATGAAAAGACCCTGCATGCCGACCTGATTCTTGCCGGCATTACCCAGTTGATAACAGTGGTTCTTGCGGATAAAATCCACCATCTTGAATATATCCGCAGCTTAAAACCTCTCATAGCATAGGACTTACCAACTTAATTATACCTGCGGTTTATTAAAGTGCGCCTGAAATGCTTCGTTATCTTCTTTTTATCCTGGAATTCGCATGATACGCCAATTCTTCTCTGTTTCTGTTCAGGCTTGCAAAACTCGGAAAATACGAGCTATTTCATTTATCTGAAATTTTCTTGTTTCTAAAAACTGTTCCTGTTCCAGACTAATGGAAATCGGTGTGTACTTCATCCCCTCTTCCAGAACTGCAACCTTATTTGCATTGGAACTTCCACCAAAGGCAGTGCATCATCCTTACTGGTGTTGTACTGATAATAAAGCTGTCCTTTATCATTCCTGTCCACGGTCATTCGGTTTGGCATCAATGTTTCCCTAAATACAAAGGAAGTCATCTCCGGATTCGGCTCATCATGGAGCAAAAAATAAAGCGGATGTTTTACCGCTTTCTCTTTACCACCATCTCCATTGTATTCACAAACATGAAGCGGAAGACTCGCCACCGCTTCTGATAAAATACGCACACAGGAATATACTGCTGCCATCTGAATGGCGGAACGCTCATTGACATTTTCCACTGGAACTGCCACCGATAAAGAATCGGTATTCACTGCCAGATGTGGCATTCTGTGGCTTATCCCTTGACTTAAAATTCCACTTAAGATACCCATAATCATCACTCTCCTTAAAAATGAGCATAAGAAAAGCACCTATCATTTCTGATAAGTGCCCCCAGACTTTTTAAACTTCGATTGTTTCATTCAACTGTCTTTTCACATCCGTCTTTTCACATCCCTGACACCATACATAATGCGGATAATGTTTACAACACTTGTTGTTTCATCCGGCAGATAAAATATCAAATAATTATCCACTGGCAAACCTGTCTGGCCTCAGCAGAATAAACTACGTCATAAATCATAAGCCAAAATCTCTTTTCATTTCAGCTTCAATGGCATCTGCTGAGTAAACTCTACCAGCTTTTACATCTGCCATACCTCTTCCAATCTCTTTATCAAACTGCCCTTTTGTAAGAGAACCATATGCCAATGGCTCGGTTTTTGGTAATTTCATTTCAAACGGAATCCCTTTTTGCAATACAATCTGTCTCAAAAACATACCTACTGCATTTGACATTGGAATCCCTAACTGCTCTAATACGCTTTCCGCCTGTTCTTTGATTTCAGGCTCAACACGTGCGAATACATTTGCTGTTCTTGCCATAATCCTCGCCTCCTTCAACTGCATCTTATCACAAGCACTTGCGAATTGAAATCTATTCGCAATCACTTTATAAATATATTATATTTTGTGTTTCACAGCCCAGCGTCACAACCTCCCTTACACGAAAAAAAGAACTGCTAACGCTTCATCGTGCTAACAGTTCTTCTGTAAGTTCGGTTTATTATGTTTTATTGTTCTTCGTTCTTAATCCTACGGTAATCTTCCATATTGATGCTTAAGTCTACGCAAGAATCGGGCTTAGATTTTGGTTGCTCAAGAGACAAACAGTCTCTATCCCCCTCGTCCACGGAAACATATCAACGCACTTTGCTTTCAGCGGACGGTATCCTGCTTCCAGAAAAATTTCCATATCTCTTGCCAGACTCGTCGGCTTACAAGAAACATAGATAATGCAATTCACATTAAAATCCAAAATCTTGCGGATTGCTTTTGGGTGTATCCCCTCGCGCGGTGGGTCTAAGACAATGGTATCCGGTATCTCTTCCAACTCCTCAATAACTTTTCCGACATCTCCGGCGTAAAAAAAGCAGTTATCCAGTTGATTGAGTGACGCATTCTCTTTTGCCGCTTTGACGGCCTCCTCTACGATTTCCACCCCCACTACCTTTTTCGCTACCGGCGCCAGCATCTGCGCTATCGTCCCGGTTCCGCAATAGAGGTCAAAAACTACTTTCCCCTCGATATCTCCCAAGTATTCCCTCACTGTCTGATACAACACCTCTGCTCCTGCCGAGTTCGTCTGAAAAAAGGAAAATGGTGAGATTTTAAAGGTAAGTCCTAACAATTCCTCGTAAAAATATTCGTGTCCGTACAACACCGTTGTCTTTTCTGCCCGCACAACATCAGCAAGACCGTCATTTATCATATGTAAAATACTAGCATAACTGCCAGTGAGCGATAACGATAGCAGGCAGTCACAAAATTCCTTTTCTGGAATGGGTGCAAATGAAGTTGTCACCAGACAGACAAGCAATTCTCCTGTCTTCCATGCCTTTCTTACAAGCAGATGGCGCAGCACTCCCTCATGGCGCATCTTATGATAGAAAGGTATGTTCTTTTCCCGAAAAAACTCCATGGTTGCAGCTACTATTTTGCGGATATCAGAATCCACAATCTGGCAGTCAGTAACCGGTACAATATCATAAAAACTTCCCCGCTTATGCAGGCCAAGCGTAAGAGGGCCGTCTTTTACCTCATCACCAAAGGAAAACTCCATTTTGTTGCGATATTCCCATACTCTCGGACTGGCTACGCATTCCTCTAACGGGAAATTAGAATCCACTCTCTGCAGCAATGTCCGCACCTGTTCAAATTTGAGATTTTTTTGATTCACATAGTCCATTGTCTGATATGCGCAGCCTCCACAATCGTGAAAATGCGGACAGGGTGGAGTTTGATTTTCACAAGCAGATGGCGTCAGAACTTCAATTAAATTTCCCATCCGTCTTTTCCCCGCCTTTTTCAGTTGAAAACGAACCTGTTGTCCGGGAATTGTATTTTTTACGAGAACCGGCTCCGTCTCTCCCTTTACTTCTACCATTCCTTTATTGGGAAATTTCAACGCAATTACCGTTCCCTCATATATTTCATTTTTTTTCATCAGAAAATCCTTTCTTTCTCGTCTAGATTTGCACTGTATTATACCATTTGTTCTTGTATTTCACAAGTAAATCATATATACTTATAGCTAGCCTGACAGGTTCAGCTTGTCACCATCAGGTTGCGAAACAAGAGGAAAAGAGGTACTCCCAGATGGATTTTTCCAACGAAGAAACGATTATGGATATTATTCAAAAGTTAAAAAATATTGATTATATCAATCCAGAAGATATACCAAATATCGATTTGTACATGGATCAGGTGACTACTTTTATGGACGAACATCTTGCCGCCTGCAAGCGCATGGACGATGATAAAATTCTTACGAAGACGATGATAAATAACTATACCAAAAACGATTTTCTTCCGCCGCCCATCAAGAAAAAGTACTCGAAAGAGCATATGTACCTTTTAATTTTTTTATATTATTTCAAAAATGTATTATCTATAACTGATATTCAAAAGATTTTCCGCCCATTGACGGATATGTTCTACGACGGCAGGTCGAGGGATATTAATTTGGAAGATATCTACCGCATGATTTTCAATATGGAGCGCATTCAGACGGATAATCTGACAAAAGACGTACTGCGGCGCCTGAAAGCCTCTCAGGATTTATTCCCAGATGTCAAAGATGAAAAGGAAGCAGATTTTCTTTCCCGTTTCGCTTTCATCTGTCTGCTGAGTTTTGACGCCTATTTAAAAAAGCAAATTGTTGAACGCATGATAGACGAAACATTATCAGATTACAAAAAGGAGAAAAAGGATAAATAGCCATGAATGAATTATTGACATCATTAAACGATAAACAACAAGAGGCGGTTCGTCATTTCGAGGGGCCGCTCCTTATTTTAGCCGGAGCAGGTTCCGGCAAAACCCGTGTTCTTACTTACCGCATTGCCTATCTGATAGAGGAGCATCAAATTAACCCCTATCAAATTTTGGCCCTCACTTTCACAAATAAGGCTGCCAATGAGATGCGGGAGCGCGTTGACCACATTGTTCCTTACGGCTCGCAGAACATATGGGTGAGCACCTTTCACTCCACCTGCGTGCGGATTTTGCGCCGCTATATCGACCACCTCGGTTACGAGCGCAATTTCACCATCTACGACAGCGATGACCAGCGGGCGCTGATGAAAGACATATGCAAACATTTGAATATCGACACAAAAAAATATAAGGAAAAAACTTTCCTTAATGCCATCTCCTCGGCAAAAGACAAACTGATAACACCGGAACAATACGCCGACGAAGTAGCTAAGGACTATAATAAAAAAATTTTTGGCACGGTTTACAAAGAATATCAGAAACGTCTGCGTCATAATAATGCATTGGATTTTGATGATTTAATTATGCTGACCGTACAATTATTTCAATCCAATGCCGAAGTTCTGGATTACTATCAGCAGCGGTTTCAGTTTATTTTGGTAGACGAATATCAGGATACGAATGCGGCGCAATTTACGTTTCTCAGTTTGCTTGCCAGCCGTTATCAAAATCTGTGTGTTGTTGGTGATGACGACCAGTCTATATACAAATTTCGGGGCGCCGACATCTATAACATTTTGAATTTTGAAAAAATCTTTCCCGCCACAAAAGTAATTCGTTTAGAGCAGAATTACCGCTCAACGAAAAATATTTTAAATGCGGCGAACGAAGTAATCAAACATAATACGATGCGCAAAGAGAAGTCCCTGTGGACAAAATGCGAAGAAGGAGCTCCTATTTCTTATGGCCGCTATGAAAACGAATATGAGGAGGCACAGGAAATCGCCTCGGATATACGCAGACAGTACAAGCAGGGCATGGATTACCGCAATTTTGCCATTCTCTACCGCACGAATGCACAATCGCGCGTATTCGAAGAAAAATTAGTGTACGAGGGAATCCCTTACCGCATTATCGGCGCCATTAACTTCTATGCCCGCAAGGAAATCAAAGATTTACTCTGTTATCTGAAAACCATTAATAACAGCGCTGACGACATAGCGATAAAACGAATTATCAATATTCCAAAACGCGGTATCGGTCAGACGACGATTAACCGTATTACAAGCTATTGTCTGGAAAATGAAATAACCTTTTACGATGCCTTGACACAAGTTGACAATATTCCGGGCTGCGGGCGCGCCAGCGCTAATATTACGTCTTTCGTCAGCCTGATTGAAGAGTTTCGGAACAAACTTCGAGATGAAACATACACCTTAGAAACCCTCATCCATGAAATCATTGACACAACCGGTTATATCCGTCAATTAGAAGCAGAGGATTCACCCGAGGCAGAAGCACGAATCGAAAATATTGATTCGCTGTTGAACAAAATTGTGCAATTCGAGGAGGATAGTATAGAACCGGCAACTCTTGACGGTCTTTTAGAAGAAATTGCTCTCGTAGCCGATATTGATACAGTTTCGGAAGACGCCGACCAGGTTCTATTAATGACTCTGCATAGCGCCAAAGGACTCGAATTTCCTCATGTATACATATGCGGTATGGAGGAAAATATTTTCCCCGGGGGAATAGCTGTTTTTGGCGATGACCCAATGGAACTTGAAGAAGAACGGCGGCTGTGCTATGTCGGCATTACCCGTGCAAAAGAGAAATTAACTTTAACCAGTGCAAACCAACGCATGAAAAATGGAGAGTTAAACTTTAACCGCCCTTCCCGCTTCATTAGTGAAATACCAAGATATCTTATAAAACAAACTTATGGGGCGATTCTAAAAGACAAGTCTTCTAATTTGGATATAGGAACTCAGGAAAAGACCACGCGCTATACCGCTTCCTCACAAGCCTTCTCCTTTTCCAGCGACAAGAAAAATCCTTTTGCCGACAATCCCTATATTCAAAAAGGATTTGGTTCTTCTACAAAAGAGCCCGACTATAAGGCAGGGGACCGCGTAACCCACTTTAAGTTCGGTTCAGGAACAGTAACCTCTATGAGTAAGTTGGCAAATGATTACGAAGTCGTTGTTTCATTTGATAACTTTGGACAGCGCAAACTGCGCTCTTCGTTTGCCAAATTAGTTCTTGAAAAATAACCATGAATTAATTTTTCTGATTTCATTATAATTAAAAATAAAGTGTGTTGTTAGTTTCCTTTTTCTAACTTACACACTTTATTTTTTCTTTTACCTACTGCGGTTCAATCTGACACAATTCCTCTAATTTCTTAATGGCAGAATCTTTCATCGCTCCGTACATCCGTTCCATATCCGCTATCTTTTTAATTTCAGGTAATATTTCATATTTGAAGTTTGCATCCGAACACTCTACATTCTCAAGATATTCATATATTTCTTTGGCATCATTAAGAGCGGTTATATCTACAAGATATTCCTGCAGACGAAAAGCATCTGAAGCCTCATTGCCAGAACTAAAACAAATTGTTTCAACGGAACGTCCACACAATGTGCATACAGACTCGTTATCTGCATTTTCCATGCCGCAATAACATACCCAGCCATTATCTGTTTTATACGCATTGGCAACTGCATCATTCCCATGGTATTTTCTAATATACCATAGTTCTTTCGCTGAACTGTCAATTTCTTTATTTTGTGCGGTGGATCCGGAAATTATATCCTGCCCGTTAATAGTACATTTATTAACCCGAACAGAAACAGATGCAATGGATTTGAAAATATTATTATCCAAATCTATCCTGTTATATTCGGTAGATAACTCATCATCATTCTTCTGAATATCAACAAAAATAATATCGGAAAGTTCAATTACTTTATTAAATATTGTTTTAAGGGTTATACTTACTTCTAATCCCATTATTTTTTTATCTGTGTAACTTTTCCCGCTCAAACCGATACATACTTTATCGGTACTGTCGATATCATAGAATACAACATCGGAAATTCTAAAAGGAAGCGACAGATTATACTCCATATTCGGAAATCGTTTTGTCTTCTCTTCACTTTCTGACATTTTCTTCTTAACTTTAACAATCGTTCCGCTGACAATAACACCCATAATATCATTGCTAAATGTCGTATAATCAACATCAATGCCGATAATTGCATTTCCTCCCAGTTCTTTTGCCTGTCGCATTAATCTCTCTTTTGCCGCCTCTTCAGCAGAATCCAGCTTCTTTTCATAAGAACTACTTCTGGCACCAAAAATATCGAATACAGCTGCATTTAATGAACTCAAAAATCCCGTTCCTAATACAATTTGGGAACTCTTATGACCCAAATAAGAAATAATTTCATACCCCTCAAAATTATAACCAGATGTCAAAAGCATAATAGCCTCTATTCCTCCTCTGTTGCGTATAATTATCAAATGTTTTTTAACATTATAGCACCTGAATACAAATTTTACAATGATTTCTCCTTTCCGGAAATAGCAAAAAGCCGGAAGAGGCGGTTGTATATTTTAAAAGAACATGGTATACTATTATTATATTATGTTTCGTGAGAAAGGATGGATGAATCATGTCAGGAAAAATAGAAGAAATGATG
The DNA here is from genome assembly GCA_910577295.1 of uncultured Eubacterium sp. Lineage (GTDB taxonomy): Bacteria > Bacillota > Clostridia > Lachnospirales > Lachnospiraceae > Eubacterium_F. Next base: position 29,710 of record CAJTLS010000018.1, read on the forward strand.
AATCATGCAAAAATTGCAGAATTACTCAATAAGAAAAAGGCAGAGGAAGAAAATAAAAACTTTGTTTTATGGCTTTTAGCCATTGTCGGTGCAGTCGCCGCTGTTGCCGCGATTGCTTTTGCTGTCTATCGTTATATGAACCCTAAGTATGCCGACTTTGACGGTGAGTTTGATTATGATGAGTTTGAAGATGACTTCGAGGATGATGACATCAATGAAGATGATGTTTATGTAAAACCGGTTAACAAGTAAAAGCTATATTGTATTTTTGCCTTTGGCATTGAAATACGTCATTATCAAGATATGTAAAAAAGGCTCGCGCTTTTCAGCCGAGCCTTTTTTGTAACTACTCACTGTAATTCATCTACTACTTTTGATATGGCAACTGCCAATGCCCCCGGCCCGATATGGCAGGAAACACTGAGCGATAATGGGTCCATAATATCGATTGTGTGTCCGGCAAACTCTTCTTCTAACTCCTGTTTAAATATTTTCGCTTCCGTATCGTCAGCCGAATATGCTACCTGCATATAGAAATTTTCTCCATTGGGGTCATGGAAGCGGTTTTCCAAATCTTTGCGGATTGCCTTTATCATTGTAGTTTTTGCCTGTTTTATTGTTTTCACCTTGGCGTAGGCATCCAGTTTTTCCCCTTGGATTTGCAGCACCGGTTTAATACGGAGAACAGCGCCAATTGCCGCTGCCGCCGGAGTAATTCGACCGCCTTTTTTCAAATAGGACAGCGTGTCTACCATAATATATATACTGGATTCAAACTTTTCCCGCAGTAGTATATCGCGAATTTGACTACCCTCATATCCTTTCTTCACCAGTTCAATGGCATCGAGGACTGACTGCCTCTGTGTGACGGAAATACGCTGATTGTCTACAACAAATACTTTTCCCTCATATTCCGGCTCATAGGACAGCATCATGGCGGTACCGCAGGAACTGCTCAATCCACTGGACATGGGAATATAAACAATTTCATCATATTCTTCTAATACTTCATTCCATAAGGACGTAAGTGTTTCCGGCGCCGGCTGGGAAGTTGTTACATCCGCTCCCTTTGCCAGATATTCATAAAACTCCTGCTGGTTCATACTGATATCTTCCAGATAAGTTTCCTCATTTACAAAAAAAGGCATCGGAACAACCCGAATTCCAAGCTCTTTTGCCTGTCCCTGTGTAATACCACTGTTGCTATCGGTAATAACGGTTACTTTCTTCATCGTTACGTCCCCCTTTATTCAGAACATTATGGTTTCTATCTTACTATTGTTCGCCCGCTTTGTCAATAAGACGATACTTTCCTATAATTCGTCCTATCCTCTTTAAAACAGGCTTTTTTAGTATCCACAAAAAGAGGGATGTTGATACAGCAAAAAGTAAATTAAATGGCAGTGCAGAAGCATAAATAGAAAAAATAATTGGCAGATTAATCTCCTGTGAAGCAAAAAAAATAGTATTGAGATCTACGATGCCTCCATATATAAATAAGACGGAAATCATGCCATACAGCGCTATTTTCCACGTAGCCTGTCGTTTCCCGTAAAACAGAACTCCCGCCAGCGCGCCAATGATCCCGAAAGCAAACATCTGAAACGGCGTCCATGAACCTTGCCCAAAATAGAAATTGGACACAAAAGCGCTGACTGCACCAATCACAAAACCTACCTCAGCGCCAAATGCCACTCCAGCCAAAATAATTACTGCGGCAACCGGTTTGATTTGCGGCAAAATGAAAAAGGCAATGCGTGAAACGATTGCAAGAGCACAAAGAGAAGCAATCATTGTCAGTAATAAAGCATGAGGTTTTCCGGATTCAAAATGTAGAAAAAAACCAATCAATCCAGCCAGTATAATTCCTAACGCCGTATAATAATACGTTTCTCCTTTGGCAACAAAAACCTCATATACAAGCAATCCAATAACAAATAAAACAACTAACAGATAAACACTATTTCTTTTTGCCATATATGTTCACATCCTCTTCCAAGATGATATGGGAATTTAGTTGTCCGGCAATTCGGTGAAGTGCCGTTGTGTAGAACTGGTTTCCCTCAAAAAAATCACGCATATCTTCCATTACAATGATATCACCGTCAAACATCAAACCAACCACATCTGCCAGTTTGGCTACAAATTCCATATCATGCGAAACAACAACAATTGTTCTCCCCATTTTCTTTAATGTCTGTAGTCTCTCTGTCAAAACCTCTTTCATCTGCCAATCCAATCCCTTTGCCGGCTCATCCAGTAAATAACATTCGACATCCTGTGACAACACCTTGCATAATGCGAGACGTTGGAGCTCGCCTCCCGATAAGTCGGCGGGATGGCGTTTGGCATACCGCTCCAACTGCCACGGTTTTTGTAACTTCTCTTCTATGCCGTACAGTTCTTCTCCTACAGTATCTTTCAGAAAAAGATACCGTGGGTTTTGCGGCAAATATCCCATTGACTGTGGTACCCCTTTTACTCTTCCCCCATAAGGAAGCAAAAAACCGGCAAGAATACGGAGGAGCGTCGTCTTCCCGCTGCCATTACCACCGACCAGACAGGTAATCTTTTCTTTCGCTATCCGGCAACTGCACTGACGTAAAATATCTTCTCCCTTTTTATCAAAGCGCAGCGATAGCTTGTCACATTGAATAAATTGCTTATCTGGATCGCTTTTTTGCTCTTTTCTATCCGGCGCCTGTACGGACTCATATTCGCAATCCATTGCCAGACGGGCTTCTTTTTTTGTTAGAACAGGGGATGAAAAAAGCCTCATATAAGATGGGAAAAAGAACTCCTGTCTCGTTCCCCTTATTTGAGAATAAACTTCTGCAGGTTTTCCCTGTGCCGCTATATGGCCTTCCTCAATTAAAAGCATCCAATCAACAAAAGAAAGTATTTCTTCCAGACGCTGCTCGGCAAGAATAATCGTCGTTCCATATTCTTCGTTAATGCGGCGGAGCATATCACACAATTGTCCGGTCGCCACCGGGTCTAACTGGCTTGTCGGCTCGTCCAATAATAAAAGCTGCGGATTCATCGCCATCGCTGACGCCACATTGAGAAGCTGTTTTTCTCCTCCGCTCAACTCCATTGTTTCTCTTTTCAGCAATTGCTCCAAACCAAAGTCTGTTACTACTTCAGCAAGACGCCGACGCATCTTCTCCTTTGGCATCCCCATATTCTCAAGCCCGAAAATTATCTCATATTCAACACGGTTAGTTACAATCTGGCTCTCTGGATTTTGCCAGACATAGGAAATAGGCTCCGCTTTATTGATAAGCAGACCTGTTTCATCTCCGTTCCATCCACTCTGTTTTGACAACTGCCGCAAAAGTGTTGTCTTACCGCACCCGGAAGAACCTGTCAACAGATGAAACGCTCCCTTTTCTACCTGCCACCCCGCAACGGAAATGGCTGATTTTTTCTGTTGTGGATAACAGAACTGGTAATCTTTTGCTTCCACAAGAACCATTTACACTCCTCCTTCCCCCGCAGCCAAATAGGAATCCCCATATAAAAAATATACAGACACCATTGCCACAAGGCAATCTCCTCCAAATAAACAGAGGGAAAAAACCGCGTTGAAACCTGTCTCGTAAGCACATGCCAAAAAAGATATAAAACCATCCCACCTAATGCTATTATGAACAGCCAATCCCACCACATAAATTTCTTTGTCCAATAGTGTGACCGCTTCTTCTCTCCATAATACTTTTGTCTCATTGCAATACTCCGTTCAACGCCATCTTCCATTACCACTCCTAAAAGCGAAGACCATACTCTAAAGCTGTTGCCATTCAATTCTGTCATCGCCTGATAATCGTTTTTCACTTTCGGTATCGTCCGCAGAATAATAGAAAACAACAAGGAAAAAGCCGGCATACATCTGCCGGAAAGCGTCATAATTTTCTCTACTGTCATATAACGGCTGAAGCACGAAAATAGAAATAATGAAGCTACTACCATCATAGCCATATGAGCGCCATATAACAATGCCTCCTTTGTAATACGCTGATTCCCTATCATACCGATTAGCGTAACGCCTCTATGATTAAACAGAGGATTCAGAACCATACAGAGTAAAACTGCCCCTGTACTATACAAAAATGTGCGCAGACTCTGCCGTATACCGACCTGCAGCAATCGCGCAAAAAACGTTAGCAGTGCCGTGAGGGCAAATAACAACGGATGACCGATTACCAGCAGCAGGAAAAAAGCAACTACATAATATCCCATTAATACCAGTGGGTGAAATCTTGCAAATACATCCATCTGTGCCCTCCTTTCCGTTAGATATGGTTATCCTTTATGCCCCATACTGATAATCATAAAAAAATGATATCCTGTCACCTTTTTTTAACACATATTTACTGCATCCCGTATTGCCCAAAACGCCATTAACTTTATACTGCCATCCACTCTCGCTGCCACAATCAAATTCATAGAGATTACCAATCCCTTTAATGTAATAAGTACCGTATATCGGCGTATATTCTGCATCCAAAGCTATCTTGTTCTGGTTGCAAATTCGTTTCAGCACATCGTAAACAGTCTCTCCTTCCGATATTTCCTGTTCTCCCCGATAGAAATATCCCGAAGCCGGAACGATCTCCTCTATTCCCTCTTTCCACATATCGCGATGCTCCATAATTGCCGTACACTCGATTTCAAATGTAACGGCAGATACCTCCTGCTTTTGGGTTGGTACTGCTGTCATAACCGGTTCCGTGGACGGCTGCGGTGTATTTTCCCTGTACTGACGCTTCTTTCCCTCTTTTACCTTTGGTTTGTTCTTTTTTGCAGCCGTTTTCTTTGCCGGTTGCTTCGGCGTCGACACGGGCGCTGTTTTCTGCGGCTGCACCGTCTGCTTCTCTGCCTTTTCACGCCCCGATACGGCCGGCTCCTCTTCCTGCTCAATTCCCGTACCGGTTGCAGTCATAGAAAATACAACCTCTTCTTCTGACGCATAAGTAACAGAACCCCTGTCTTGTGTTTGCTTTGAAACCGGAACCATGGCTTTTCCTATAAGAAAACAAAGTAATACAAAGAAAAAAGCGGTACATATTATAATTCCTTTACGATTCCACTTCATAACTTCCTCCATTCTGAAACGCCGACAGCATTTCCTCTCAACAGAGTAACAAATAATAGACAAATATGTCAAGTATTGCTATAATACTAACCGATGGTATCAATAATATTAGTAACCATACGGTTCTCGCGAGAGATTAATAGGGAAGGCGGTGTGAGTCCGCCACAGCCCCCGCTGCCGTATTACGGGAGGAATAAGATAATATGCCACTGGCGCAAGCCGGGAAGGTTTCTTATTCTGTTGATTGTCAAGTCGGAAGACCTGCCCTATGGTGTGAAATATGACCTTTCGGAGGGAGAGGGAATGTTTTGACTATCTATTTTAGTCATCACAGGCCTTTCTATGCCCATTTTTAAACCATACAGGAGAGCAATGGTTACTTGGGAAGAAAGGCTTTTCTTGTATTACCTTTATACCACAAAAAATAAAAATACTGGAAAGAAGGTTTTTTTACATGAAAACAAAAAAAATGTTGACGGCGCTGCTGATTATTATGATGACAATTTCCACGACCGATGGTTTTGTCGCAAAGGCAGCCAAAACGATTACGGTAACACTTCGCATGGAACAGGATAATGCCACCTTGACAAAGCCTGTCTCCGTCACTATGACAGAGAATGATATCAAAGCCTATGGCAGCATGGCATTTTCCACTGACACAATGACGCCATATCACGTACTGGCAAAATATCTGATAACAGAAAAAGGCGCAACCGAAGAAACTTTAGCCGATTATTTACTCGTCTCTTCCGGCTTCCTGAATGGAATTTCTCCGAATGGAAACATAAAAAAGGATTCCGGCTCTCCATCCGCTAATCCAAATACCAGCGACTGCTATTGGATGTTCGCAGTAAACGACGCCTCTCCTGTCAATCCGGCTACCGGATTTTCCTATAGCTTAAACGAGTATCCGGTACAGGATAACGACGAACTCGTCTTCTACGGCTTGTGGGGCGGCGATTGGGAAAACTCCATCAGCCCCTATTACACAACGTTTGACAAAAAAGAATATACGGCAAAGACAAATGAGAAAATAGACGTCTCCCTGCTCGGTCTTGACATTTTTAACGACTATGGAGTGAAAGCAAACCGCGCAATCAATGGCGCCAATGTAACCGTTACCAGAGCAAACGGAGAAACAATGCCCGGCCAGTATGTTACCGGCAAAGACGGTAAAGCTTCTCTCTGCTTTTCGGAAAAAGGCACATACATACTCTCTGCCTACCGCAAAACAGCAGACGGATTACACTATGACATCTCCCGTCCTTTTGCCACTGTAACCGTTACCGGCGCGGAAATAAAACCGGATTCGCCAATTACAACGCCGCCGGATTCAGCAAAGACTGTAAAACCGTCCAAAGTAAAAGGGGTAAAAGCAAGCGTAAAGAAAACAAAGAAAAAGAAGAAAAAAGTTGCGATTACGTGGAAGAAATCGGCTAACGCTTCTGGCTATGAAATCTACCTCTCAAAAAAGAAAAAGACGGGATACAAAAAGGCAGGAAATGTAACAGGTACAAAGAAGACAATAAAAAGAAAAAAAGGAACCTATTTTGTAAAAATCCGCGCTTATAACAAACAAGCGTCCACTACGAAAAAGATTTACGGCGCCTTTAGCAAAGTAAAAAAAATCAGGGTAAAATAGAACCGGATAGGAGGAACATTTGAAAAGCAATAACAAATTAAAACTCATTTTTTTCTGCATACTGCTGACTACCGTTATTAGTTGTTGCGGTTTCTCTACCTTTCGCGGCGAAACAGGAACGGGAAATGCCAATGTTGTAACCATTAAAACACCGTCTGATAAAAGCAAAACCCGTCTGAAATGGTCGCGCTGCTTTAAAAAAACCGGAACAACATCCGCCAACTCCATTCCTGTTTTGACGAAAGATTCTATCTATCTGGTCAATACCAATATTCTTTATGAACTGGATTATAACGGTAATATAAAACGGCAGACAACTCTGTGTGCGAAAATGAATTCTATCAGTAATATGCTTCTTGAGGGGAATTATCTTTTTATTCCCCTCAGCGGAGGCATTATGCAATGCATAAATATCCAGTCAATGTCTGCCGTATGGCAGAGTGAAGCATTTGGCGGCCAGTCCTTGTCTACTGTATTTTATCACGAGGGATATCTCTATGCCGGCTCTACAACTGTCACCAATGGCGGAACGAGCGGAACCTTTTATTGTCTCAATTCGGCTGACGGCTCTACGGTATGGACGTATGAAGACGCCGAACACAAAGGCGGCTACTATTGGAGCGGCGGCATTGTATATAAGGATACCCTATACTTTGCAGGCGACAACGGTTATCTTGTTTCCCACAGTCTGCTGACGCCGGAAGTATACGATACCTGTGCGCTCACGGATACGGCCAAAATACGTGCCGGAATTACTTTTGATGAAGAAACAGACGCTCTCTACACGGTAAGTAACGACGGTATTCTCTATCAGATAACGACGGAGGGCAGGCAAATCCAACAGGTAAAAAAGACTCCCATTGCCGAAAATGCCCGCAACATGAATTGTACCAGTACGCCAACTATCTGTCAGGGCCGCATCTATGTCGGGGGAATCGCAGATAATACAGGTATCGTGTCGATAATGGACGCCGGACAGATGAAAGTAATCCGCACAATACGTGGAGCCGGACATGCCGAAATAAAATCCTCTCCTCTCCTGTCTACCGGAGGGAATGCGGATGGCACTGTCTCTGTCTATGTTACGGCAAATTCCCTGCCGGGTGGAATATACTATTTTACTGATAACAAAAAAACAACTGCCGATACTTTGCAGACTCTATTTGAACCGAATTCGGCAAAGCAGTTCTGTATGTCAAGTGTTACGGCAGGAAGCGACGGCACATTATATTATTCAAATGACAGCGGCACTCTCTTTGCTATACACGAAACAACACAAACGACAAACGAGGCAAATAACGACGGACAAAAAACGACTCTTGTTCCACCGTCTGGCAAAAGACAGGAAGCAAAAACAAACCGCCTTGTAAAAAAGCCCTCAAAAATAACCATTCGCAAAAGAAAACGGCTGGTAACTATAAAATGGAAAAAACTATCGGCAAAATATCAGACAATTGTTTATAGAAAATACGGCTCCGGAAAATGGAAAAAGAAAGTGCTGAAAAAAAAGAAAACCATTACGTGGAAGAAAAAAAAGGGAAAAACTCTTCACTTCCGCTTACGAACCAGATTAAAAGTAGACGGCAGATGGCGCTATTCCGGCTATACAAAAATCTTTCATTTGAAGTGAAACTGTGATAACATGATGCTAGGGTCGAAAGGTCAAAGCAGCAGTTAGAGGAAAAGTACCTTTTATCCCAACATAATAACATAAGAGTAGGAACTTGGAATGGAGAATGGAGGATTAGTATGACAGAGCAGGAACAATTAAAACAATGGATTGACGAATCTGAAAACATCGTTTTTTTCGGCGGAGCAGGCGTATCTACGGAAAGTAATATACCGGATTTCCGCAGTGTGGACGGCTTATATAATCAGGAATACGATTACCCCCCGGAGACTATTTTATCCCATAGCTTTTATTTGCGCAATACCGATGAATTTTACCGCTTTTACCGCAATAAAATGCTCTTTCCGGACGCCGCGCCAAACAATGCCCACAAGGCGCTGGCTCATTTAGAACAAATGGGAAAACTAAAAGCAGTCATCACGCAAAATATTGACGGTCTCCACCAAAAGGCGGGGAGCAAAGAAGTATATGAACTTCACGGTTCTGTTTTGAGAAACTACTGCAGCCATTGCCACGCATTCTATTCTCTCGATGATATTCTGGCGGCGACAGGTGTTCCACATTGCCACTGTGGCGGCATAATAAAACCGGATGTTGTGCTTTACGAAGAGGGTTTGGATTCCTATGTATTAGAACGTGCTATCTCTTATATAAGAAACGCCGATATGCTCATTATCGGAGGCACTTCTCTCGCCGTTTATCCCGCCGCAGGACTGATTGACTATTATGAGGGAAACAAATTAGTCCTTATCAACAGGGATAAGACTACACGCGATAGTCAGGCCAACCTTATTATTCACGACGCTATCGGTAAGGTTTTAGCTCCTTGGGCGTAACCCGACAACGACAAAGCGCATTTAGTGTCTGAACACAAAGGCAATTAAGAAAAGCGCATTTTTGTCAATTGAATCTGCCGCGGCAGTATCCAACTTTTTTTATTCGCTGATGCCTGCAAAAACAAGTCAAAGTCTGCTATTTGTCTTTCTTCTTTTGATAAATCTTCATAAGAACAGACAATGGCAGGCTTGCTTTTATCTAATAACGAAAGCGTATATGCCACATCTTTTCGCTTATCGTCTTTCCGGTTTCTCACAGCTGCGAATTGTATTCCCTCGGACAATTCTATCATCTCATCTTCCAGAAAACGAACGCCAATCTCCCGAATGGCCTCCATATTTTCTTCCGTCTCCCCGCATTCATTTGGCCCCTCCACAAGATACACCGGCCTCTTTGCAAGCAGGCGTTTCAACTGCCCGCCCGTAAATTCCCGCATGGAAGCAGTTGCCTTTGGCGAGAAAAGATTTCCCGTAAAGACAACGATATCCGGCTGCAGGCTTTCTAATTGTTCAAAAAATGCCTGAACTTCCTTATATGCCATATGTTGTCCGATATGTAAATCCGAGACCGAGACTACGGAAAACTCATCGATATTTGCGCTCTTCTTACTCATTACCGTCTGCTCCGACACTTGGGGGATTTGTGAATACACAAATACAAAAACCCCGAAAACAGCCGTAATAACGAGTACAATCCAGCTTATTTTAGTCGGGTGGTTAAAGAAACGATAGATACGGTTATTCCATTTTCTCCGCTTGCCAAGCATACGCACGGCGCCACGCAGGAAACTAAAGACAGGCGTAATGAGCATTACCGCCAAATAGATATCGCAACACAACTGGACGCCCCATAACAGATAATCGTTTGTTATGTATTGAGAGAAAAAGAAGCATACAAATAGTGTTCCAAGTAATACTACCTGGAACACATAATAGAATACATTTGGTATTCTTCCCCGCTGCCAGAGAAACCGATACCGCAGGAAAGAATATCCAAATAACAAAATACTGATAACAAATAGAACAAGTGTTACTGCCATGCTTACACCCTTTTCTAATAAACTACTACCGGAGTTCCAATGCTCACGTAATCGTAAAGTTTAGCCGCATTATTTAACGGCATATTCACGCACCCGTGGGAACCGCCCCGTATATATAAATTTTTACCAAACTTACGCCGCCATGTTGCATCATGTAACCCCTGTCCGTCCCAGTTAAACGGCATCCAGTAGTTTACGTGGCTGCGATAACCCTGAACGGCAATCGTGCCCAGATAGCGGTCTTTTTGTTTTCCATAAATCCGATGTACACCTGTAACCGTTCTTCTCTCTTTTGTCGGAAGTCCGGTGACGATATCGGATTCCATCTTTAATTTACCATCTTTGTAAAACCACAAATGTTGTCTTGCTATGCTGATTTCGACATATGTTTTTCCGATATCATCTTTCCCATGCTGTGCCGCCTGATTTCGATAAACAGGCTCTATCGTAGAGCTCTTCTTCTTTTTCAACAGTTTATTTACTTTTTTAACGGTTTCATCTTCATTAATCCACCAGCCCATAATACCGCCGTGAATTTTTTTCACTCCGTCTTTTGTCGTCTTAAATTTTCGTGTCTTTCCATAAGTATTGTATTTCTTTGCCAGTCCCCTTACAAATGAGGGAACCCATTTATTGGATAATTTCAGCTTACCCTTTTTATATGTGAGATGCTCGCTAATCATTGCGCCGTCTATTACCTCAGTGTCATCGCCAAAGGTAAATGTAATCTTCATATTGCGATATGCTGCAATATCTTTCTGCTGCGATACAATTAATTTATCGCTTGACTTTACTTTCGGCTGATTATAATAATCGGACAATTGATAACGGATTTCATTTCCGTTTTTAATATCCTGCTCCATAGCGGACATCAGCTTCTGCATATCTACGTCGTCACCCTGCACTTCATTTACCAGATTCAAATCTTTATCAAAGTAGGCATCGGCAGTAAATTTCGTAGATTGAGGCAACTGTCTCTGCAAAATGGCTAACAGCATTTCCATGTTTACTTCTACCGAATTCGGCTGTAAAGAAAGAACTACATCGCGGTGAAAAAGATAATCTGAAAAAGATATATCTTCCTTTTTGCTCTGCACCTGTTCCTGATTAAATTCACGCGAAACTGCCTGTGAAATATCAATCTTATACTCTTGCTTTTCTTTTATCAGCGTTATCGTAAATCCCTCCGCAGCATTCATCTTCTCTACTGCTTCTTCCACCGACATGGCGCTGACATCCGTGTTACTCACTATGGCATGCGGGGCAAAGTCACCGCTGAAATATTCTTTGCTAGAGACAAAAAAAGTGATGAGTAAGCATATAAATACACACGCACCAACAATACAAGCTATTAAAATTTTTTTGTTCTCTTTCATCTTTCTATCTCCTCCCAGAAAAACCATTAAAAATGGTTTTGAAATAACAAGAAAACGGAGACGGTGGGATTCGAACCCACGTGCCCGTTAAGGCAAAACGATTTCGAGTCGTTCTCGTTATGACCACTTCGATACGTCTCCATTACCAAACAATATAGATTAAAACATTAAATTAAGAATTTGTCAATGCCTGAATCAAAAAGAGTTCAACCGATAACTGGTCTGTCATCTGTCCGGTCTTACACATTTCCTCGTATTCTACACGGTTTTTCAGCATTTTCAGCAAATCATTGCGGGCAAATAATTGCGCCTGTCTGGTATATTTTGCTACTGTAAAAGGTGGTATTCCGCACTTCCCCGCCAATTCATTTTTATTCATGCCCCTCCCCATACATTCCAACATCTGTAAAAGAATATTGATATGACGGGAAAACAAATACAAAATCGACATCGGTGACTCTTTATTTGCCAGCAGGTCATGGTACAGACGTAATGCCGTTTCTTTTTGTCCGGTGGCGACGGCATCTATCATATCAAAAATTTTTGATACCGTAAGCCCCGACGAAACCGCCAGAATATCCTCTTCTTCTATTATACTGCGCTCTCCCGCATAGCCGATAAGTTTATCAAGTTCATGGCTCAATAATTCCATATCCGTACCGGCACGCTCCAGCAGACGCTCTGTATTTGAAACAGAAATTGCTTTTCCCGCTTTTTTTGCATATCCCGCCACCCATTCTTTGAGCATCTTCTCCGGCTGTCTCACACATTCCGTCACGCAGCCGTTCTTATGAAACCACTTGAACAGACGGTTTCTCCGGTCCACCTCCTGCTCCACAAAAATCAGATACGTTGTATCCGGAAAAGATTCTAAGTAATCTGTCATCTCATTGCTTTTCGAAAAAAAACGGCTGTCCTCTACGATAAGAAGACGTCTCTCGGCAAAAAAGGGAAGCACCTGTGCGGCTTCTGCAATCTGCGTTTCCACAATATCCTGATTGCGGAAAAAAGTGCGGTTCATCTCATCTTCCGGCTGTGTCAGACGCTTAATCAAGGCATTCTTATAATAGCGCACCATATATCGCTCTTCTCCATATATCAGATGAAAATGAGAAAACTGATTCTTCTTTAACTCACTCTCCAATTGCAGCATGTGGCACCTCCTCTTCTATCTCAAACAGTTTCATTAAAACATCAAAAAACAGATTTGTCAACCAATGATACCCGCTACCCCTTTGTCTGGCAAAACGTCCCAACAGAGTAATCCGTTCCGTCAGAACAGATACGGACAGCCCCCTGTCTGAAAGTGCAAAACTGTTCTGCTCCGGCTTCTTTCATCCGTTGTTTTGTCTCTTTAGCAGGATGACCATAACGGTTATTGCGTCCGGCAGAGTAGACGGCTATTCGGGGAGATAACTTCTGCAAAAAACTTTCGCTGCTGGAACTTTTTGAACCGTGATGGCCGGCTTTTAAATATTGCACGGGGCGCAGTAATTCAGCAATTGCTTCCTCCCCCTCTTCCTCCAAATCACCCGTCAGCAATCCGCGAAACCTGCCAAATTGTAATTCCAGAACAAGCGAGTAATCGTTTTCACTTTTCCAGTCGTATTCATAAAAGGGATGAACACAGGTCATCTTTATTTCTCCAATCGAAAGCGAATCTCCTTTCTCCATATAGAGTAAGGAAACACCGGCGCGCCGGCACCGCTTCTCAAATTGTATATAGTTGTCGTCCTTTTTGTGGATGCGGGGCAGCACAACTTTGCCAATAATAAATCCCATATGACTGCTATCTTCAATGATTTCCAAGAGGCCGTTCGTATGGTCGCTGTCACTGTGTGTGACAAACAGATAATCAATGGTTCTTATTCCCTTGTATTTTAAAAACGGGGCAATGCGGTACTTACCAGCCTTATCGACATCCGAGCTGCCGCCATCAACGAGCACCGTTCTATCGTCTGTGCGGATACAGGTACAATCCCCCTGTCCTACATCCAAATTCGTCATTTCCAGTCCGGATACTTTTGTCGACGGACAATAACAAAGAATACCGACAGCTAAAACAAAAATCAGATAATGCCAATGAGCAGAACATTTCTTGTGTATTAAGAGCCATACCCCCAGAAGAATGTAGTAGATAAGGATTTGTATATCGGAAGGTCTCCCCAGAATTAAAGTATGACAGGGCAGGCATTTCAAAAGATAGCAGACACTTTCGTAGAAAACAAGAATATAGTGGGTGATTCCCAGACAGAAGCGCCCGATTGCAACAGAGTACAGAGCAATCACTCCCCCCGCCAGTCCAGAGCAGAGCAGCATACCTAAAAAGGGAAGCAAAATCAGATTGGCAAACAGACCATATAACGGCAATTCATAATAAGAGGCGAGGAGAATCGGCATGGTAATGAGCTGCACGCCGAGAGAACCCGCAAATACAACACAGCCTTTCCTTTCCTGCCACCGTTCTGTAAAAAACCTGCCAAATATCAGAATACCGAAAACCGTACCGTATGATAGAATAAATCCGGTTTGAAACAGCGCAAGCGGCTGTAACAGAAGTTGCAGCCATGCGCTGAGCGCCAACGCACAGAGAGCATCGTAATGTCTGCCGCAAAGACGCGCTCCCAGCATACAGAGCATCATAATGACAGCGCGCACAGTAGAAACGGAAAATCCCGTAAATATGCCATATAAAATAAGCAGTATGCCAGATACGAGAGCGGCTGCCTGCATTGGCATAATATATTTGCGGAGCAAATAAAATAAGCCTGCGCCCAAAAGCGATATATGCAATCCTGAGATTGCCAGAATATGTGCAATTCCGTTTTCCTGATACAATTTTTTTATTTCCTCATCCATTCCTCCTTTCTCTCCTGCTATCATAGCCGCCAAAATTCCTGCGTCACGCTCGCCGCAGCAAGCATTCAGACTCCGAAGCAGCCGCATGCGGAGCTGACGCAGATATTCCTGTAATTTCTTATAGCTCTGATTGATAACAGACACATTGTCTGCCAATGTCTTATATTGGATTCCCTGTTGCTGATAATATTGGAACTCATTGAATTGTCCCGGATTTCCCGGTTTTAAAAAAGAATAAACAGACCCCTGAATACGAATTATCTGACCAATCCGTAAAGAATGAAACAACTTTTTATTTTTTCCCATCCACACTTTCATGCGCTTACAAATACGCCTCTTACCATCCGTCACGTTTTTTACAATAAGAGACGTATTTTCATCCATTCCGGTGATATCTTCAACCTGACCTATCATAGTCAGGTTGTCACCTTCGCGCTGCTTTGGCTCTTCCTGCCAGTATGCGCGAAATAAGAGAATAAATACAATCCACACAATCAAAGCCATACATAATGGCCTTTGTAACAAATATACTCCCCCTCTTTTATTTTACAAAATCCAATTTCCTCTCTAATACAAGATGAAAACCATCCATCTCGCCATACTTTTCCTGTGATTCTCCCTCCACGGTAATCTGCACCCGATTTACATTGGGAAGTTCGCACAGTGTATTAACGATAGAGTATACAACTACCTCACTCTGGATTCCTTTCATCAGATGATTGATATCTTTACTAAAATCCAAATAGCAGACATTATCCCGTATCGTTAAATTGCGCAGTACCGTCGAAGATGGTACAGTAGGAATCACCTCATTCTTTTTATTTGTATAAGGTATCGTCTCCTCCCCATGAATCAAATGCTCAATCAGTAATTTGGCAAGAGGAGCCGCTGTGTCATAATTTACCATTGTCTGAGCAGCAACAAGAGAAGTTCCCTGCTTATTGGCAAAGTACACCGTCACCATTTTCGTTTTGTCTTTTCCTCTCTCATCCAGTCCCGTCAGAAACAAATCCGCATTCATCATCCCGACTACATTGCCGGATATCATAAGCGGATGGTCTTCCACGAAAAATTCCACAAAATTTATGCCGTCTATACCGCATAACGTCTTGACTATAGCAGCTCTTGATAATATTTCTTCCGTACCGCTGCGGCTGTTGTACGCCGCTGAAAAATATAACGAGAGCTGTGATTCTTTGTATTGCACATCAATGACCTCCACCTCTTCTCCCATAGCGCTCTTGAAATTGGCGTCCTCACCTGTCCGCATGACGTTTAATAATTCATGCACTAAAGCAACCGTGTCTTTTCCCTCCGGCATTTCATATTCTTCCCTCATAAGTTCGCATGTATCCGAATCCAGATAATAGACGGTATACAAATGCATCGATGCATCTTCCTGCATATTCCCGCACGAAATCATACTTATACTAAACGAAACGATAAGCAGCATTACTATTAAACGACGCATGAATCCTCCATTCCGAAGCCTCTGTCTGACGGACAATACAACCTTCCGTTTACATTTGCCATCAAATACAGCTTCTATTCCAAATACATCAGGGGAATACGAACGGCAAAGGTCGTACCCTGTTGTTCCACACTGTGCACTTTAATGGAACCGCGGTGCAATAAAACGGCATTGCGGGCAATGGCAAGTCCCAATCCGTTGCCTCCGGTCTCTCTTGACCTAGCTTTATCCACCCGATAGAAACGCTCAAAGATACTGTCCTGTAATTCCTGAGGTATGCCCACTCCGGAATCAGAAACCTTTAAGTAAAAGAACTTGTGGTCCGCATTTAACGACACACGAACCCAGCCGCTTTCATAATTGTATTTTATCGCATTTTCAATCAGATTGCGAAAAGCCATCCCCAGCTTAACTTCATCAATCTGTGCAGTCACTGGACGAACACTCTCAAATATAATCTCAATGTTCCGTTGGTCGGCAATCGGCCTGAGCTGTTTTAAAATACTCTCCACAAACTCGTTAATATTGACTTCGTCAATCGTCAAATCCGCCGCATTCTTATCCATCTTCACTAAGGAGAGCAAATCGTTAATGATTTTATTCATCCGCTCCAGTTCATCGTTTATGTCTACCATAAATTCCTGATAAATTTCAACTGGCAGCCCCTCCTGTCCGAGAAGTGATTCCGCCAACACTTTTACGGAAGTAATTGGCGTCTTCAATTCATGGGAGACGTTCGACACAAATTCCTGCCGCACATCCTCGAGATTTTGCAGCACGCTCAGCATCGAATTAAAATTATCGGCAATATCTTCTATTTCGGTATATCCCTTTATCTGCATTGTCTCGTTAAAATCTCCAGAAGAAATCATGGCAATGGAACCGGCCACTTCTTTCATCGGCGACACGATACGGCCGGAATACAAGACAGAAATAACAATAATAACAAGGCAGAGAATCAAAATAACCGTAATGGCAATCGTGCGGATTGTTTCATACAATTTGTTGACATACTGCAACGAAAAGGTCATCAGAAGCGCCCCGTCAATCGAGTTCATATCCGTATTATTGACTGCCAGAACCAGACGGACGTTATCCTTGTCCTGTGAAATGATTTTACTCTCTTCGCCGCGGACACAACGAACCAAATCGCGCATCAACAAAGTCTTACCCTCTTCCAGTCCATATGTATCCCGCTTCACAACAAGATGGGAATCGACAATCAATATTCTTCCGTGATAAATATCTGACACCTGCGTCAGTTCCGAATCTACGTCCTCAGAAGAATCATTACTGAAAAAAGCAGACGAAATAACGAGGTTACATATAACGGAACCTCGCGCCTGCAACTCATTAATACGTTGAGAAATTGCCTTCGAGCGATAAGTATTGATAAAGATTAATGTAAAAATGAAAAGCGGAATCGTTCCCAATAAGATTAATACTACCATACTCTGGGTTCGAAGGCTCTTGAGTGATTTTATCTTATTCCTGATTTTCAAAATAATAACCAACACCCCATTTAGTATGTATGAAAATTGGTTCGCTTGGCTTTTTTTCAATTTTTTCACGGAGACGGCGAATATGCACATCTACCGTACGCGCATCCCCCGGATAGTCCGCGCCCCATACTTGATGAAGAAGCTGTTCCCGACTGTAAATATGGCGGGGATTGCTAATCAGCAGATTTAACAGTTCATATTCTTTTGTCGTCAACCCAATTTCCTGTTCGTCAATGTATACACGATGTGAATCGGCATCTACTTTTAAATTGCCGTGTACCTGCATGTTTTCGTTTTTGTATTCCCGCGTCTGCTTGGAACTGCGGCGGATAATCGCTTTGATACGCGCTTTTACTTCGAGTATATTAAATGGTTTCGTAATGTAATCATCGGCGCCGTACTCCAAACCGAGAATTTTGTCCATGTCGTCTCCTTTGGCTGTCAACATGATGATTGGTACATCGGAAAAATCACGCATCTGCTGGCACACTTCAAAACCAGTCATCTTCGGCAGCATTACGTCCAACAAGACGGCGTCATATTGTTTTTGACGAGCCATCTCCAATGCCTTTTCTCCGTCATAGGCATAATCTACTATCATGCCGTCCTGCTCTAAACTGAAGCGGATTCCTTTAACAATCAATTTTTCATCATCTACAACCAATACTTTTCTTGCCATACCAACATGCCTCCACTACATACGTTATACCGTAATATAATCCTTAATTTTACTAAAGACGCCATCCTTAATACCCGATATGTTTTTAATATCTTCGATTTTTGCAAATCTTCCGATAGTTTCCCGATATGTAAGAATCTGCGCCGCTTTGGATTCCCCTATCCCACTTAATGTCATCAATTCTTCTTTCGAAGCGGTATTGATATTAACTTTGCCGGAATCTGACTCTTCCTTTGCTTCCTGTTCCCTTTGTTGGGAAACTTTTTCTTTTCCCGCGATAAAAAGCTGTGTTCCATCCGAAACAAGCTGCGCCATATTGACGCAATCCTGTTTTGCTTTCTTTGTAAATCCGCCCGCTTTTTCTACCACTTCGATTACACGGGGTTCCTTTTCAAAAGTATAGACGCCCGGCTTTTTTATTTCACCGCAAATGTGGACATAAATTCCCGTATGTCCGGATTGTGATGATGCCGCGGCAGTGCTCTCCGCTTTTCCGCTTCTTTGTGAAAGTTCTCCATCCGAAAAATCTTCTGTCACTACGATTTCATCGCCTGACGAATGCTTATACAGGACATACATACTTCCAAAAACAAGAAACAAAATAACTCCAATAATAATTCGTATCGTTTTCTTTTTATCCATTCACTTCATCCTTTTGGGTCAGAAAAGGATATATGTGTACAAAAATATTTTACCAATGAAATGGAACTTTGACAACTAAAACTTTTTTATTTCCATTTAAAAGTAATAATGCCGGCAATAATTACCGCTACGCCGATACATTTCCGCCATTCAAAGGGCTGCTTATCGACGCCGAAGAGGCCAAATAACTCAATGAGATAGGATACAAGCATCTGTACCGATACAATAAACATCGCTGACCTCGCCGGTCCAATCGCATTAATACTCAAAATAACAGTATAGGTAATAAAGGCGCCAATCGCTCCGCCAAGCAGCATATACCGCGGAGATACCTGCCACAAACTGCCGACTGTGCCGTCCCTTCCAGTAATGGACCATGCAGCCACACAGACGACAAAAGCGGTAATCTGCACAAAAGACGCCGCCAGCCAGACACTTGTCTGCTTTGTTACCTCTGAATTGAAAACCCCTTGTATGCTCATCAAGGCTCCTGATACTGCCGCAATGATAATTCCCCACATAAAAAAGCACCTCATTTCCATAACTAAGATGTTGAGGCCAAAAGGCATTTTGACCCCGACATCTAATCCTACAATAAGTATGAGAAATATCCGGTGCTTTTATACAATTCTCTTTTAACCTGACGATTGCTATCACAAAATCTCTTCCAGAATGGCAATCATTTCATCAATCTGCGCTCTCTCAATAATCAGAGGCGGAATAAAACGAATGACGTGTGTGCCAGCGCTCATCAGAATGAGTCCTTTTTCCAACGCTTTCAAAATATAAGGACTCGCCGGCTCTGTCAACTCCAGACCGCGCATCAAACCGAGTCCCCGCGTTTCTTTGGCCACATCTTTTGTTTCAACTAAGTATTGCAGACGTTCTGCCAGATACTCTCCCATCTCCGTCACATGTGCCGGAATGTCTTTTTCTGCAAATTCGTCTAACGTAGCTGTTACTGCTGCACACGCCAGAGGATTTCCTCCAAATGTCGTTCCATGGTCTCCCGGCACAAGCGCCGCCGCAATCTTTTCCGTCGTTGCAATTGCCCCTGCTGTCATACCGTTGCCAATGCCTTTTGCCATCGTTACAATATCCGGTTTGACGCCGTAATGCTCATAGGCAAACATCTTTCCAGTGCGTCCCATACCGCACTGTATTTCATCGCATATCATCATACAGTCATGAGAATCACAAAGACTTCGTATCCCACGCAAAAACTCCGGCTCCGCCGGATAAATACCGCCCTCTCCCTGTACTGCCTCGACGATAACCGCATATGTCTTGTCCGTCATACTTTTCTCTACACTTTCCAGATTATTGTATTGAGCAAAAGTGACGCCGCCAATCAATGGATTAAACGGCTCGCGGTATTTTTCCGTACCGGTAACCGATAAGGCTCCTAGCGTTCTGCCATGAAATGCCTTTTCCATGGAAATAATCTCATGCCTCTCTTCATAACCATGCATAATGGCATACTTGCGGGCCAGTTTCAACGCTCCCTCATTCGCTTCCGTTCCCGTGTTTGCCATAAAAACTTTATCCATTCTGGCAGCTTCTGCCAGTCCTTTGGCAGCACGCATTAATGGCTCCGAATAAAAATAGTTAGAAAAATGAATACCTTTATCTATCTGCTCTTTGAGGGTCCTCTCAAATCTTTCATTTCCATACCCGAGAGCACAGACTGCTATACCGGCGCCAAAATCCAAATATTTTTTGCCATCCGTGTCATAAAGGTACACTCCCTTTCCATAATCCAGTACAACTGGATAACGGTTATAGGAATGCACGAGATATTGTTCCGATTTTTCTATCATCTGCTTCATCGCACGAATCCTCCTGCTATATTTCCCGCTTTTCATGCGGATACAAATCTATGCGGTTATTGATAATTGCCGTACCAATTCCCTTATGTGTATAGAACTCCAGTAACAGGCAGTGTTCCCTCCGTCCGTCCAGTATATGGACACGGTTCACACCCTGTTCTACCGCCTCGATACAATTGCGTATTTTCGGTATCATACCACCGCCTATCGTGCCGTCTTCAATCAGACGCTTTGCCTCACAGACCGGCAATACCGAAATGAGCGTCTCCGGGTCCTGCGGGTCCAGACAAACCCCCTCAATATCCGTCATAAAGGCTAACTTCTCCGCACGAATACATTTTGCAACGGCGCTTGCCGCCTCATCGGCATTAATATTATAAGCCTGAAAATTTTCATCCATGCCGATAGGCGCTATAATCGGAACAAAATTTTGTGCAATGAGCGTATCAATCAAATCGGAATTTACAGAAGTTACTTCTCCCACAAATCCGATATCTTTACCGTTCACCGTCTTCTTTTTACAGAGCATGGTAGCGCCGTCTTTTCCACTGATTCCCGCCGCTTTTACTCCGAGTTTCTCCATCATCTGGACAAGATGCTTATTGACCTTGCCAAGAACCATCTCGGCAACTTCCATCGTCTCCTCGTCCGTCACACGAAGTCCCTCGACAAACTCGCTCTTCTTTCCCATATAGCCAAGCCACTTGTTGATTTCCTTTCCTCCTCCGTGTACAATAATCGGCTCCATGCCGACAAGCTTTAACAGCGCCACATCTTTAATCAGCGACTCTTGCAATTGTTCATCAAGCATCGCGCTTCCACCATATTTGACAACTACCCGTTTGCCATTAAAATCCCGTATGTAAGGCAAGGCCTCAATCAATGTCTCCGCCTTAATCAGTACATCGTCCATTGTCTGTTCCATCTTTTATGTCTCTCCTTTTCCTTAACTTCTATAATCTCCATTAATTGTCACATATTCGTGCGTCAAATCACACCCCCAGGCGACAGCTTCTGCCGTTCCCTCTTTCATATCGCAAATAAAAGTCACCTTTTCCTGACGAAGTAATTGTGTCGCCACTTCCTCACTGTAATCCGCCGCAACGCCATCTTTAACTAAAACCATCTCCCTGTCACCGGCACAAATCGTTACTGTGATATCCTCCGGCTGAAACTCTGCTCCCGAATAGCCAAGAGCACACAAAATACGGCCCCAATTGGCATCGCTCCCATATAAGGCAGTTTTCACAAGATTCGAAGTAATAACGGATTTGCCAAGAAGTCTGGCATTTTCTTTCGTGCGGCAGTTAATAACCCGTACTTCCAGCAATTTTGTAGCCCCCTCGCCATCTGCCGCCATTTGCTTTGCGAGTTCGGTAGACACAAAAACTACTGCCTCCTTAAAGGCATCGTACTCTTTTGTCCCCCTCTCAACCGTTATTCCTGATTCCCCATTGGCAAGTACGAGATAGGTATCGTTCGTCGATGTATCCCTGTCTACGGAAATCATATTGAAACTATCCTCTACCGCCTCGCTCACGATTTCCTGTAGCAAATCCGGCGCAATCGCCACATCTGTCGTTGTCACACTGAGCATCGTCGCCATATTGGGATGTATCATTCCCGAACCTTTGCTCATACCGCCGACATAAAATGTTCTGCCGCCAACTTCTACCATTACCGCAGACTGCTTTGACACGGTATCCGTTGTCATAATTGCCTCTGCCGCTTTCAATCCTGCGGCTGTATCATCAGAAATTCCTTTGGCTAAAAGCTCTGCTCCTTTTTGCAGCTCCTCTTTCACGAGCGGCATACCAATCACTCCCGTCGAGGCAGTCAGCACCTCTTCCACCTTAATGCCAAGCTGTCCGGCAACCTCTTCCGCCATCACATAATTGAGCTTCTTTCCCTCTTCTCCAGTACAGGCATTAGCAATCCCACTGTTTAATACAACGGCATGAACGGCGCCTCCTTTGTCAACAATCTCTTTATCCCAAAGTACCGGAGCCGCCTTTACTACGTTTGTTGTAAAAGTTCCCGCACAAACTGCCGGTTTCTCCGTATATACAAGCGCCATGTCCGTGCGCCCCTGATATTTCATTCCCGTAGCTGCACTCGCAGCCTGAAATCCCTTTGCCGCCGTTACACCACCCTCAATCTGTTTCATCATTTCCTTATCCTCCATTTCCAAGCAATTTATCGCGAAGAACCGCACGCATACCGCATCGGCAGCGCCAATCACCTTATGGTACTATCGGTATCAGACGAATTCCTTCCGTTTCTTCCAGACCAAATAAAAGATTCATGTTTTGGACAGCCTGTCCGGCAGCTCCTTTTGTTATATTATCCATCGCGCCCATCATAATTACCCGTCCGGTTCTCTCATCCATTTTGACGCCGACATCAACAAAATTACTGCCTTTTACCCATCTTGTCTCTGGACATACGCCATCTTCCAGCAAACGGACAAAGTACTCATTTTTGTACGCTTCCTCGTAAGCCATGCGAATCTGTTCTTTCGTCGTACCCTCTTTATATTTCGCATAAGCCGTTATCAAAATCCCGCGGCTCATCGGTATCAGATGCGGCGTAAAACTGAGCGTGACGTCGGTTCCGGCGGCATACGATAACTGTTCTTCAATTTCCGGTGTATGGCGGTGGGAAGCCACGCCATACGGCTTGCAGCTCTCGTTTACCTCACAATATAAATTCGGCACCTTGGCTCCACGACCAGCGCCGGAGACGCCTGATTTGGCGTCAATAATGAGTGTACTCATATCTATCAGTCCCGCTTTTGCCAACGGATACACCGTCAAAGTCGAACAGGTCGGATAACATCCCGGATTCGCTATCAGTCTTGCTTTCCTTACTTTCTCACGGTTTATCTCACAGAGACCATAAACCGCTTCTTCGATATACTGCGGGCTTTTGTGCTCAATCCCATACCACTTCTCATAGACAGCTACATCTTTAATGCGGTAATCCGCACTCAAATCAATCACCTTTGCATTTGACAATATTTCATCGTCGAGTACCCCCGCCAGATAACCCTGCGGCGTGGCAGTAAATATCACATCGGCCTGTCTTGCCAGCTCATGCAAATCATCCGGTTTACATAAATCTTCTACAATTTCAAAAACATTGCCAAATACGGCGCTGTATTTTTCATCTACATAACTTCTTGAACCATACCAGACAATCTCCGCCTCTTTATGCTGCAGAAGCAGACGAACCAATTCCTGACCGGCATATCCGGTTGCACCAATAATTCCAACCTTAATCATACTCTACCTCATTTCTGAGCGATTTATCGCGAAGAACCGCACGAGAAAACTTGAAGAGTTTCTCGTGTCGGAACAAAGCAATTTGCTTTCGCTCAAAAGCAAATTGTTGGTTGAAAAATCAGAGCATCAGCGTAATTTTTCAACCTCTACCTCATTTCCTTTTGTTTTATGCATAAATAATGAATATTTATTCACTTTATTCAGAAACTTTATTTATTATACATCCTTTCCGATAAATATGCAATACTTTAATTAAATTTTGTATGCGCAAAAACAAATTTTATTTATTTTTCTCTTGCATATTATGCATAAGTGGTGTATATTTAATAGCAGTTGGATTTTACCCTGACAATTGTCCCGGTATCCTAATCAATAATTATATGGAGGTTTTACTATGAAAGAAAAAGTTATCTTGGCTTATTCCGGCGGTCTGGATACAACAGCAATCATTCCGTGGCTGAAGGAAAACTTTGATTATGAAGTAATCTGTGTCTGCATCGACTGTGGACAGGGAGAAGAATTAGATGGTTTGGAAGAAAGAGCCAAACTCTGTGGCGCTTCCAAGTTATACATCGAAGATGTCATTGACGAATTTTGTGATGAATATGTTATCCCATGCGTACAGGCGCATGCTGTCTATGAAAACAAATATCTGCTCGGTACATCCATGGCACGTCCGGTAATCGCAAAACGCCTCGTTGAAATTGCCCGCAAGGAAAATGCTACGGCTATCTGCCATGGCGCAACCGGAAAAGGAAACGACCAGATTCGTTTTGAACTCGGAATCAAGGCGTTAGCTCCCGACCTTAAAATAATCGCTGCATGGAGAAATGACAAATGGACGTTGGATTCCCGCGAATCCGAGATTGCCTACTGCAAAGAGCACGGAATTAATCTCCCATTCTCTGCGGATAGCAGCTACAGCCGCGACCGCAACTTATGGCACATCAGCCATGAGGGTCTGGAATTGGAAGAGCCGGACAAAGAGCCTAATTATGAACATCTTCTTGTTCTCGGAACAACACCAGAAAAAGCTCCAGAAGACGGGGAATATGTTACTATGACATTTGAAGCTGGTATTCCAAAGAGTGTGAACGGAAAAGAAATGAAAGTCTCCGATATCATCCGTACCTTAAATGAACTCGGCGGCAAACATGGAATTGGTATCATAGATATCGTAGAAAACCGCGTAGTCGGCATGAAATCACGCGGCGTTTATGAGACACCGGGCGGAACTATTTTATACGAGGCACATCAGCAGTTAGAGGAGTTGATTCTTGACCGTGATACTTATGCCGTTAAAATGGATATGGGAAATAAACTTGCCCAAATCTGTTACGAGGGAAAATGGTTCTCTCCTCTGCGCGAGGCAGTTCAGGCATTTATTGAATCTACACAACGCTATGTAACCGGAGAAGTGAAATTTAAACTGTACAAAGGTAACATCATTAAGGCAGGCACAACTTCACCTTATAGTTTATACAACGAAAGCATTGCCTCGTTTACTACGGGAGATTTGTATGACCACCATGATGCAGAAGGATTTATTAATCTGTTCGGTCTTTCCACGAAAGTCCGCGCTATGAAAATGGCTGAAGCAGATAACAACTAAAAACTATCTATCTAAGATTTACTGAAAAAACAGACCCAGAGAGACTTTCAAGTTTTGTGTAAACTCAAAAAACTGATATAAGATACATTGATAGTTACAAAGAGCAGAGCCAAAAATCTAGGTTCTGCTCTTACCTGTATTATACAAGGATTTTTTTGCATGTCAATAAGACCTGCGATAAAAGCCCGTCTTAGAACATTCGATTTTCCAGCCGTTCTTCAAAATAGATCTCAAGCTGTGAATGGATCTGGCCCCAGTCCTGACGGTGGCCTGTCCACTTCTTTGTTATGTCCATGGTTGCCAGATACAGCATTTTCAACAGACTGTCATCGGATGGAAATATGGTCTTGGATTTTGTCACCTTTCTCAACTGGCGGTTAAACCCCTCAATGGCATTGGTCGTGTAGATCAGACGTCTGACCGCTTCCGGATACTTGAAATACGTGGACAGAGTTG
>CAJTLS010000019.1:0-14024 GCA_910577295.1 uncultured Eubacterium sp.
CAATTTCACCCATAGACATAAATGCAGAAATATGTGCATCTAATCCCGAATGTGGTTTAAAAGTGACTGCTTGTGCCCCTAAATAATTACACCAATCATCATATAACTTATTTAAATTATTTCTTCCAGCGAAAATTACTTTACTATTCTCATCTCGTACTTCCTCTGGAATGTACATCCCTTCTAAAAAATCCAAGTTATCATTTGAATAAAATGGGATGTTTTCTGTTGGGTTAAGAATTAAAGATTCTTTATAATTCTCTTTTAAACTATTTATTAATTGAATTTTTCTGGTTCTAATCATAATTCTGCCTCTAATATTCTAATTTTTCTACTCTCAGATAGTCCTTAATTATCTCAAGTTTCACAACTCTTTCTCCCGATAATTATCAATTATCCCTACCAAAGTTCTGTTATAATTGTTCTCAAAAATTATAATCAGGAGGATGGAACATGGATGCAACAGAAATAATCCGGGAAATGAAGAATTACTTACACGTATGCGAGGTTCAAAGAGAGTTGAATGATAAAACAGTAAAGGCATATAGGATAGATATAAGCCAATTTCTGGATTACTTGGAAGTAAATCAATTATCTTTTGATAAGAAAGGAATTAACAGTTACTTGGATTACTTGCACGATAAATATAAACAGCGTACCGTTAAGCGGAAGATTGCCAGTGTAAAGGCTTTTTTTAATTATTTGGATTATGAGGAAAGGATAGAAAGCAATCCTTTTAACAGAGTCCGCGTTCGGTTTAAGGAGGAGCAATTACTTCCACGTAGTGTCTCGCAGGAAGTTATTGAAAAATTATTAAAGTATATGCATCAACAGAAAGGAAATGGTGAATTGTCAAAATGGAAACGGCGGTTGCTGCTTCGGGATATATGCGTGGTTGAATTACTTTTTATGACAGGAATGCGAATCTCGGAACTGTGTGAAATACCTCGGGATGCCATTGATTTGTCAAAAGGAACCATTTGTGTCTATGGAAAAGGCTCAAAAGAGAGAATTATTCCAATAGGAAATACTACGGTGTTACAGTTGCTGCAGGAGTATGAGAGAGCGTTTAAAAAGGAAATAGAGAAAAACTTTTTTGTAAATAGATATGGGGAACCACTATCAACGCAATCAGTACGGCTTATGTTCCAGCATTATACAAAAGCTGCCGGAATTGAGCAGCATATTACTCCTCATATGATACGACATTCTTTTGCAACGTTACTATTGGAGAAAGGGGTAGATATACGCATCATTCAGCAGTTGCTTGGTCACGCCTCCATTGTGACAACGCAGATTTATACAAATGTTGCGTCAGAGCAAAAGAAAAAAATATTGGAAGCATTTCATCCGAGAAATCAAATGAGTATATAGGAAGTTAGTTTGATGGTGGCCAAAAAAGGGGGGGCAACTTGTCATTGTCAGATTAACTTCAATTGAAGAAATCTTTTATATTCTGTTGCAAAAACAAATTGGGCGTAGTAAAATAGTTATTGACCGAAAGTCAATAACTATATAAGGAGGTAGAGGGAACAGTGGCTAGACCTGTAAAAAAGACACCGGAGGAGTGGAGAAAAGAAATCTTAAATGCCGCCCAAAACTTATTTATTTCTAAGGGATATGAGGAAACTTCAATTTCCGACATTATGGACATGGCAGGCGGGGCAAAAGGAATGTTTTACCGTTGTTTCCAAAGCAAAGAGGAAGTGATGTACGCATTAGGCAATCAAATGTTTTTTGAAAACAATCCGTTTGAGGCAGTCAGGGGGAGAGATGAATTGAACGCTCTGCAAAAAATCAGGTCATTGCTTGCGCTGAATCAGTCGGATGTTGAACGAAATCAGATGAACAGGGAGGCAATCCCGATTTTGAAAGATTCGCACATTTTAGCGGCGGCAGTTGGAGAAAACAGGCGTGTATTAACTCCCTTGTGGTTGGAATTGTTGGAGGAGGGGAAAAGGGACGGCTCGATTAAGACGGAATACACAAGAGAGCTTTCCGAGCTTTTGCCGCTTATTAACTTCTGGCTCATGCCGTCAGTATTCCCTGCCACAGAAGAGGAACTGCTTCATAAATACCGTTTTGTGACAGAAGTATTGGCCTATATGGGACTGCCGCTTTATGATGATGACACGACTTCCTTTACAGAAAAATTTATCACTGATATTACGAAAACGTCCTGTGGGCAAACCGCTATGCCGCAAAAGACTGGCAACAATAAGGAAAACGGGGGGCACGAGTTATGACGGAAAAATTATTTACAAAAAATTTTACGCTTCTTGTTTTGGGACAGCTAACCTCATTATTTGGAAATTTTATATTGAAATTGGCATTATCTATGTATGTACTGGAAGTGACTGGTTCGGCAGCCATATTTGCAGGTATATTATCTGCTGCGACCATCCCGACAATTCTTTTGTCGCCGCTTGGCGGCATCTTGGCGGACAGAATGGACAGGCGGAATATCATGGTAGCGTTAGACGCGTTGACTGGCGTATCAGTTTTAGGTGCGGCACTAGTCTTGTCGGGAAGTAATGCTATTGCCGTAATCAGCACATTGCTTATCCTGCTTTCTATTTTGGGAGCATTCGAAACGCCTACCGTTCAGGCGTGTATTCCCACTATGTTACAAGGCGATAATATTATGAAAGGAAATGCCGTTGTAAATCAAGTGGCTTCTTTATCCTATCTGATTGCCCCTTTGCTTGGCGGCGTACTGTATGCTATGCTTGGACTGAAACCCGTAATGTATGCAAGCGTTGTCTGTTTTTTTATTACTGCCCTGTTTGAAAGTTTTATCAAACTGAGTTATCAGCGCACTCAAAATCAAGGCGGCGTGCTTCAGATTGTGAAGCAGGACTTGTTATCAAGTATGCAGTATATTTCAAAAGAACAGACGAGTATAGGGAAGATGCTGCTCTTAACAGCAATCTCAAGATTTTTTGTTATGGGAATTACCATAATCGGGCTTCCCTTTCTTGTGCGGACTGTTCTTGGATTTAATGCAAGATATTATGGGGGTGCGGAAAGTGCGTTAGCAGTTGCCACAATCTTTGGGAGCATTGCCGCAGGAGTTTTGGCAGAAAGATTGAAAATACATAAATTATCTGTCCTGCTTGCTTCTCTGGGTATTTTTATTATTCCTGCCGGTATCGTTTACCTCTTGCCCGTGAGTGCCATCATAAAATATATTGTTACGATTGTATCCTTTTGCGGTATGCAGGTTGTCATCAGTATATTTTCTATTTATGCTGTTTCCCTTATACAGCAGAGGACGCCAAATCATTTCATAGGAAAAGTGATGGCTTATACATCAACGGTTACCTTGTGCGTCCAACCTATAGGACAAATTGTGTATGGTTTTCTGTTTGACAGATTTCACAGTGCCGTATATTTTGTCCTAATCCCGACTGGTATCATGGTTTGCATTGTAGGCCTATCTGCAATGAGCTTTTTTAGAAATATGGAAAAAGAGTAATATTATCTTGACTTTCCGACACGGGTGTCGTACAATATTTTCGGACACAAGTGTCGGAAAGGTGGCGTGTATATGAATAAAAGAGGAGAGGAAACGAGGAAACATATTAAAAGATGTGCCTGTTCCTTATTTGCTGAAAAAGGCTTTAAACAGGTAACAATGAAAGATATTTGCGAAACTGCGCAATTAAGCAGAGGTGGTTTGTATTGTCATTATGAAAGTACACGTCAAATTTTCCAAGGGATTATTGATGACATGATGGGTCAGCAAGATAATGAAATTGATTTAAGAATAAAACAAAATCAATCGGCGGTAACGATATTAGAGGATATTTTATACAAATATGAGAATGAAATGATCGACAGTCAATCGTCGTTAAGCGTGGCGATATATGAGTATTTTAGTATCCATGATGTTGCGCGCCAAAAGAATGCGTTATATGAGCAATATTTAATATCTGCCAATACATGGAAAAAGCTAATACAATATGGAATAGACAGACAGGAGTTTAAGGAGGTAGATATTGCCGCTGTTTTTGATTTGATTGTATTTTCCTATCAGGGGGTGAGAATGTATAGTAAGTTGATGCCTATTGATAAAGAAATCCCTTCCAGAATCATAAAAGAAATCAGAAAAATTTTAGTGAGGAGTGATTGTGATGGCGACAATTTTTAATCATTTTTATTCCCATAAAAATGCATTTCTGAATCCTTGTGATGCAACGGAAAAGATTTCTGGTTTTCCGGAGGTATGCATCACTACTTTTTCAGAAAGCATTATAAAAGATTTTGTAAAAAATGGAGCGGACAACTTAGATTCCGATAAATGGGAAATAAGGGATTTAACAAATTATGGTTTAAGTTATAGCAATAAGTATATGACAATAGCTTTGGAATGCGGGATGGCCATGAATACCGTTATGACTGCAGCAGAAATTGCACAGAAGCATACATGTTGATAGTTGTAAAATAATTTCAAGAAAAGATGTGAAACACTTGGAAATATTCAGCCGATTGTGTTAGTATACTTATATGATTGTTACTCAAATAGAGAGTTGGAGTATTTGAGACAGATTGGATATCAGAAAGGAGATAAAATGGCGGAGAATAAATTACATATAATAATTGATAATTGCCCTCAAAATCACAAGTGCCCTGCTGTAAAAGTCTGTCCGGTTGGAGCGTTGAGCCAAAAAGATTTTGAAGCGCCTCAAATTGATTATAGCAAGTGTATTGGGTGTGGCAAATGTTCGAATTTTTGCCCTAAAAAAGCACTGGTATTATAAAGTATGGAAACAGGAGGTTGAAATACTGTGGGGGATAGGTATACAGATATACTGGAAAAACAGTTGGCCGTTGATTACGACTGCACGATTGAGGATATAAAAAACAGCGAAAACATTTATCGGGTTTTGAAAGCGAATAAAAATGCCAGACCAATCGGAAATGCCGGTACATTGTTGAAAATGGCAGTATATAATGAGAAATTGCTAGTAATGGCGGATACGGGACTGCTGGAATGGTGTATGCAGACATTTCAGGGGCAGAATGGAATCTGGTTAGCGGAACCGGAGAATCTGATTGCGATAAATAATAAGCTGTTGGAATATGGGCAAAAACTGGCGGATATCCATCATCATTATATTCCTGCACAGAAATCGGTTTCGATAGAGAAAAGGTTTGAAATAAAGTGGTACGAGAAAGATGAAATAGATATTTTTCGGGGAGATGACCGATTCTGGGAGGCTCTTTTGTTTGATGAAAATACTCCGGATATGCTTGCTGTGTGTGCGGTAGATGGTGATGCGATATTAGGGATGGCAAGTGCGACAAGAGATTGTGAGCGATTATGGCAGATTGGTGTGAATGTTACGCAGGAAGGGCGTGGAAAGGGTGTCGGTTCCTATGTGACAACATGTTTAAAACAGGAGCTGTTGAATCGGGGAATTGTTCCGACATATGCGACGGTTGAAAGTCACATTAAATCGCAGAAAGTAGCGTTTCAATCTGGACTTGAGCCCGCATTTTATGAGCTTTTTTCAGAGAAATGCTGAAATGTTCCGGTAACGGGCAAACCTTTTTAACCATATCTTGTAAATGGAATAAGATGGAATATAAGATGGTTGGGGAGGTATGTGATTTGAGAAATAATAGTATGTGCGATTGTATGGCAGAGTGTGACAAAGAGAACAGGGCGTTTCCGCCGCAGCATCAGGACAGACAGCCGGGGTATGAATATGTAATGGAACCGCTGCCGCTCTCGGAGTGTGGAGAGAGATGTCGTAAGCTAGAAAATAAAGTGGCGCTGATTACAGGCGGTGATAGCGGAATTGGAAGAGCAGTTGCTTATGATTTTGTAAAGGAAGGTGCCTCTGTTGTCATTGTGTATTATGATGAAGAAAGGGATGCAAGGGAAACGGCAGAACGGATTGAACAGTTGGGTGGTAAGGCGTTACTGCTGTGCGGGGATTTAAAGGAACCTTCTTTTGCAAAATACTGTGTCGATAAGACTGTCAGTTATTTTGGGAAACTGGATATTCTGGTGAATAATCATGCCGTTCAGTTTATTCAGCGGAGTATTTTGGATATATCGCAGGAGCAGTTAGAATTTACTTTTAAAAATAATGTCTTCTCATTTTTCTATTTAATTCAGTATGCATTACCGTATATGAAAAAGGGTGCAAGTATTATTAATACGACATCGGTAACGGCGTACGAGGGAAATAAGGACCTTATTGATTACAGTGCGACCAAGGGGGCGATTGTAGCCTTGACGCGGTCGCTTTCACTCTCTCTGGTGGAAAAAGGGATTCGGGTAAATGGAGTGGCGCCCGGTCCGATATGGACGCCTCTAATTCCGGCATCCTATTCGGCAGAAGAAGTCGCTACCTTTGGAAAGGGTACATCCCATGTGCCAATGAACCGCGCAGGACAGCCATGTGAAGTTTCCCCGTGTTATGTATTTCTGGCATCGGATGATTCCAGTTACATGACGGGGCAGGTGTTACATCCAAACGGGGGAACGATAGTAGGGTAGCCTGCTTTTTCTTGTGTCCACCACATTTTCACTTTAGCTGGGGGGATTATTTTTGTGATGTGGCATTCATGCTGCGTTTAAATACTCCATAATTTCATCTTTAAGCCCAAGAAATATTGTTACAAGCTGTGGGTCAAAGTGCGTTCCGGAGGATTTTTTAATCTCCGCGAACGCTTCTTCTACCGACATGGCAGATTTATAACACCGTTTTGACACCAAGGCGTCAAATACATCTGCGATAGCCATAATGCGCGCAGATAGAGGAATATCTTCTTGTGCAAGACCCTCTGTATATCCGCTGCCATTCCATTTTTCATGATGATGTGCAGCCATATCCGAAGCAATCTCAATATAATCCTTTTCCTCAATAAAGCCCAGCACTTCCTTGACAATTTTGCCGCCGGCAGCAGAGTGATGTTTAATGGCTTCAAATTCTTCCGGCGTAAGGGGGCCCGGTTTTTGTAAAATATGGTCAGGAACAATAATCTTTCCAATATCATGCATAGGAGCAGCTTTTGTCAGAAGTTCTATGTAATTGTCAGTGAGTATATCCGTATACAGACCTTTGTTTCTAATGGCGCGTGCAAGAAGATTAACATAAAAACTTGTACGTTTTATATGTTGGCCGGTATCTCCGTCTCTGCTCTCGATAAGATTAGCCATACCGATAATAATATTATCTTGCAGAGATAACATCTTTTCGTTATGCCTCGTAATGGACAGATTCTTCTTTTCAATTTCCCGTTCCAAATTTTCTTTATAGTGATTCAAGTGGCTTGTAATGGTAACACAGTAAATCAAACAAATAAGCATAGTCACGGAAATCATTATGATGCAGACGGTAGTACTGAGGCGGGAAATATCGATATATGAGTTCATTTTATCTTTAGCCAGTTTCATTTCTTTAAGAGTAAGTTGTTCTAATTTGGAAAGGTTTGTATTTACGCTATCTATAAAACCGCTCATCTGTCCGGTCAAATAAAAAACGGAGGTTTCCACGCTTCCTTCCCGACTTAACTGCAGAGTAATGTCTACATTTTGAAGATAACTATAATAATCAGAATATACGCGGTGATACACCTGTTCCCGCTCATTACCTGCCATGCGCCGACGAAATTGAACAAAAAGTTTATCCATTTTTTTTCTTAACTGCTGTTCTTCTTTCTCGTATCTGGCGTGGTCTGTATCCTCTTTTGACGCTACGTGGATGGCGACAATCG
The DNA here is from genome assembly GCA_910577295.1 of uncultured Eubacterium sp. Lineage (GTDB taxonomy): Bacteria > Bacillota > Clostridia > Lachnospirales > Lachnospiraceae > Eubacterium_F. The sequence continues at coordinate 7,735 of CAJTLS010000019.1, forward strand.
AACGATGTTGGTAGAGAAATTGACTAATCTGCTCCATATAGACCCTGTTTACATTATGTTCTTCGATGATTTCCCGATAGCTATCGGAGAGTCTGTCAATATTATTTTTTAATATTAGCACACCGGAAATACCGATTATGCCTGCGGATAATACCATTATAAAGACCCGAAAAGGAATACTCTTCATCTTGGAAACAATTTTTCTCATCATCTTGCTTTATAACCTCATTTTTCTGACTTAGACGTAATATCTTGTGTCATTGTATCTAATAGTTTCTGTAAATCAATTTTGTCCCGGTTGCCTCCCGCAATGATGGTACCAAACTTAAATGTCGGAGTCCAAAAGGTTTCTGCTACATGCTGAAGGTGACTGTATTTTGACTGTTCTCCCAACGCTTTAATTGCCGGAGCAGCTTGAACTTCTTTGGATGCGGCGGCTTTTATATTGGAAGGTCCTTCCCCTCTTTTGCGGAAACGTGTTGTTTGGTTTTCTTCATTTGTCAGCCATGCAGCAAGGCGCATAGCCCATTCGGGATGTTTTGCAGATGCATTAATTCCCATTAATTTGTATCCGGCAAAGCTATGCATCTGAACTTGTTTTCCTGCAAGAGTATAGGTGGGAAGTTTGGCTGCGTTATAATGTTCCTTATATGATTTTTCGATAGCGCTGGAATTCCATGCACCATTAATTCCTGCGATAATCGTTCCATCTTTTACGCCTTTTAAAAAATCTTCGTCGGTACAATTTATAAAACCGGGATGTTTTGCGATGGCAAGCATGGCATTTGCGACGTCTGCTCCGGTATATGTGCTTGTTTTGTCATTCCAGTTACAAGAATTCGTAATCCCATCTTCGTTCATGTCCACATCCAGTCCGGCCCCTTTGAAAAAGGAATAAATATACCATCCACTCGTGAAATCCATGGCAACTTTTTTTCCGTTCTTTGCAGCTATGTTCAGAATATTATCAAAAGATGTCACGTCTTTTTCCGTAAAATATGCAGAGTTGTAATACATAAAATATCCGTTGCTGGCTACCATTGGGTATGCGTAGAGAGTTCCCTCCTTGGAAGAGGATTCAACGGCGGCAGAATTTGAACCGCCATTTTCTGCTATTATCTGTTCGGCATTGTCTGTAATCGGGAGAAGTGCATTTTCCCTTATTAAATCATCAAACTGATCGGAAGCAAAAGTATAAATGTCGGCGGCGCCTGAAGGGTCGGACAACACTGTATCCCGGCACGTTTTTTCATCTTCTTCGCTGATGGTAATCTCAAATTGCGCTTCCTGTTTATGCTTTTCCTTAAATGTTTCAATCATTTCTTTCATAATCTCTTGTTCTTCAGCGGAAGTCCAAATAGAGAGGCTAATTTTAGGACGCTCTTTTCCGCAACCGCTGGAAGCCATTGCCAGAGAAATAACAATTAATAATAGAAAGGTACGTTTTGTCATTTTGTCCACCTCGCTTACCATATTTTTCTTAATAATTTAATTATAACAGAAAAGGCGTGGAAATCAATTTGTTTGTTTTAAAAAACATACATATTTGCCAATGTTTACTTGACACAATCCAATATAGATTAATATTTGATGTAATGAAAGAAATCAAGTATAATAGTTATAAATATGCTAGAGCAGAAAAAACACCACAGACATAATAGGTTTGTATTTCCAAGGGAGGGCGAAAAATGGAGTCCAATAAAGTGTTGATTGTAGAAGATGAAATCTCTATTGCCAAAATGATATCAATGAATCTTACTGTGGCAGGATATCATACTATCCTCTTCCATGATGGGGAGGAAGCTGCTAAGGCGCTTCGGCAGATAAACGACTATGATATTGCCTTACTCGATGTTATGCTTCCGGGAATGGATGGTTTTGAGTTGTTTGAAATTATTAAAACGTATGAAATACCTGTTATTTTTCTGACAGCTAAAGATGATATTGCATCAAAAGTACAGGGATTGCAGGGTGGTGCTGAAGACTACATTGTGAAACCTTTTGAGATGTTAGAACTCATGGTTCGCATGGAAAAGGTGTTAGAGAGGACACAAAAACTTTGCGACACCATCCGGTTTTTAGATGTGGAAATTAATATATCAGCGCATACCGTTCGGAAGAACGGGAAAGAAATTCCTCTGAAACCAATGGAATTTGAACTGCTGTGTGTACTGGCAAGAAATAAAAACATAGCGATTTCCAGAGAGGAATTGTTGCGCAGGGTATGGGGTGTTGATTTTGTTGGAGAGACGAGGACGGTAGATGTCCATATCGGCCAACTGCGCAAAAAACTTTCCCTCGCGAATCATATTAAGACGATTTCTAAGATGGGATACCGACTGGAGGAATAAATGCATGCGCTTTAAGACAAAAATCATTCTTATATGTTGTAGTAGTATTCTTCTTTCTTCCATTGCCTGCAGCGTCACCGTGTATCATATTGTAAAAAACAATTCTATAGACGCCGCCCGAAGCCGGAGTTCCCAAAATGCGGAAACGGTCATTTCTTCGGTAAAGAACAAGATGGAACAAATCAGCAGCGCCGATTCTCAAAAAATTGACAGGGTGGTGTTGGAATATATTTTTAAACAAAGACAAGATGAATTACTTGTTTGTTTTGCGGATACTTCAGATAAGGCTGCAAATTTGGCAGAAAAGAAAAATGAAATTTTTAATGCGACTATTTTTTCGCAGAACGATTTGGAAGCGCTGAATTATGAATCGGAACAAATGACGACTGCCTATAATTACGATTATCCGACGCTGGATTGTGCGGATTTGTACTGGGAGGGCAGACATTTTTTAGTTTATCGAAACGTCAATGTGGCCGACTGTACGATTTACAAACTGGAAGATATCAGTTATGTGGGGGAACGTTTAAGAATGCTTGGCATTGGTCTGGCAATTGCGGTATTTGTAATTACTGCCGTTGCCTGTCTCATACTCTTCCTTATTCTTGGCAAAATGCTTCAACCGCTGTCAAAACTGAACACCGGTGCAAAACAGATTGCGCAGGGGAACTACGGCAACCGTATTGAGGTTGAAAAAGCGGATGAAATTGGCGAATTGAGCCAAAATTTTAATCAGATGGCCGAGGCGGTGCAATCCCGTATCGAAGAGCTGAAAGATGTGGAGTGCAGACAGACATTGTTTATGGGGAATTTAACGCATGAACTGAAAACACCGATGACGGCAATTTCCGGTTATGCCAAAACCCTTTTGTCGGTAAAATTATCGGAACAGGATTCAGAAGATGCTCTTACCTATATTTATGAGGAAAGTTGCCGATTAGAGAGACTTTCCAAAAAACTGATGAATCTGCTGTTGTTGGAGGAAAATGAATCCATTCAAATGACGGAAGTCTCGGCAGATACTCTCTTTTATAATGCCAGAGAAGTATGCCAACGCAGTCTTGACGAAGATGGTATCACATTAGTATGCAACGAGAGTGGTGAGACATTTCTCGCAGATGCAGATTTGCTTTCCGAAGTTCTGATTAATCTCATTGATAATGCCAGAAAGGCGAGTAAAAGCGGAGACACCATCATTGCTACTGCCTCAGAAAACCGAATTGTGGTGGAAGATTTTGGAAAAGGCATTCCGGAGGAAGAAAAGGATAAAATTTTAGAGCCTTTTTATATGATTGATAAGTCAAGAAGCAGGAAAAATGGCGGATGTGGGCTTGGACTGGCGATTACGGCAACGATATTGAAACGACACAACTGTCTGCTCCAGATTGAAAGCGAAGTTGGGAGGGGCACCCGTATGATTTTACAATTTATTTAAATATTGATGAATACTTGATAAATGCGTCCATGTTACAATGAATTCAACAAGGGCGCTTTTTGTTGTCTGATATCGGCTTCGAAATGCCGCGGTTTTGAAGTTTTTCAACTAAGATGTCACGAAAAAAAGGAGGATTAGCATGGGAGTAAAAAGAAGACAAAGATGTATGGCATGGATGATGACAGGATTTATTGTAATAACGCTCGCTGGATGTCAGAGCAATCCGGAAAAGTCAATTGTACGAGAAAAGAACATGGATAAAATGCTGACGCAGGCAGAGAGGAAGGAGAACACAAGTTCTTATAAACAGGTACAGAAAGAAGTAAAAAAATATGAGACATACCAAACACAGATTAAAGATAAGAAGATGAAAGTAACGGTAGATGTAAATGCAAAAGTAGAGGTGCCAAAAGTAAATAAACTATCTGTTTATCGCGTCAGCCCCTTAAAAATCAAACAGGATTTTTTGAATCGTGTCAAAAAAACGCTTACGCCGGATATCGCTTACTATGAGGGAGATAAGGCAGATGTCAGAACTAAGTCTGTAATTGCGCGGGAAATAAGCTTTTGTGAAAAAGAATTGAAGAGCGCCAAAACAAACGATAGCGATATGGTAGAAGAATACGAGATGGAGTTAGCTGATTTGAAAAAGGAATACAAAAATGCACCGGATTCCATTAAATTAACGAATTATCCGGCGGCTGCCTCGATTCAGAAAATTTCCCAACTTTTTAAAAATAATTCTCATAATACCTTTTATCAATGGCTGCATGAATTGCATGGCAACGGCGATGTATTCTACGGGGTAAGCGATGCAAAAGATGGGAACTATCATGCGCTGTTTCTGCAAAACTCGCCGAACTATGGAAACTGTCTGCGCTATTCGGTAAACAAAACGGCCTATGATTCGGCGGTATATCATGCCGATGTGAAAAATGATATTCCCATGATTGTACCCGTTAAGGGGAATGAGACACCGAACTTTTATGACGGCGGAAAAAATGTGGAAAAAGAAACAAAAGAAGAAACGACTACATCTGTGAAATGTGCGGAGAATGAAAAATTGACTATTTCGGAAATAGACGCCGAAAAGAAAGCGATGGATTTACTTGGGAAGCTCAAACTAAACGATTTTGCATGTTTTGACAAGGGAAAGTATGCGCAATTGCTTTCAGCAGATGAGGCGCAGAATGTCTATCGTAATGTCTGGCACTTTTTATATTTGAGAAAACTGGATGATGTCTTTGTCAATAATCAGGCCGGTTTTAAATATACGGATGGTTGGCAGAGTGGAAGCTATGTACAAAAGATGTGGGGCAGTGAAGCTATTGCTATATGTGTCAACGACAGCGGGGTTGTAAATTTCCATTATCTTTCTCCGCTTGAGGTTAAGGAGACAGTAGTAGAACAAAGTAGAATTAAGCCTTTTAAAGAGGTTAAAGAAACCTTTGAGAAAATGGTGGTAATTGCCAATAAGTCGGATTCAGAGGAGGATTTGGCGAATGGCGGCGTATCTGTAAAAGTAACCGACGTGTGCCTCGTGTATACAAGAATCAGTGAAAAAGATAGTTTTGATACGGGACTTATCGTTCCTGTATGGGATTTCCAAGGAACGATAGTGGATGAATATGGATATGAAAAAACAGGCAATATCCTTTCTATTAATGCCATTGATGGATCTGTCATTAATCAGGAACTGGGGTATTAATATGAATAGTTTTGAGACAGATTTGAAGCGGGCCTTTTACAGTTGGCATTTTCTGGCGGGACTGGTAGTTGAGTGTATAATTCTTTTGTACTCTGGTTCCTCCTCAGAGTTGTTTCAGATGAGTGTGCCTGTGCTCCCGTCTCTTCCCTACTCAGTTGCATGGTTGGATGAGTATCAGAGCGGTTTTTTGAAATCGTATCTGCCCAGATGCGGACAAAATGCTTATATATGGGGAAAGTTTTTATCTTGCGGGATAAGTGGAGGAGCCTTGCTTGCCATTGCCTGTTTTCTCTGCCCGCAGACGGCAGAGGGGCAGCCGATGCAAATAGATATCTTTCTTATTTTTCTTTCCGGTATGTTTTGGGCGGTAACGGCGGCAGTTCTTGCCGCCGCGGCTAACAGCAGATATGTCGCCTATGGAGGCTCCTTTGTCATATTTTATATGCTGATTATTTTATGTGAGCGGTATTTCAAGTCATTGTACTGCTTGTATCCGGTAGAATGGTATGAGGGAAAACATATATGGGTGTTTGGCGGCACTGGCATTATTCTGATGCTTACCGGTCTGATTTCTATTATGGGAATATTTTACTATTCGATTCTTAGGGGGTGTATGGCGCGTGCGTAAAATCAAGCAGGTTCTGTATATTGCCAGAGAGGGATTTCGCAAATGGCATAGAAACTCAACAATTATTTTATGCTTTCTGCTGGCCTTTATTTTCTGTTTTTTGTTATCCGATAAAGTCATGCAGTTTGCACAGACGTACGATACTCGTTTACAGGGATTGGAAGCCTT
>CAJTLS010000019.1:14034-49614 GCA_910577295.1 uncultured Eubacterium sp.
CTGGACGTTTGGAGATCCGCAGTCGGTGCTTGCGATTTCTATTTTACTGCTTCTGCTCTTTTCCAATATGCCGAATCTTTCTAACGAAGTTCCGTATTTTATAGTGCGGACAGACCGAAGGACATGGATGTGTGGACAGATTTTGTATCTGGTGTCGGCAACGTTTGTTTTTCTTTTATTCATTTTTGCTGCAACTATTTTTTTGTCCGCAGGCAGGGCATATCCGGCAGACATCTGGAGTGATACGGCAGCTATTTTGGGATATTCGAATACAGGAGAGAAACTTGCCGTTCCCGCTTTTGTTAAAGTAATGGAACTGACATCACCATATTGGTGTACGGTTCATATATTTTTACTGGTGACAGGCTATGCCGTAACGATGACAAGCCTTATTCTGTTTCTAAATTTGTGCCGCGACAATGGCGGTATGATTGGCGGCGTTATTTTTAGCGTGTTCGGAGTCATAACGAATCCAGATATAATTGCAAATTGGTTTGGAATTTCAATGGAAAGAATGCAGATTGCAAACATTTTAAGCGGCTGGATTTCTCCGTTAAATCATGCTACCTACTACATGCATAATTTTGGCTATGATAACCTGCCGTGCTTATGGCAGTCCTACGCATTTTTTATCTTTGCCAGCGCCGTACTTTTTGTCTGTTCCCTTATCAAAGTAAGGAATCATTCATTCCGCTTTACCGGAAAATAGTTTGACGTCGACAAATCGGCGGGTTCAGCTTGCTGCTGTCAGACTAAAGAATGTATGAAAGGAGGATTTCGGTATGAGCATAAAAAAATTTTGTAAATGTGCAAAAATTGAAAATAATGTCGGCGTTATAGTAAAAAACGTATATAAATCATTTGGAAAAGAACAGGTATTATCCGATGTCAGTTTTTCCATACCGCCGGGATGCATTTACGGAGTTGTCGGCAATAACGGCAGTGGAAAAACGGTACTTATGAAATGTATCTGCGGTTTTATGAAGTGTGACAGAGGGAGTGTACTTGTCAATGGAAAGCGGGTAGGAAAAGAGGTGGATTTTCCCGACCGTTTGGGTGTTATTATAGAGACTCCCGGCTTTATTCCCAATCTGTCTGGATATAAAAACTTAAAAATACTTGCCGATTTAAAGGGGCGTATCGGGAAAAAAGAAATTCAGGAAACGATGAAGAGGGTCGGATTGGAAGCGGCGATGAAAAAACCTGTCGCAAAATATTCTCTGGGAATGCGGCAGCGGCTGGGAATCGCACAGGCAATTATGGAAAATCCGGATGTTTTAATTCTGGATGAACCGTTAAACGGACTGGATAAGTATGGTGTAGCGGAGATACGGGCATTGCTTCACGAACTGAAAGCTGACGGCAAATCGATTCTGCTTGCCAGTCACAATGCACAGGATATTGAAGAGCTTTGCGATGATGTGCGTGATATGATGCGTGCATGAAATATCCGGTATGCAAAAAAGAGGGGAAAGGGAATAGAAATGAAGATAGATGGAAGATGGAAAAAAATAGTTGTAATCAGCTGTTTTGTGTGCTGTTTTTTCTTGCGGGAGATATCATTTGGAATATATGCTTGTGCTCTGGAAAGTGAGGAAGCAGAACAGGAACAAGAAGAGCAGGAACAAGCAGGACAGGAACAAAGAGGGCAGGAACAAAAAGGACAGGAACAAGCAGGACAGGTGCAACCCGAAAAAGGCGATTCCAAAGAAACAGTGGACGGTGGAGGGGGAACCGCTCTTGCCATAGACAGTAGAAATATTTATGAGGGGATGGCAACTTCTTATGAGAAAGGTTATGTTCCGAAAATAAGTGGAGGCAAAGCAATTGTCGTCCTCCCGCTGCTGTCGAAAAAGGAACTTAAAAATAAGCAGATGACTGCGAGTCTTCAATTGACAGAGTCGCAGACGCAGCCCTTTGTCTGCAAAAATTATGAGAAAAGTGTCTCTCTTGGTTATTATAAAACCGCGGAAGGAGGGGAAAAAACTGGATGTTATCTCGTTGCTTTCCGATTGCGCCTTAAGAAAAAACGTTATAACGGCAGCTATCCGCTAACGATATCTGTATCGGCAGAGGACACTGCTGGCAATGAGATAAATCAAAGTTTTACACTATATGTCACTATCAAAGACGGCAAAAGGACGGGGGCGGCCAAGAAGGATAGTAAGGGGGAAGAAACAGATTCCCCTTTTACACCAAAAGTAATGATTGATTCCTATCGGTTTTCAAAGAAAAAAATCATCTGCGGCCAGCGATTTCGGGCGAAACTTATCTTGCGCAATACGAGTAAGAAAGAGCGGGTAAAAAATATGTTGGTGTCTGTTGCACCCGCTGAAAATGTAGAATTGATGAGTAAGACAAACAGTGCCTTTGTAGAGTCATTGGGATGTGGGGAAACATGCGAGATACCGTTTGATTTCCGAATCCATTCAACAGCTCCGTCCTCACAGTATAATATTGACGTCACGATGGATTATTTTGACAGCAAGGGTAAAACGTATACGATTCAAAGCGCTATAAAAGTATCGGCTCTTCAGAAAGCGCAGATTGAAATTGCCCCGCTTTGTGTGCCAAAACAAATGTTATTAGGTGAAACAGTGGAGTTGCAGACGCAGGCAATGAATTTAGGAAAAGGAAAACTTTACAATGTCCGTGCTGCATTAGAGGCGGAGGGATTATCCTCTTCCGGCTATGCTTTTATCGGAGACATGGAACCGGGAACTTCGATGGCCGGCTCCATGGAAATCGTTGCTGAGGGACTTACAGGAGATTCGTTGTATGGTAAAACGCAAGGCAAAGTTATTTTTTACTATGAGGATGATATGGGAAATGAGATGATGCAGGAACAGACTTTTGATACTTCGCTTTTATCTCCGGTGAGCAGGGAGGGCAGTGATAAGTTAGAGGATGATACAAGACAGTGGTGGATTGTTATGGGAATCATTGCTGCATTTTTCATACAGGCGTTATTGATATTTTTTATGAAGCGGTCAAAGAAAGAGAAAATGGGAGAGGAAGTAGGAAATGAAACATAGATTAAAAAAGTATTTGCAGTTTAGGAAGCAGAGTGATGCCGTCAAAATAATGAGTCTTTTTGTATTGATTGCGGTCGTATGTCTTATTCATATTATTGTTCAGGCAGGAGGGATTTACCGGTATTTGGCTTCGCCGGCAGAATATGTACTTTCCAATCAGGGCTTAATATCGCAGAAACATATAGATGACCTGCGGCGCAGCAAAGATGTGGCTTTTGTGAGTCGTCAAAAGGAAGTGCCCATCACAATAGCTTATAAAAATTCACAGGCGGCGTTGAACTGTACTATGGTGTCAAAAGAATATTTGGATGAGAGGTTTGGCGCCTCTTTGACGGAGGGAACAAAAAAGATTTTTATGAATACGGAAGCGTACTCCGGATTTCGACAGACATTAACCGAAGAAAGCGGTGGGGGGAGCGAATTACCGGAACCCGAACATATACAGGGAGGGACGGAGTTTGTTGTACGGTATACCGTGGAAACGCCATCGGATTCTTCGGATGGGATGGAAGCTCCGTCTGTCTATAAAACCGCACAACTTATTGTAATTACGGACGAAACCTTGCAGGAGGAAGGTTTCGTCTATTCTTCATGGGAAGAAAGCAAACTCTTAAAGGAATTCGACAGTTTGCGGGTTCGGTTTGAAAAGCATGACTTGGACGGACTTCATATAAGTAATTTGCAAAAACGCAATTTTCAAATAGAAAACGAAGCAGTGGTAATTGAAGAAGAATATGAAATACAGATAAAGCTTTTGCACATCCGTTATAGGCTGGCCGGTGTTATACTCTGTCTTGTTGCCGTATTTGCACTCAGGCAGTATTGGCTCAAAGCGAATGCATATACGATGACAAAAAATGACACATAAAAAAACTAGAAATAATTTGACATTCAAATGCAAAAATGATAACATTTATTGTTGAAGAAACAGTTAATTATGGGAACAGGAGACGAGGAGGAGATATGAATAAGCAGCAGATATTGATTGTAGATGATGAAGAAATAAATCGCGCGATTCTCAGCAGTGTCTTTGAGGAAGAATACGATGTTATCGAGGCAGCAAATGGTAAAGAAGCGGTTGAGCATATTGAGAGTGACAATAATATTGTGTTGATATTGCTAGATGTCATAATGCCTGTTCTAGATGGCTTTGGAGTTTTGGAGTACATGAATCAACATGATTTGTTATCTAAGATACCTGTCATTTTGATTACAAGTGAAACGGTTCAGGACAGCGAAGACCGTGCATATTCTTACAGTGTGGCAGACGTTATGCATAAGCCTTTCTATCCTAATATTGTCAAACGGAGAAGTAAAAATATTATTGAACTGTACCAAAGCAGACATAATATGGAAGTTCGTCTGAAAGAACAGGAAGAAGCAATTCGCAAGCAGGAGAAGAAACTGCGAGCCGATAATGAATTTATGATTGGGGCATTGAGTTCCGTTGTTGAATTCCGGAGTTCCGAGACGGGAGAACATATACGACGTATCAAATATTTTACGAGGATTTTGCTGAAGTACTTAATGAGATACTTCCCGAAATACGGAATTACGGAAGAGCAGGTCGCAGAGATTTCCAGAGCGGCAGCGTTACATGATATTGGTAAGATTGGAATTCCGGATTCTATTTTGCTCAAACCGGGGAAATTGACGCCGGAAGAATTTGAAACGATGAAGACTCATACGACGATAGGCTGTGATTTGTTGGAGCGGTTCCGCAAAGACGAAGATGTGGAAGTAAGTGAATTTTACCGCTATTGTTATGAGATTTGCCGACATCACCATGAGAGATGGGATGGCAACGGATATCCCGACCATCTCGTGGGGGATGAGATACCGATAAGTGCACAGATTGTTGCTGTCGCAGATGTTTATGATGCTTTGGTTAGTCCGAGAGTTTATAAGAGCGCCTATGCAAACAATATTGCATATGATATGATTATGAAAGGCGAGTGCGGACAGTTCGCACCGGACATACTGGAGTGCTTTGCATTGGCAAAGGTAGACTTCTTTAACATTGTGGAAGTAATAAAAGTGTTTGATTTTTCATAATGTTAGTTAGAGGAAAACAGGCAGTAAAAAAATGACAAGCTTTTTTGCTGCCTTTCTTTCAGTTTTACTGGAGGTGGATAGATATGGAATGGGCCGGGGCTGATATATTTCCGGTAAAAGATGCTTTGGAAATGGTACTTGTTTTTGACGATACAGGTAATATTCTGTATGGGAATGATACCGCCGTCAAAGAATTGGGATATGAAGACGACCTTTGCGGCGTCAGCATTCGGGATGTGTTTCCCAACGATATAAAATCATCTTCAGAAAGTATCGAAGAGGATGTTTCTTTTGGCTGTGAGCTGCAAAATTTTGTAGCATACCGCAAGAACCGGACTTGTTTTCCCGTGGAAGCCAAGATGATACAAAGCGATAAGAATCCGGGAAAGTACATATGTATGGCCAATGATATGTTGGAGAAGGAGCAGTTAAGCCGTGAGGTTACAAAGGGCAGAGAAGATGCCAAACAGGCGCTAAAAGTAAAATCCGAGTTTGTTGCCAATGTAACGCATGAGCTGCGGACTCCGGTAAACGGAGTGCTCGGCAATATTCGGGAACTGCTTGATATGGAGACGGATAAACAGAAGTTAAGACCGATGCATATGATTGAGCAGTGCTGCGAGGATATGCATAAGATTATTAATAATATACTCGATTTTTCCAAGCTGGAAGCCGGCAAATTTTCTCTGGAGCAGCGCAAATTTAATTTTCGGGATATGTTGGATTATGTGAAAGCGAATCATATGGGGAAGATTACGGAAAAAGGTTTGGAGTTTTTTATGACCGTATCGCCGCAGGTGCCGGAATACATCATTGGCGATGAGCTGCGAATAAAACAGGTGTTAAACAATTTATTATCCAATGCGCTGAAATTTACAGCAGTCGGAAAAGTTACTTTGGAGGTGCTTAAGACTGCACAGGTGAATGACAAGGTGGAATTATTTTTTCTTGTTATTGACTCGGGAATTGGTATTGATAAAGCTGATAAAGATAAATTATTTCAAAGTTTCTCACAGGTCGATGCTTCGATATCGAGGAAGTATGGAGGTACCGGCTTAGGATTAAATATCTGCAAACAGTTGGTAGAACTGATGGGCGGAAGAATTGGTGTCGAAAGTGAAAAAGGACACGGAAGCGCATTTTCTTTTTCTGTATGGGTTGGCACTGAGGAAGCGAGCGACGAGCAGTTATCCTCGTTTACGAAAGCATCCGTCCTGATGTCGGCAAGAGAGAATTTAAGAAAGCGCAAAGAAGGAAGCCAATATGGCGGAACGGAAAATCGGGAAGCGGTATTGCGTAATCTGGGCAAGCTCGTTCTCTGTGTGGAGATGGGAAACTGGGAAAAGGCAGAGATGTTTATGGATACAATCCGGCAGCTTACCGAGGGGGCGCCTCAGGATGTGGGCCGCATGGTCTTGCGATTAAAGATGGCGGTTCAAAAAGAAAATTATGATAGAATTATTAATGAATATAAAAAGTTAGAAGATTTTCTGCAGTCAAAGGAGGTGCATGAATGAGTTACGGTGACAGCGGTACAGGAATGGAAACTATCCTGATTGTAGATGATGTAGAGATAAACAGAGCCATTTTGGAAGAAATTATCCGCAGTATGAATCAGAACCCGGTTTTGGCTGAGAGCGGAGAACAGGCATTGGAAATCATCAAAGACCGACTGCCAAAGTTGATATTGCTCGACATTTCCATGCCGGGTATGAGTGGATATGAATTATGCAGAATATTAAAGGAGGATGAGGAAACAAGAGAAATTCCGGTTATTTTTATTTCAGCACATGACGCTGTTCAAGATGTGGTGGAGGGATTTTCCCATGGGGGGGCCGATTATATTACAAAGCCGTTTATTGCCGAGGAAGTAGAGGCTAGAGTAGGCGTTCAGCTCCGGCTTTACGACATGACTCGCGAGTTAATGGAAATGAACAGGCATCTTCAGATTTCTATCAGCGAGCAGTTAAAGCAGATGGAAATGGAGAAGAGAAATATTTTGTATGCCCTTGCAGATATAGCTACGCAGAACGCTCTCTATGAAAAGGAGTTTATGAAGCGGTTAAGCAAAAACAGCAGGACTTTAGCACAGGGAATGCAGTTGTCTCCTATGTTTGAACGGGAAATCTCAGACACTTATATTGATGCGATAGAATTGGCAGCATCTCTTTGTGATATTGGCAATATAGGCATCTCGACAGAGATTTTACGCAAGCAGACGGAGTTGACACCGGAAGAATTGGAAATAAAGAGAGGGCACACAAAGCTGGGTGCCAAGTTGGTGAGTGATCTCCGTGGCAGTGATGACTATAATGATTTTATTAATATAACGATGGATATTACCCAATACCATCATGAAAATTGGGATGGCAGCGGTTATCCGGATGGTTTAAAACAAGACAAGATTCCACTTGCAGCACAGATTGTTTCTTTAATGAGCAGATATTGTATGCTGACAGAGGGAGAACAACATAGCAGTGAGGAAGCACTTGCCATTATGCAAGAGGAAGCCGGAGTGAGGTTTAATCCCGATATTTTTGAGATATGCTGTAAAATATCACGTCAATTTTGTTAAAGAAAGAAATATCATTTGACGGAGGAATAAGACATTGATAACAGACGAAGAATTTAAAAGAATATCAGTTTTTATGAAACAAAAATATGGAATTGATTTGAGCCAGAAAAAAACAATTGTAAACGGTCGTTTGGAAAATTATATTAAAAAGCAAGGATATACCAATTTTAATGCCTTTATGGATTCTGTGGAGCAGGATAAGACCGGTAATCAGGAAAAGATGCTCGTCAATTTCCTGACAACTAATCATACATATTTTATGCGGGAATTTGAACATTTTGACTATTTTAAAGGAGTTGTACTTCCCGAACTCAAGAAGAGGGAAAGTGCACGAAAGGACCTTCGGATATGGTGTGGCGCCGCTTCAACCGGAGAAGAGCCTTATATGATTGCAATGGTTTTAGCAGACTTTTTTGGTTTGGAGAGGAATCAGTGGGATACGAAAGTTTTGGCGACAGATATTTCAACGAAGGCGCTGCAACAGGCATCCGCAGGAATATATAGCGCCAGCCAATTAGAAAGCCTTCCGGAGCAGTGGAAAAGACATTTTTTCAAAGCGGCAGCCGGTGGAACACAGTTCCATGTTAAACCGGAATTAAAAAACGAAGTTCTTTTCCGCCAATTAAATTTGATGGAGCCATTTCCGTTCAAAAAGAAAATGCATACTATCTTTTTGCGGAATGTTATGATATATTTTGATGATAGAACAAAGAAAGATTTGGTTCAGAGAGTCTATGATGCTTTAGAACCGGGGGGGTATTTGTTTATCGGAACAACAGAGACGTTGGACCGAAGTTCTACTCCGTTTCAGATAATTCAGCCATCAATATTTAGAAAGTAAGGAAGGAATGTATATATTATGCGGCCAATACGAGTGTTAGTTGTAGAAGATTCAATTGTCTTTAGAGAGCTGCTTGTTCAAAATTTAAGCAAGGATCCGGTAATACAGATTGTGGGAACGGCAAGAGACCCTTATGAGGCAAGAGATGCTATTGTGCGTCACAAACCGGATGTAATGACGCTTGACGTAGAATTGCCGAGAATGAACGGGATAGAGTTTTTGAAGAAATTGATGCCACAGTACCCGCTTCCGGTTGTGGTTATCAGCTCTTTGAGTGATAAAGTTTTTGATGCGTTGAATGCGGGGGCGGTAGATTTTGTGGCAAAACCTGCAGTGTCAAGTAGAGACCAGTTAGAAAGTTTTATTAAAAATGATTTATTAGTGAAAATTAAAATAGCTTCTACTGCAAAAATTAGTAATATTAAAAAGGCAATTATGCCACAGGAGCAGCAAACTCTTTCTGTTGCAGGAAATAATCTTGTTGTAGCGATTGGGGCTTCCACAGGCGGTACAGAGGCAATTTTTTCTGTCGTGAAAGAGTTCGGGACGGATATTCCGGGCATTGTCGTAGTACAGCATATGCCGCCGAAATTTACGGAAATGTATGCCAAGAGATTGAACGACCAATGCCGTATTCAGGTAAAGGAAGCGAGAACGGGAGACAGAGTGTTACCAGGACACATGCTGATTGCGCCGGGAGGCGATGAACATATGAGGTTGGTAAAGGTCAACGGTGTATATCAGGTAGAATGCAAGAGGGGGGAGAGAGTAAACGGACATTGTCCTTCTGTAGATGTGTTGTTTGAATCTGTAGCGAAAACAGCTGGTTCCCATGCTGTGGGAATTATTTTGACAGGAATGGGCGGCGATGGTGCCAGAGGTCTGTTGGCGATGAGACAGGCAGGCGCCAAGACGATTGGGCAGGATGAATCTACATGCGTAGTGTATGGAATGCCGCAAGTCGCTTATGATTTGGGAGCCGTGCAGCATCAGGAGAAATTAACTGATATCGCAAGAAGAACATACGCATTGTTGAATAAAATGTAAAGGAGAGAGAGCATGAGGATTCTATTGGCAGAAGACGATTTTGTAACAAGGAAGTTTATGGTAAGTTTCCTGTCAAAGTATGGTGAATGCGATGTAACTGTAGATGGAATGGAAGCAGTCGACGCATTTATGATGGCTTTGGAGGATGGGGAACCCTATGATTTGGTATGTCTTGATATTATGATGCCGGTCATGGATGGATACCAGTCACTTTTGGGTATTCGTAATCTGGAAAAGGAGAGAAATATTCCAGAGGATAAAGCAGTCAAGGTTATCATGACGACCGCTTTAAACGATGAGAAAAATGTCAATATGGCATTTGAATTGGGCTGTACCATTTATTCAGGAAAGCCTATCGATCAGGATAAGTTTGAGCAGGCATTAAAAAAACTAGACCTGATACCTTAAGTGAACCGAGCAAGTTCTCTTGCGAGGGGCGCAGGCGGCTATGATGGATTCTATTATAGTCTGACGGAAGAACATAGAATATGCAGGAAAGGAGAAGAATATGTCTGAAGAATTTAACACAGACGGCATGCTTGACATGTATCTGTTTGAAAATGGTCAGTTGCTGGAACAGCTTCAGGAAACCGTTTTGGAACAGAAGGATGCAGAATGCTTTGATGAAGACAGCATTAATGAAATATTCAGAACCATGCATACCATTAAAGGCTCTTCGGGAATCATGATGTTTGATGATATAACAGCTGTGTCTCATAAGCTAGAGGATGTCTTTTATTATCTGAGAGAATCCCATCCCGAAAATGTACCTCACCTTGATTTGGTGGAGCATGTGTTAGCGGTGGAAGACTTCATTTCAAATGAGATGGAAAAGATTCGCAATGGCGATCCGGTTGACGGTGATGCCAGCGCTATTATAGCGGATTTGGACAAATTTTTGAATGAAATTAAGAATGGTGCGGCGCAGGAGGGGGAGGACCCGCCACCTGAGAATGTGCATGAAGAACCGAAGCAGTTTTATATTGCACCGGTTGCAACAAGTGCCAGTCGCTTTTACAAAATTTACATAACCTTTTATCCGGAAACGGAGATGTCAAATGTTCATGCCTATAAGACGGTGTATGCCCTCAAAGAAATTGCGGAAGATTTGTTGTACTCACCGGAAGACATTATTTCGGATGAGGGGAGCGCACAGACCATTTTGGAAGATGGTTTTCGTATTCTCTTACAGGCACAGTGTACGGAAGAAGAGATACGTGAACTCATCGGCGTTGGATATGATATTGAAAAAGTAGATGTCTATGAATGTAAGGCAGAAGAGTTCCTTCAGGGCTTTGATTTTGGTGAGCAGGAGCCAATGGTAATTGATTTGGAATCCAGCGTGGAGGACATTGAAAGCAAAGCGGAAGAAAAAGCTGCCCAAGAGACGAAAGGCGAGGAGCCAAAAGCGCCAGAAAAGAAGAAGATCGCGCCGGGTGATTTTGTTATTAAATCAAAAGAGCCGGGCAGACCGAAGAAACTGGCGAAAGACAGGGGAAAGGCGGAGAAAGCTTCGTTCATCAGTGTCAATGTAAAGAAAATGGACCAGTTGATGGATTTAATTGGGGAGCTTGTTATTTCCGAATCGGTTGTGTTGCAGAATCCTGATTTGAAAGTACCCGGACTTAATTTAGACCGCTTCAATAAGGCTGCCGCACAGTTGGCAAAGATATCGACAGATTTACAAGATGTTATCATGTCGATGCGAATGGTTCCTTTGACAAATACGTTCCAAAAGATGAACCGTATCGTCTTTGATGTTTCCAGAAAACTTGGTAAGGATATTGAGTTTGAAATGGTAGGGGAACATACAGAAGTAGATAAAAATATAATAGAACATATTTCGGACCCGTTGATGCATTTGGTAAGAAATGCCGTCGACCACGGAATTGAAACAAATGAAGAACGGGTAGACAGTGGGAAAGCGGACAAAGGGAAGATTACCTTATCTGCCAAGACAGAAGCCGGTAAAGTTTGGATTAGCGTTGAGGATAATGGAGCCGGACTTGATCGGGAAAAAATACTTGCGAAAGCGAGAAAACAACAGTTGTTGGATGACAGTAAAGCAGATTCATCTTATACGGATAAAGAGGTATTTCAGTTTATTACGCTTCCTGGTTTTTCCACGAACGAACAGGTTACAGAATACTCCGGACGTGGAGTTGGTATGGACGTCGTAGTCCAAAATCTTCAATCCATTGGAGGTATGCTCGATATTGAGAGTACACCAGGATTGGGCAGTGTTATGAGCCTCAAAATACCGCTCACACTTGCGATTGTCGATGGAATTGTAATGGAAACAGGAAATTCTTCTTTTGTATTGGAAACAGGTGTGATTAAGGAATTTGTCCGTGTCAAGGAAGACATGATGATTTATGAGCCAAATGGCGATGAGTATATCATGATACGCGGCGAATGTTATCCGGTACTCCGATTGGGCAGATGGTACGGTTTAGAGCAGTATCAGGAATCCGTGGAGGACGGAATAATGTTAATTCTGGAGGTGGAAGAACAGAGAGTCTGTCTTTTTGTTGACAAGCTGATTGGTGAACAGGAAATTGTGGTAAAACCGATTCCTTCTTACATCAAGAAAGTCAAAGGCTTATCTGGTTGTACACAGCTTGGCGACGGAAGCATTGCTTTAATTCTGGATGCCGCTGGATTAATGGAATAAGATTATAGAAAGGAACGGTAATCATATGGATGAAATGAGCGAAATGAAAAAACATGCAGAAGAAACTCAGGATATTTCACATGATGCGAATAGTGAAAAAGGGAAATACATGACCTTTAAATCGGGGAATGAGTATTTCGGACTGGGCATTCAGTATGTGAACGAAATTATTCAGATTCAGGAAATCACGGCGATTCCGGAAACTGAAAATTATATTAAGGGACTTATTAATCTGCGGGGAAAAGTAATTCCCGTAATTGATGTCCGCCTGAGATTCAAGCAGGAGGCATTTGAGTACAATGACAGGACTTGTATTATTGTCATTAATGTGAAATCTACAATAGTAGGCCTGATTGTGGAGAAAATCGCAGAGGTAGTTGAGATTAAAGAGGAAAATATTCTTCCGCCTCCGAAAATCGGGCATACGGATAAAGTGCAGAATAAGTATGTTTATGGCATCGGTAAAGTCGGAAATTCCGTCAAACTGCTGCTAGACCCTGATAAATTGTTAAATGATGAAGATTTATCAGTAGTGGAACAAGTAAATGATATAGGTATTGACGAAGAAGGAGAGGTATAAATTATGAAAAACTTGACGATGAAAACAAAAATGATAATAACCTTTGTTATTCTGGTAATTCTTACAAGTGTAAATGCAATAGCAGGAATGACTTCTGTAAACAGAATTAAGGAATTAGTTTCTGAAATGCAGGATGAAGAGCTCGCCAGCATTCAGGATACAATGAAAGAGATTGGTGCGGATGAGAAGAAAGCAACTCATGTTACGGATGCACTTGAGACTTCCAAAAAGGAAGGTTTGGCAGACATTAATCAGACAGCGGATATTTCTAATTATATTAGTTTGGGTATTGTTGCAGTATCTATTATACTTACGATTATTCTTGGCTTGTCCTTGATCAAGCAAATTGCCAAGTCTGTGAGACAGTTGTCAGACGCGGCGAAACGCATAGCGTTGGGACATACAGATATTACGTTAGTCAAATATGCAAATGATGAGTTTGGGGAACTCGTCGACGAATATACGGAAGTAATTGACAATATTAAGACACAGGCTATGATTGCTGAAGAAGTAGCAGGTGGAAACCTGACGGTTCAGGTTACTCCTAAATCCAGTGAAGATATGCTGGGCAATGCGTTAAAGAAATTGGTAGAGGATAACTTGCATGCATTGTCAAATGTCAGTGATGCCGGTTCTCAGGTAAGTGTCAGCTCATCTCAGGTAGCAAGCGCCAGTCAGGCATTGGCACAGGGTTCTACGGAGCAGGCAAGCGCTATTCAGCAGATTACTGCTTCTATTAATGAAATTGCAGAAAAGACGAGAGGAAATGCAGAGCAGGCTAATGAGGCAGCCGGTCTTGTAGTTCGCGCAATTGATGATGTTAAACAGGGGAATAAGCAGATGCATGATACAATGGCTGCTATGCAGGACATTAATAAATCATCTGAGAGCATTTCTAAGATTATCAAGACAATTGATGATATTGCATTCCAGACAAACATCCTTGCTTTGAATGCCGCTGTTGAGGCAGCTAGAGCAGGAGAAGCAGGAAAGGGCTTTGCTGTCGTAGCAGAGGAGGTTAGAAGCCTTGCTGCCAAGAGTGCCGCTGCTTCAGCAGAAACAGCAGAATTGATTGAAGATTCGATTGAGAAAGTGGACTCAGGTTCAAGAATTGTTGATGATACAGCTAAAGCAATGGAAGAGATTTCACATGTTGTACAGGAAAGTGAGAAGATTATTAATAGTATTGCTGAGTCTTCTAACTATCAGGCAACGGCTGTTGCACAGATTGAGCAGGCAATTACACAGGTATCCCAGGTAGTTCAGACAAACTCTGCAACTAGTGAAGAGTGTGCGGCTGCCAGCGAAGAGTTGTCGAATCAAGCAGCTAGAATGCGTGAGATGCTTGCTATTTATAATTTGGGTAACGGTTCACAGTCCTTTAGCGCAGGAAGCAGCGCTCCAACAAGCAACGCTTCTACTATGAGTGAAAATATAATTTCTTTTGATGATGATTTTGGAAAATATTAATTAGCGTACAGTATTAAAAATATAAGATTACTGTGTATTAGAAATTTTATCTATTCATGTTAAAAAAGAGAAAGTATAAGTCAATGAGATGCACTTATTCGTGTTGCGAATATCGTTGCTTTGAATGATTTGTACTTTCTTGCTTTATATGAATAGTAATAAAACGCTTGAAATGAAACGAAAACAGGGAGGTACTGTTATGTTAAAAGATTTCTTGACAGACTATAATAGAAAAGTCCGCTCACCAGAGGAAGCGGTTTCTGTTGTAAAAAGTGGTGATTGGGTCGATTATACCAGTTCTCTCGGAAAACCTGTCTTGTTAGACCGTGCACTGGCAGCAAGAAAAGATGAATTAACGGATGTCAAGATTCGCGGCAATCTAATTTCAGGCCCGATTGCAGTGGCGGAATGTGATGAAAGTCAGGAACATTTCGTTTATCACAGTTGGCATTGCTCATCGTACGAGAGAAGGTTATGCGATAAGGGATTATGCTATTACATTCCGATGGTGTTTCATAATAATGCAGCGTATTATGAATATTTTCTGCATGTGGATGTAGTAATGTTGAGTGTTACTCCGATGGACAAGCATGTTTTTTTTAACTTGTCTGTCAATACCGGAGTGGCAGCTCCGATTATCCGAATGGCGAAAACTGTTATTGTGGAAGTGAATGAAAATCTTCCCCGGGTAAGAGGGGGATACGACGAGTGTATTCATATATCGGAAGTCGATTATATCGTTGAGGGAGAACATGAAACGATTGCCAGTGTTTTTGCACCGGAGCCGACGGAGACAGACTGTAAGATAGCGGAATTAATCATTCCTCATATGGTGGACGGAGCCACGCTGCAATTAGGGATTGGAAGTATGCCAAATGCCGTTGGCGCCATGATAGCACAGTCGGATTTAAAAGATTTGGGAATGCACACGGAATTGTGTTCCGATGCCTACCTGCAGATGTATTTGGCAGGGAAATTGACGAACCGTAAGAAGCGCATTGATCGGGGAAAAGGTGTTTTTGGCTGTGCGGTCGGCTCAAAAGAATTATATCAATGGTTGGATGACAATTCCGGAGTGGCGGCATATCCGCTAGAATATGTGAACCGTCCGAGCACTATTGCACAAATAGATAATATGGTATCCATTAACAGTTGTGTGGCGGTTGATTTATACGGACAAGTTGCCGCAGAAAGTTTTGGCGCAAGACAAATTAGCGGCACAGGGGGACAGTTGGATTTTCTTATTGGCGCTTCGGCTTCCCGGGGAGGCAAGGCTTTTATATGCATGAGTTCTGTTTATGTAGATAGAGAGGGAGAAACTCATTCCCGGATTCGTCCTCAATTCGACGGCGATATAATTACGTCGCCAAGAAGTCAGGTATATTTTTTGGCAACTGAATATGGTGTCGTGAACTTAGAAGGGCGTTCTACATGGGAACGGGCAGAGGCGCTCATATCAATCGCACATCCCGCGTTTCGTGATTTGTTGGTAAAAGAGGCTGAGAAGAGAAAAATATGGCGCAGGAGTAATCGCAAGTGAAAAGAAGTAGATAACGCTCTTTCTTTTTTGCTTTGATTATGTTACAATGAGGATAATAACAATCGTAGAGAAGAGAAGGAGGCTCATCATGGTAAATCAGGAATTACAAAGAATTATTGATATTCTTCCTTTATTGCACCAAATCATAGGCGAAGAATCATACATATCGGTACTCGATGAGGAGAGTATTCTGCGCGGGTATGCGATACCGGAGGGGGAAGTACCGAAGCTTCGGCTGGGAGAAAGGATGGAGGATGTAACGGGTTGCTTTGACGAGGTGATGGCTACCGGCAGAAAAAAGAAGAACTTTTTACCAAAAGAAGTAATGGGAGCGGCTTTTGAAGGGCTGCTCGTGCCAATTAAAGACGATGATAAAGTTGTTGGCTGCATCACTTATTGTTATTCTATTGGCGATAAAGAACACGTAAAGGATATGGCACAAGATTTTCAGGACTCAATTCAGGCTGTTGATAAATCTGTACAAAATGTTATTGATGGAATTAAGAGCTTATTTGAAATGCTGTCAGGCATGACGGAACTGACAGACGGTATCAATAATGATGTACAAGATGTTACGGATGTAGTTCAGAAAATTAGTGGAAATGCCTCCCGTTCGAACATTTTAGCATTGAATGCATCGATTGAAGCAGCTCGCAGCGGTGATGCCGGACGTGGTTTTGCTGTCGTTGCCAACAGCATGGGAGAACTCGCTAACGATAGCGGAAGTTCAGCGAAAGAGATTGGTGATAAGCTGAACATTATGCAGGAACATTTAACACAAGTTAATACTTCGATTAAGGATGTTAATGGCGTAGCAAAGTCTCATATGGACAGTATCAGTGAGATTCATGAAGAACTTGCCAAAACAATTCGTTTGGCAGAGGAGATGCAGAAGAGGATACAGTAGACGATTCAATTCATGCGTGAAAGAAGAGCAGTAATCAGACGAAAGTTTAAGAGAAGGGATGTCCGGGATTGATAGGCATCTCTTCTTTCTTAAAGATAGAGGAAGGAAGAGGAAGGATGAAAGAGAAACGGGGAAATTTTTCGGGAACTATAGGCTTTGTTATGGCCGCGGCGGGCAGCGCGGTGGGCTTAGGAAATATATGGCGCTTTCCTTATTTGGCGGCAAAGGGACATGGCGGTGTTTTTATTTTATGCTATATCCTGCTGGCTATAACCTTTGGTTTTGCACTTTTGACAACCGAAATTGCCATTGGACGCAAAACGGCGCAGAGTCCTTTGACAGCATATGGTGTACTGAATTCTAAATGGAAAGGACTTGGTATACTGACATGCCTTGTTCCTACGATTATTCTTCCATATTACTGTACGATTGGCGCTTGGGTTATTAAATATTTTGCTATTTATTTAACTGGTTCAAGCAAAGAGGCAGTACAGGAGAATTTCTTTGACGGTTTTATATCCGGCAATTGGGAGCCGATTGTCTGGATGATTGTATTCCTTTTATTGACGGCGTTTGTTGTGTACCGCGGAATTAATAAGGGGATAGAAAAGTACAGTAAGGTGCTGATGCCGGTTTTGCTTGCGCTGGTAATCGGATTGGCAATTTATTCGATGACGATAAGCCATACGGATGCAAATGGTGTTACACGGACGGGGTTACAAGGGGTAAAAGTATACTTGATTCCGGATTTTACAGGCATTACGGTAAAGGAATTTTTTATCATACTGATGGATGCCATGGGGCAGTTGTTCTTTTCCATTAGTGTATCCATGGGAATAATGATTGCTTATGGCTCTTATGTAAAAAAAGAAGTCAATTTAATGAAATCTATTAATCAGATAGAGATATTTGATACGATAGTAGCGCTTCTTGCCGGATTGTTGATTGTACCTGCTGTGTTTACGTTTATGGGATCGGATGGAATGTCTAAGGGACCGGGGTTAATGTTTGTATCGCTGCCAAAAGTATTTGAAGCTATGGGAGTGATTGGCTCCGTTCTGGGACTTTTCTTTTTTGTCATGGTTATATTTGCGGCCATCACTTCAGCGGTATCTGTTATGGAAGCTATTGTTTCAAGTATTATGGATGCGAAGCGCTGGTCGCGTCATAAGAGTACAATAGTTGTTACGATATATGCCCTGATAGGCGGTGTGGTTGTTTGTCTTGGATATAACGTATTCTATTTTAATGTCACATTGCCGAATGGAACGCAAGGACAGATTTTGGACATTATGGATTATATCAGTAACAATTGTCTGATGCCTATGGTAGCGCTTTTGACATGTATTCTTATCGGCTGGGTTGTGAAGCCGAAGACGGTTATTGATGAGGTGACACAGGGAGTTCATCCTTTTC
The DNA here is from genome assembly GCA_910577295.1 of uncultured Eubacterium sp. GTDB lineage: Bacteria > Bacillota > Clostridia > Lachnospirales > Lachnospiraceae > Eubacterium_F. The sequence goes on from CAJTLS010000019.1 coordinate 32,175, forward strand.
ACCGGCGCGGTTTGTACATCGTAATGGTAAAAGTGATAGCGCCGATTTTGCTGGCAGTATTGCTTTTGCAGTCGTTTGGAATTTTGTAAATACAGGAACAGGAGGGCGGCGTCATGCAGCAGACAGCGGATGAGATTTTGAGACAGATACGGGAAGGATTTACCGGAGAGATAGAAAAAGATATTCCCTATTTACAAGAAAAAATGGAGAAGTACCGGGAGGATGAGCAGGGAGAAGAGATTCTGCGTGAATGCAGCCGGCTCTTATATGATATGTCTTCCGAGCGGGAAGAAACGAAACGGGAACAACTGATGGAAGTACAGAAACATATGCAGGAAGTGCGCATTTATATTGAACAGGGCGACAGGGAAAGTGCTTTGCGTCTGAGTGAACAGTTAGTAACCGGTGCAGATAATAATAAGTTTTACAATGACAATGCGGGGTGTGAATACTATTCCTTTTCCGAGTTTTTTGAAGAAATTATGGTAAAGGAATTTATGCAGACGGGGAGGGAAGTAATCAAAGCGGATTTTCCGTTTGCCGATATTTACTATCAGCACGGTCTTCTGCTGATGGAGCAAAATAATCCACTCGCAGCGCGCGACGTACTGGCGAAAGCAAGGCGTTGGAATCCGGTGAGCGCGCCAATTGCCTTTGCCTATATGGATACTTTTCGAGCCACGGGAGAGATGGAAGAATATGCGGAACTGAATCGTACCATTTTTCCTTATCTTTACAAGGCGGATGACGTGGCGGGATGCTATTGCAATTTTGCCGGCTATTTTGCGGGGAAACAGCAGTGGCAGGCGGCCTGCGCCTGCGGTGAGCTGAGTCTCCAGTTTGCACCGGAGAATACCGTGGCACAAAATCTGATGAAAGAATTGCAGAATAAAGCCGGCGGAGCGGCTAAAATGCCGGCGAAGAAAGAGTTGGAGCGGCTTGCCGAAAAGAATGGTTTTGCCTGTGCGCCGAACAGCGATATTATTAATCTGGCTGTCGGAATGGGGGAGCAGTTTATGAACGGGCAGATGTTTGACGGGGCGCTCTATTGTTTTGAGATTGTACACGGTCTCACGAGGGATGAAAAGATTGGGGAACTTGTGAAGCAGATGAAGATTTTAGTATCATAAAGGTATTTTAGATTTATTTTGGCATTGATGAATAAAAGGGAAAAGAGTATAATAAAAGTAGTTTTTATGTGGTACAGAGCAATACACAAAATGTCCTGAAAGCCTGTTATCGGGTTTGATGGGGATGGATAAGAAGGAGGGATTCTATGACGGAACAGATTTTTACGAATGAGGTGATTTTGTCATGGCTTCAGTATTATGCCAAGAATGCAACGATTGATTTGGAGCACGTAAAGATTATTGATATCACAAAGAAAAATAAGAATATCATTCCCACGGTGGAATCGCATAAGACGACGATGGTATTCAGTAATGCCGGAATCGAAGATATTTTTTACCGCCTGTGGAATGCCGGACTCGGAGAGTGCGACGTCTGGTACAACGAGGGCTCGGAGCCGGAAGGACAAATGTACAACAAAAAAGTTAAGGATATGATTGACCGCGGGATCAACGCCTCGGCGGGAATGCTGATTATCAATCCCAAAGCGCGCAATACGGCAAAGATTGGTATCGGCAACGAACTTTTCCGAAAGGGATCCATTCAGTATGTCGGAAGTGAGATTCGGGCGATTATATTAAATAAGATGATGGTTGATACAGCCGATGATATATGCGTTATCGGCGGTGAGAGCATTGCTATCGAGGCTGCCCTGCTTGCACCGGAGGGAACGGTTATTGCCGTAGAATATAATCGGGCAGACCGTGATACGATGGAAGATAATGTACAGCATTTTGGTTTGCATAACGTCATTATTATTGACCATGTAGATGAGAACAGTATGAAAGATTGTCCGATACCTTCGTTGGTGTTTTTAGTTGCGTCTGCCAGCATGGATCAGGAATTAGCCTATCTCAAACAGATGAACCCGCAAATTCAGGTTGTCATATATACGCTGGATTTTCAGGTGGCAGCAGGAGCAAGAGAAATGTTGGAAAGCATAGGGATTATGGATGTACAAACAATACAGGTTGCCGTTTCATGTTTGGGAAGTAATAATTCCTTTAAGCAGCAGCCGGCGCCTTGGATTATAACAGGAAAGGGAATATGAAAGTATGATTCGGTCATATGAGGCAAACGATCACGAACAGGTTATGGAAATTTGGCTTTTTAGTAACTTGCAGGTACATAACTTTATTCCGGCAAAGTACTGGAAAGATAATTTTACAGAGGTAAGCCGCATTATGGAAATTGCTTCCGTCTATGTTTGGGAAGAAGAGGGGCATATTCTTGGCTTTGTCGGTTCGATGGAAACGTTGGTAATGGGGCTGTTTGTTGACGAAAAAGCAAGAGGCCGGGGGATTGGAAAGGCTCTTTTGGATTATTTGAAAACGAAGCAGCAAGAATTGACGTTGGCAGCATATGAGAAAAATCCAAGGGCTGTTCACTTTTATATGAGAGAGGGATTTAAAGTGCAGTCCGAACAAGTGGATTCAGGAACGAATGAAAAGGAAATTCTATTGATGTGGAAAGCAGATGCGATGTAAGGAGAAATGATACGATGGAATTACGAGAAGGAAAAATTCGGAGTACCTATGTTATTGAGTCTATAGCGCTTCCTCTCCAAACGGAAAAGCGTTTAGAGGCGTTAGGGATGACAAGAGGGACTCCGATTTCTGTTTTAAACAGAAAAAGATGCGGTACGATGATTGTGCATGTACGCGGTTCACGTTTTGCGTTGGGACAGGGGATTACAAAAAATATTCAGGTAAGGGAGGCTGTACAATGAGCGAAAATCTGACCGTAGGATTTATCGGTAACCCTAATTGTGGCAAGACGACATTGTATAACGCTTTTACCGGAGCAAATTTAAAAGTAGCTAATTGGCCCGGCGTGACGGTTGAAAAGATAGAGGGAGCAGTCAACTATCACAATCACAGTTATCGGCTGGTAGACTTGCCCGGAACATATAGTCTGACTTCTTATACGATGGAAGAACAGGTGACACGCCAATACATTATGAGTGATGAAGTGGATGTAATTGTTGATGTCGCAGACGCTTCTTCATTGGAAAGAAATCTGTATCTGACCTTACAGCTTCTTGAATTGGGCAAGCCGGTTGTATTGGCGCTCAATATGATGGATATCGTGGAAAAACGAGGCATGGAGATTGATTTACATCGCTTGCCGGAGATGTTAGGAGTACCGGTGATTCCCGTATCGGCGCGCAGACGTACCGGGCTTGGCATTTTGATGCATGCGGTGGCACATCATAAAAATGCAGTATCACCGGATCGTCTGGAGCATCATCATGCGGAAGTGTCGCGACACCGGCATAATCATCATGTGGATCAAGTGATGGTCTATTGTGATGAAATTGAGGATAAAATAGACTTGATATCCGAGGCATTGTCCGACAAATACCCGCAAGTTTCAAATCTGCGTTGGTGTGCCATTAAATTATTGGAGCAGGATAAGGAACTAATGAAAAAATATCCGCTTGATTTATCCGGTATCATTGACCGAAGTTATGAGTCGGATATTATCAATCAAAAATATGAGTTTATCGAAGAAATTGTGAGCGAGGTGTTGGTTAATAAAGAGGAGAAAGCAGAGACAACAAATAGAGCCGATCGTTTTTTCACGCATCGAGTATTCGGGATTCCTATATTTCTTGGCATTATGGCATTGGTTTTCGTATTAACCTTTACTATAGGGGATTGGATTGCCGGCTATTTTGAAACAGCAGTGGAATGGCTCTGCAATGTAGTCAGCAGTCTGTTTGCCAGTTGGAACGTCCACCCGGTAGTGACATCGCTTGTTGTTGACGGAATCATTACCGGCGTCGGTGGCATTCTTACTTTTCTTCCCAATATTTTCATTCTTTTCCTTGCATTGGCGTTTCTCGAGGATAGTGGTTATATGGCGCGCGTGGCATATGTTATGGATGGGGTTATGGGAAAAATTGGTTTGTCAGGGCGTGCATTTATTCCGATGATGCTTGGCTTTGGCTGTTCCGTGCCGGCGATTATGGCTTCGCGGGCGCTAGAGGATAAGAAAGACCGGATGAAAACAATGCTTGTGACACCGTTTATGTCCTGCAGCGCCAGATTACCGATTTATATTTTGTTTTCCCAGATGTTTTTCGGGCAGTATGCGATGTTTGCCGCCTACTCCATGTATGTTATCGGTATGGTGATAGCGATACTGACTGCTTTTGTCTTTCATGTATCAGACCGTAAAAAGGCAACGGGAATGTTGTTGATTGAGCTGCCGGAATACAAGGCGCCAAGTGCAAGAACAATATGGATTTTTGTCTGGGAGAAAGTAAAAGATTATTTGACAAAAGCAGGTACGGTAATTTTTCTTGCCTCTGTTGTTATGTGGATTTTGCTGAATTTTGGATTAAGTGGTTATACAAAGGATATGACGGAAAGTTTCGGGGCAAATATTGGCCGTCTTCTTGTGCCGGTGCTGGTGCCTGTCGGTTTGGGATATTGGCAATTGGCAGTAGCTTTAGTTGCCGGAATCTCGGCAAAAGAAGTTGTGGTGTCCAGTTGCGCTGTGTTGTTTGGAATTGCCAATGTAAATTCCTCTGCTGGCATGAATTCTCTTCACAATGCTTTGGCGGGCAGTGGCTTTGGTATGCTGAATGCTTATTGTCTGATGGTATTCTGTCTGTTGTATATTCCGTGTTTTGCTACCTTGGTTACGATACGGAGAGAAAGTTCAAGTTGGAAATTTACTGCGTTGACCGCCGCTTTTCAACTGTTCGTGGCATGGTTTGTATCCTTTGTTATATTTCAGGTGGGAAGCTTGTTATAGACGGTAGTATTTTGTGCTGTACCCAATAGAAAGAGGAGAACGCTATGATAAATAATCTTCAATGGCTCGAGGAGCCAAATGTCTTTCAGGTAAATCGTGAAAAAGCTCATTCGGATCATCTGTTTTTTCAATCCTATGAGGAAATGCAGAAATATCCCAAAGGCAGATTGCGTCAGTCGTTAAATGGAACTTGGGATTTCTTCTATGCTGACTGTCCACAGAACCGGGTTGCAGACTTCTATAAAAAAGATTTTAATATGTCCGATGCCGGTACGATTAAAGTACCGGGGCATATTCAGTTACAGGGGTACGGACGCTGCCAATATGTCAATGTCATCTATCCGTGGGATGGTGTGGAGGAGATACACCCTCCTCAGATTCCCCAAAAACATAACGCGGTAGGAAGCTATGTGAAGTATTTTGCTGTTGAGGATGAGTGGCTTGGGAAAGAGGTTTACATATCTTTTCAGGGAGTGGAAACGGCTTTCTATGTATGGCTCAATGGAGAATTTGTAGGTTATAGCGAAGATTCTTTTACGCCTTCCGAGTTCTGTATTACACCGTATCTGCAAAAGGACAATAATAAATTGGCAGTGGAAGTCTATCAGCGGAGTACTGCCAGTTGGTTGGAGGATCAGGATTTTTGGCGTTTTTCCGGCATCTTTCGCGAGGTATATCTCTATGCAGTTCCGGCGGCGCATGTGAGAGATTTGTCTGTGACGGCAGATTATAATCCAGATAGCGGGGAGGGGGTTCTCGGTATTGGCTGCGAGCTTATTCTTACAAAAGAAGATATGGCGGCAGCGGCAAGATGCGTGCTTCGGGACAGCGAAGACAATATCGTTTTGGAGCAGGAATATCCTATAACGTCACGGAATTGGAACAGACAGGAGACAATTCCTGTTGTCTCTCCGTGGAGTGCAGAACAGCCGACTCTCTATAGCTTATATGTTGAAGTGATCGGACGGGAGGGACAACTTATCGAAGTTGCCAAGACCAGAGTTGGTTTTCGGGAATTTGAAAAGCGTGGCGGGGGATTGTATCTGAATGGAAAACGACTCGTGTTCAAGGGGGTCAACCGTCATGAGTTTTCTGCTGACAAAGGAAGAGCGATTGGTGAGGAAGAGATGCTCTATGATATTCGCTTATTAAAGAAAAATAATATCAATGCGGTGAGAACCAGTCATTATCCGAATCAATCGAGATGGTATGAGCTCTGTGATGAATATGGTATTTACGTTATCGACGAGACAAATTTAGAAACTCATGGAACTTGGGCGCTGAGAAGCGGTATTAATCCAACGTGGAATGTTCCTGCATCTCTTCCTGAGTGGCGGGAAAATGTTCTTGACCGCGCAGCTTCCATGTATGAGAGAGATAAAAACCATGCCAGTATTCTGTTTTGGTCTTGTGGGAACGAATCATTTTGTGGAGAAAATATTGCTGCTATGGCAGCATATTTTCGGGGAAAGGACAGCCGTCGTCTCGTACATTATGAGGGGGTGTTTCACAATCCCATCTATCAATCCCTGCCGGATGTTGAGAGCCGGATGTATGAGAAAGTGAAAGATATCGAAGCATTTCTTATAGAGAATCCAGACCGTCCTTTTATTCTGTGCGAATATATGCATGCCATGGGGAATTCGCTGGGAGGGATGAGGCATTATATAGAGCTGGCACAACGGTATCCGAATTTTCAAGGCGGATTTATTTGGGATTATATTGATCAGGCTTTATACCGCATAGATGAAAAGGGAGAAAAAGTGTTATCTGTCGGCGGTGATTTTGGGGACCGTCCATCTGACTACGGTTTTTGTACAGACGGCATCGTTTATGCAAATCGTATGCCATCGCCCAAGATGCAGGATGTAAAAGCGCTATATGCCAATATTTATATGCATATAGAGGGAGATAAGCTGATTGTAAAGAATCAAAATCTATTCACCAGTACTAAAAATCTTCTTTTTGAAGTGCGTCTTGAAAGAGAGGGAGTAGTACAGCGAAAGGAAGAGTATTTTCTCGATGTTCCGGCAGGAGAGAGCGGATGTCTGAGTTTCAGCAGGGAAGTGCCTGAACTGGCAGGCGAGTATGTATATCATGTGATTGCCCGTTTAGCAGAAGATACGGACTGGGCAAAAAGAGGTCATGAGGTGGCTTTTGCGCAGGAAATCTTTGTCGTGGAAGGGAAAGAGCCGTGCGCGCGGAAAGCAGAAACGGTTGAGAGTATGCGGATTGCTGAGGGGGATGGCTGCATCGGTGTTTACGGCGGGGATTTTTCTATGATGTTTGATTTGCGCATGGGTGGCATTTGCTCCCTTGTCTATCGTGGAATCGAATATGTCAGCCGTATACCGCGGATTAGTTTTTGGCGTGCGAAGACGAACAATGATTGTGGCGCCCGATATCCGTTTGAGGCAGCACAGTGGGCGATTGCAGGAGAGTATGCGCAGTATTGCGGGGATTTGTTCCGGCAGGAGCGGCGGGATAACAGGATAAAACTGTTTTTTACTTATGAGACGCCCTCACAGCCATCGTTTTCCTATGTAATATCGTATGAGGCGTGCAGCGATGGCAGTCTGCGGATACAGGCAGAATATCCGGGCGTTTCCGGTTTGTCCGATATGCCTGTATTTGCACTGGACTGGCAGACGAGAAAAGAGCTGCAGCATTTTTCATATTACGGCATGGGGCCGGAAGAAAATTATTGTGACCGCGCCGAGGGTGCTCGTCTTGGGAAATTTGATTCTAAAGTATGGGATAATTTTTCAGAATATCTCAATCCGCAGGAATGTGGTAATAGAATAGGTGTTCGATACGCCGAATTGCGGGATGAGGAGGGAAGAGGCATTCGTTTATCTTGTGAAAGAGAACCATTTGAAATGAGCATTTTACCTTATTCGGCAACAGATTTGGAGCATGCCAATTGCCGCGAGGAGCTGGGGCCTCAAATCCATACATGGGTGCGTGTCGCAGCGGCTCAAATGGGAGTGGGAGGCGATGACTCGTGGGGGGCTCCCGTGCATGACGAATACCGTCTACCAGCAGAGCAGCCCCGGACGATCGCCTTTGTTATAAAAGACCTGCAACAGGCCGAATGACGCCGCAAGCGATTTTTTCTCCGGAATCGCCCGCCGGCTGGGTGACAAAATCATCACGTCTGCTGTGGAGAACAATTGATTTTCCTATTATTTCTTCTATAGATAAAAAGCTGTCGTATACTGCCATATAAGAATAACCATCACTGTTGAGGACAGGCGGCAAATCACCTAAATGATACGGATGATCGGCATTGGTGGGATTATAGTGGGAACCCGTATGAGCCATGTTTTGACTGCAATTCCCGTTTTCGTGTATATGAAGTCCCAGAAAGCGGGGAGAATATTCTTTTGTATTTGGGAGATGACTTAGTTCGATTTCCAGTACGACGCCGGAGTCCCAACGGGGACGATAGAAGTTTGCTACACCGGAAATGTCTGGATATTGTTCGCCGCCATGAATAATGGCGAAGGCATCTGGAAGTTTTGTCATGGTTAACATGGAAAAAATAGTTGAAGATTTCAAAGTAACCTCCGTTTCGAAGCGTCATAATAACTTCAATTTATGCATTTATCTTATTGTATGCGGCGGCGGTGAACACGTGAAAAATCGTATGATTTCCCCAGATGGGGAATGGAATATTTTTCATAATATGGAATAAACTATCAAAACATGTCTTTGACATAACTATATTATATGATAAAATAAGTTGTGTTCTATATGAATGTTTCAGAGAAAACAATGCACAATAACAATAAGAACGGAAGAGAGGTTTTAATGTGAAAGTATTAAAAAAGCTATTTTTAGCAGGAATCGTTGTTATAATGGGAATAGGGAGCATAGGCTGCGGAAAGGGAAAAGAGGAGACGAATGAGGTATCTATCGGATATTTCAACAATATTACTCATGCGCAGGCGTTGTTGATGAAATCAGAGGGAAGTTTGGAAAAGTCTTTTGGAGAGGACAAGAAAGTAAAGTGGACGGCTTTTAACGCCGGCCCGGCTGAAGTGGAGGCGTTGTTTTCTGGTGATATTGATATCGGTTATATCGGACCGGTGCCGGCAATTAGCGCCAATGTCAAGTCCAAGGGGGATGTTTCTATTCTTTCAGGAGCTACAAAAGCAGGCGCTGTGTTAGTCAGGAGAAAGGGTTCAAGCATTAATAGCGTAAAAGATTTATCCGGTAAAGTTGTTGCCATTCCTCAAATTGGAAATACACAGCATCTGTGTCTGCTTGATTTACTTGCAGAAAACGGTTTGAAACCGGATACTGAGGGTGGAGATGTAAAAGTGGCTGCCGTTGCCAATGCCGATGTTGCCAATACGATGGCGCGAGGCGATATTGACGCTGCGTTCGTTCCAGAGCCGTGGGGCGCGACACTGCTTGAAAAGGATGCAGAATTAGTGTTGGATTATAACGAAGTATATCGGAATGGCGAATATGACGTGGCAGTTGTCGTTGTAAGAAAAGAGTTTCAGGAGGAAAATCCGGAGCTGGTAGAGAAGTTTTTAAAAGAACATGAAGCGGCAACCGTGAAAATCAACGAGGATAAGGACACAACCCTCAAGAAGATAAATGAGGAGTTAGATTCAGCGACAGGGAAATCACTTGGCGAGAACATTATTAAGGAGTCGTTTGAGCGCATTGGCGTTAGTACGGAATTGAATCGTGACGCTGTTTTAGAGTTTGCCGATATCAGTAAGAACCAAAAGTTTATTAATGAGTTGCCGGGAGACGATTTGTTTGTAAATAAATAGGAAAACGGGTACCATATTTTGCTGCCGCAGCGGTAGTTAAAAATAGGAATGGAGGAAACAATGAGTCTTGTTTTAGAGAAATTGAGCAAACATTTTGACAATAGTGAAGCAGCGACACTGCAGGAGATTGATTTAACTATTGAGAGCGGAGAGTTTGTTTGTATTGTTGGTGTTTCCGGGTGTGGGAAAAGTACGTTACTTAACCTTGTGGCCGGCTTGGAAAAGCCAAGCAGTGGGAAAATATTATTAGATGGGGAAGAGATTACGGGACCGGGAGCAGACAGGGTTGTCATGTTTCAGGAACATGGTCTCTACCCGTGGCTTAATGTGTTGGAAAATGTAAAATTTGGGATGAAACTGGCAGGAGTACCGAAGGATATCCAAGAAGAAAAGGCAATGCATTATTTGGAAATGGTGCATTTACAAGACTATAAGGATTATCCGATACATCAGATTTCCGGAGGGATGCGACAGCGGACTGCCCTTGCCCGGGCGCTCACTTTAGATTCCAAGGTACTTTTAATGGACGAACCTTTTTCGGCTCTGGATAAACAGACCTCAAATCGTCTGAGAGAAGAATTGCAGAGAATTTGGTTAGATACAAAGAGAACTATTCTTTTCATTACTCATAGTGTCGAAGAGGCTGTATATTTGGCTGATAGAGTGGTGGCGTTATCACCGGATAATGGTAAAATTGCCGGAATTGTTCCGGTTACGATGGAGCGCCCGAGACACGTATATGCTTCCGAGTTTGTCGAACTCAGACATCGGATTTTGGAAATTGTCAGAGGGGAGGAAGTATAAATGGGAATGATACTATTTCTTTTGATTTTGCTTGCTTTGTGGCAGGGGTTCTATTGGTTTTTTGTTGATTTGCTCGAATTATGTAAACCGTACGCCGTTCCTTCTCCTATTGGCGTCGGGGAGCGTTTTGTTGATTTGTGCAGCGACGGTACTTTGTTGGAGGCAACAGGAAACTCATTGCTTCGTGGAATTGCAGGATTTGTAATTGCTGTAGTACTTGGTGTGATTTTGGGATTGCTGATACATCAGTTTAAATATTTGCAAAAAAATCTAAAGCCGATTGTACTTGGCATTCAGACACTGCCAAGTGTATGTTGGGTTCCGTTTTCCATTTTGTGGTTTGGATTGTCAACACAGGCAATCTTGTTTGTTGTCATTATGGGGTCGGCGTTTAGTATTGCGATTGCCGTAGACAATGCGATTAAAAATATTCTGCCTATCTATACAAAAGCTGCGCTTACGATGGGGGCAAATAAAAGTCAGCTCTACCGTTATGTTATTTTTCCGGCCAGTTTGCCGGAGCTTGTGTCGGGGCTGAAACAGGGATGGTCTTTTGCTTGGAGAGCCCTTATGGCTGGCGAGGTTATGACAACTTCGATAGGTCTTGGCCAGACGTTAATTATGGGGCGCGATTTGGCGGATATCAATCAGGTTATGCTTGTGATGCTTGTTATTGTCGTTGTTGGTATTTTGATTGATAAATGTATCTTTTCGGTTCTGGAAAAGCGGTTATTACGAAAACGCGGACTTGGGATGTAAGATGAGGTGCATTGGCGAATGATTAAAGGGAACAGCGTCTGTTCTTCCTATCATGAAGTGGGAGAGGGACAGACGCTGTTCCTTTTTTATTATATAGGAAATTCCGATTGTGAAGTTCCCGGTCAATTTTTTGCTGATTGTTTCAAGGCATCCATAAATTTCTGAAATTTTCCTTTATCCTGATACTCTAAGTGATTTAAAATATCCTGTTGCTTCTCTTTCATAAATTCCGTTGTATAGGAGCGCATGTTACGCAGCGTACGGGAATTGTATTTGCTGCTTTCTTCATCGGTGCCCAGTACTTTCTGATAATGCTCAAAATGTAACCGCATTGCTTCTTTCAGTTCTTCAAAATGTCTGACCGCATCATCGTATTTTTCTGCCCGCAAATCAGCTTGAAGAATGTATTTGTAAAGGTCTCTTGTAAATCCCCGGCAGAAGGAAATCAAATCCGGATTTTTTGATAAAACCTGTATGATATCTAATCCCCACAGGCCGAATTGAACAGCCGCTTCCGGCTTGTCATTATAGGCGAAACATTCCATTGCGTACAAAATTTCTTTGTTCAGCGCTCTTGTAAAGTTTTGCAGGTTTTTTCGGAGAACGGTTTTCATGTCCGGCATATCGTATTGCAAAAAGGTGAGCTGTGCAAGAATGCTCTCCTGAAGCCGGTTTGAGCCTACGCTTGGTAACGTACTAATGTGTTCTCTGGCGCTGACATAATCCTTCTCGTGAATATAAATCCATGCAAGTGCATAATGCGCCCGCTCTACAAATTCTTTATTTTCACAAAAGCGAATGAGGTTTGTTCCGTATCGGAGGGCGGTATCCCGAAATTTCGGCCATTCATCTTTGATATATCCCTGAAAATGGACATAACGACTAAGATTTGCAGTACTTTCTGCATAGAAGCAGGAGATGACATGGCTGGATGGGCTTCGAGACAGCAAGTCATACAAATAGTGGCAAGCCTGCAGCGCTCTCTGTTCTGGAGCCTGATTTGAATGGTTTATTTCATCTAAATGATTTTTGATTTCAATGTAGTCCGCTTCTTCCTGACTGGTCTGTTCCAAACCAAAGAGTGCGTCTGTCGATATGGCCAGCACCTGTGCCAGAGGAACGACTAAGGAGATGTCCGGCATTCCGACGCCGGATTCCCATCGGCTGACGGCCTGTGAGGTCACGCCGATTTGATAGGCGAGTTCCTCTTGCGTCAGACCAAGTTTTTTTCGAGCAGCTTTGATATTATTTCCTAATGCAATCATATATAGTATTGCTCCTTTCTTTTATTCGGTACCGTGGTTAAACTATATCACAGTCCTTGCGCTCATACAAACAATTCACAATTTCCTGCTACTAAAGTCCGTATTGATTTTCGCCAAAGATTGCGGCAGGTGTGATTGATTTTTTTATGCGAAGACGGTATACTAAAAATAGTAATAAAAAGGGGAGGATATCCTTCATGGAGATAAAGAGAATTGCCCATCGGGGTTTTAGTTCCGAGGCGCCCGAAAATAGTTACCTTTCGTTTGCCTTGGCGGCGGAGGGAGATTTTTATGGTATTGAATGTGATGTCTGGAAAAGTAAGGATGGCGTCTTTGTCGTCTCTCATGACGGAAATATGGAAAGGATGTGCGGAATCGATGCGTATATTCCGGACATGACATATGATGAACTGAAAAACTATCCGTTTATCCGCGGGCGGAAACGATTATCGCACCCGCAACAGTATCTTCTTCCACTGACCGGATATTTATCTATTCTGCAGCGCACGCAAAGGAAGATGGCAGTCGTCGAGCTCAAGATGGATTATACAACTGTAGAATTGAGAGAAATCGTTGGTTTGATAAAGCAGTATGGGCTATATGAGAGAACGGTATTTATCAGCTTGTATGGAAGCGTACTCATTCGGTTAAAGGAGGAACTGGGGTTTCCGACAGAGCGGCTGCAATATGTGTACGGGGCTGTTTTTGCCAATAAATTTATTCCCGTAAATATGGATTTGGAGCGCTGGCTCATGGAAAACCGTATTCATTTGGATGCCCGTCATACTCTTGTGAGCAGAGGAACAGTCATGCGCCTGCACGAGGCAGGACTTATGGTAAATGTCTGGACGGTGAATAAGAGGGAGGATATGCGGCGCATGCTATATGATGTGGGTGTTGACATGGTGACGACAGAATATTATTATGAATGTTAATATTGGATGAAAAGACGGTAAATTTGCATTCGGTGATGAAAATGGAGGTAATGTGAAATGAAATTATTAAAACAAATCAAATGGAATTTGATTGCTATTGCAGTAGCGTTTATTGCTTTAGGCGTAGTTCTGATTATTTTTCCTGCGGAGGTAATGAAGACAGCTTGTTATATAATGGCCGCGCTGCTGATTATTATTGGTGTTATCTCTCTTGTAAACTATTTGCGTAAAGATATCGTGGGCATCATTTACCGTTACGATTTAGTAGTGGGGCTTAGCTGTGTCCTCGGCGGTATTTTGGTAATTATAAAGATAAACGATTTAATTATGCTCATTCCGGTCGTTCTTGGTTTTCTTGTAACAATTAGTGGAATATTGAAAATGCAAAATTCAGTCGATATGCTGCGCCTCGGGAATGGGGTATGGCATGTGACATTTGGACTTGCCATTACCAATATTGTCTTTGGTATTGTGCTTCTCATCAATCCGTTTGCTGCTGAACTGCATGTCATGCTAATGGGAGTTGCCCTGATTTACAGCGGTCTGACAGATATTTTTGTAACGGTGGCAATATCGAAAAAATTGTCGGAGATGGAAAAGAATTTGCCGACAGTAAAAGATGAGGAAAAGATTCAGGATATGTAATAATTTTCTCCCATATTGCCGGACGGCTCTGTTCCTTTATATATTTTCAGGAAATCGTTCCTGCAGCAGTAATTCTAATACCCGGGCTTCCTGTTCGTAAAATGTCTGACGGTGGACATCGGATATGTGCTTTGCCCTGTTTGTATTAATGGCAAGCTGTGGTTCCGGAAATTGAAGCGTAAACCCTTCTTCCGCTTCATACTGCTCCAATTTCTGTTGTGCTACGGTTTCTTTTACATCACATAAGAAATAATAAATATCCTGTATGAATATATCCTCTTTTGTCCCTTTCTGGACTCGGTGAACCTGCCCGTATTCCTGAATGGAGTTTCGGATAACACATAATCCTGCTTCTTCTGAAACCTCTCTTATCAGAGCATCTTCCATGCTCTCACCTGCTTCTATGCCGCCACCCGGAAATTGATAATAATTGTATTTCTTACTATATATCATTGCGAATCTTCCGTCTTTCATAATTATTCCCCGAACGGACGGTCTGTGAAAAACACTCCCGTTGTTTTTATAGTTCTTCTTGTCTATTTCAAATAACATGCGCAGGTTACAATCCTCCATTTTCAAAATATGTTTTAGCTGTTTGGGATTCATATATTTAGTTCCATATCGAGCAGAATTGTCTTATTATATCATGGTTTTATTGATAATGGAATGCGTTTTTTTATTAATACTGTGGCTTGAAACGGTGCTAAAACGGTGGCATGATACTTCTAAATCTTGACTTTTAAACGGGCATTTGCTAAACTTATTTAACAGAGTATCATATTCAGGTTCGTCAGGGAAACAGCGGATACGGTGGCTAAGCGATTCTGGTTGTGATTTTTTTATTTTTGCGGAGACGTATAGGCAAACGCTGTTTTCTTTATTTTTATTATTCTATCGAAGGAGGAAAAGACGTTGCATAAGGAGCTAGTTATTGTTTTGGATTTTGGCGGTCAGTACAACCAGTTGGTAGCCCGCCGCGTACGTGAGTGTAATGTATACTGCGAAATTTATTCTTATAAAACGGATTTGGCAAAGATTCAGGAAATGAAGCCAAAAGGAATTATTTTGACCGGCGGCCCTAACAGTTGTTATGAAGAGGGTGCGCCTGCCTGCGACAAGGCCCTGTTTGAGATGGGTATTCCCATACTGGGGTTGTGTTACGGCGCTCAGATGATGATGCATGTGCTGGGCGGTACGGTAGAGAAAGCGCCGGTGCGTGAGTACGGCAAGACAAATGTACATGTAAATCCTTTATCCGCACTCTTTTCCGATGTGCCGGAAGATACGGTTTGCTGGATGAGCCATTTTGACTACATATCCAAAACAGCACCGGGATTTGATGTTTGTGCGCATACATCGGAATGTCCGGTAGCGGCAGCAGAAAATCCGAGTGAAAAATTGTACGCAATCCAGTTTCACCCGGAAGTCCTGCACACACAGTATGGAACGAAAATGCTATCCAATTTTGTATACAACGTCTGTGGCTGTTCCGGCGATTGGCGCATGGATGCATACGTTGAACAGCAAATCGGGGCATTGCGAGACAAAATCGGCTCTGGCCGTGTGCTCTGCGCGCTGTCCGGTGGTGTTGACAGCTCGGTGGCCGCGGTACTTCTCTCAAAAGCAATCGGCAGCCAGTTGACATGCGTTTTTGTTGACCACGGCTTACTTCGTAAAAATGAGGGTGACGAAGTGGAGGCTGTCTTCGGCCCGGATGGTGACTATGACCTTAATTTTATCCGCGTCAATGCGCAGGAGCGTTTTTATGAGAAGCTGGTTGGTGTTGAAGAGCCAGAGGCGAAACGGAAAATAATCGGCGAAGAGTTTATTCGGGTTTTTGAACAGGAAGCTAAGAAGATTGGTAAGGTAGATTTTCTTGTGCAGGGAACGATTTATCCTGATGTTGTGGAAAGCGGCCTTGGCGGGGAATCCGCCGTTATTAAGAGCCACCATAATGTGGGCGGACTTCCGGACACCGTTGATTTTAAGGAAATTATAGAGCCGCTCCGCGACCTTTTTAAAGATGAAGTCCGCAAGGTGGGATTGGAACTTGGCATTCCAGAATATCTTGTCTTCCGCCAGCCATTTCCGGGGCCAGGTCTTGGGATTCGGATTATAGGCGAGATTAATGCGGAAAAGGTTAGGATTGTGCAGGATGCCGACGCCATCTATCGTGAGGAAATAGCAAAGGCCGGTCTTGATAAAACAATAAATCAATACTTCGCCGCGCTGACCAATATGCGGAGTGTGGGCGTCATGGGAGATGAGAGAACCTATGATTATGCCGTGGCCCTCCGCGCAGTGAAAACAATTGATTTTATGACCGCGGAAAGCGCTGATATCCCATTTCATGTGCTGCAGACGGTGATGACGAGGATAATAAATGAGGTCAGAGGCGTGAATCGGGTGCTGTATGATTTGACGAGTAAACCACCGGGAACGATAGAGTTCGAATAGCGGACATTTGGACTGAAAAGTGCGTAAAATCAGTGTTTTTCAGTCTTTCTTTTTCTTCCGTGAGATTGTTTTGAGATTGATTTTGAAACACTTTCCACATATTCCATGAAAAGAGAATCTGATTGAATTTCCTGTCGAACTGTGGTAGTATTTCATTGGGACTACCAGGATGGTAGGCGGTTAGCCCTCTCCGGAGGGACTGTGACCCTCCGTTTACATAGAAACCCGAAAGGGAATCTAAAGAAATCCATGATTTCTTGAAAGGAGGGCTGAGCCAATGGATATTTTAGGACTTATGGCAGTGTTGAGCTTTGGCTTGACCTGCTTCGGAATAGGATACTCTATCGGTAAGGATAGTAACAAGACACAGAAATAGCCGCCCCGGTCCGACAAACTGAGCGGCTGTTTCAGCAACTTATAAGTTGGGCTAACCGTCTATCGGTAGTCCTGTGGGGCACCTGTTACCAGCAGGTGTCCTTCTTTATGTTCAATATACCACAATCTGTGCAGAGTTTCAAGTGCTTTCTTCTGGCGGCGGTGTCCGGCGGAACTGGTTCAGCCTGTCAGCCAGCTTCTGGTCCTTGTCCGGGTACAGATGGGAATAGGTGTCAAGTGTCGTCTTTACTGATTCATGTCCTAGGCGGTCAGCTATCTCCAATGGGGTAAAGCCGAGTTCTATCAGCATACTTGCGTGGCTGTGCCGCAGGTCGTGTACTCGGATCGGTGTCAGCCCTGCCTTTTCGGATGCCCGCTTTATTTCCTTTTCCAGAGCGGATTTTGTAAAATAGAAGATTCGGTCCCCCTTTCCAATTCCATAAAGCTTCGATATATATTCGTGAATATCATCATACAGAAAATCCGGAATGGAGATACACCGCTTTGCTTTGGG
>CAJTLS010000020.1 GCA_910577295.1 uncultured Eubacterium sp.
GAGTGGCTCAGTTGGTAGAGCACAACCTTGCCAAGGTTGGGGCCGCGGGTTCGAGTCCCGTCTCGCGCTTCGTCGGGGAACTATGTGGAACATAGTTCCTTTTTCCTTTATAGAAATTTTGATAGTGATTCATGGAGGTGTTTTCAATGAGTGAAAAGGAGAAGATGCATACGGGAGAGCTTTATCTTCCGGGAGATGAAGAGATTATGCGGGAACAGGTCGTTTATCAGGACATGTTGTGTGAATATAATCAGACTAAACCATCGGAGTCAGAAAAAAGAGCAAATATGTTAAAACAAATGTTAGGGGATTGCGGAGAGGGCGTATATATTGAAGCGCCGTTTTATGCTAATTTTGGCGGACATCACTGCCATTTTGGGAAGATGGTGTATGCAAATTATCATTTGACATGTGTTGACGATACGCATATTTACGTTGGAGAATATACGATGTTTGGGCCTAACGTAACGATTGCTACGGCTGGACATCCGATTCTGCCAGAATATCGGGAACAATTGTATCAGTACAACTTGCCTGTTACGATTGGAAGAAACTGCTGGATAGGAGCAGGGGCAATTATTTTGCCGGGTGTTACCATTGGAGACAATACGGTCATTGGCGCAGGGAGTGTCGTAACGAAAGATATTCCTGAAAATGTTGTTGCCGTTGGCAATCCCTGTCGGGTTATGCGTGAAATCAATGAGAATGACAAGAAATATTATTATAAAAACAGGGAAATTATATGGAATAAAGGGAAGAGATAAGGGATAGGTTCGTCAGGCTGCCAGCCGTGTTGGGAACCGTAACCGCCTGTTGTGAAATCTTTTGCAAAAGTTTCTGTCAGAGCGTCAATTGGTATTCTCTTTGTGTTCTTTTGTGTCATAAAGCATCATCCTTTCTTTTGTTTGCGTTTGTAAATAGTCTGTTAAAAAAAGAGTAACATATAGGAGTAGTAAATGCTATATTTTTTTATTTATGTGATATTTTGCCGATTTGATTTGTTATTATATGTAGAAAGGCCTTTTGCAACAATACAAGGAGGATAACACCGTGGAACCATCAGACTATTTAAAAGCAGTAGATTCCTATGGCAATACTATGTATCGGATTGCCCGCAGCTACTGCCGATGTCATGCAGATGCGGAAGATATAGTACAATCCGTTTTTGAGAAACTGCTGATGGCAAAAGTAGAGTTTCGGGATGAACAGCACTTGAAAAAATGGCTGATACGGGTGACTGTGAATGAGGCTAAAAATTTGTGTGCATCATTTTGGAAAAGGAATATGGTTTCGTGGGAAAATACGCAAACAAGCCAAGCCTATGATTTTTCTTATCCAGAGCAGAGTGATTTGTATGATGCTGTACAGAAGCTGCCGATAAAATACAGAAGTGTTGTTCATCTGTATTATTATGAAGATTATTCGATAAAAGAAATTGCTGATATACTGAAATTGCGTGAGACTACCGTGCAGACACAGATGATGCGGGCTCGAAAGAAGCTGAAAGAAATATTAAAGGAGGATTGGCAGGATGAGTAATAAACAACGATATAAGGAAACATTTGATACGATGATGTTGTCGGAAGAAAGAATAAGAAAGGTGAAAAGTATGATAGAAAAGAATGAAAAAAAGAAGATGAGAAGAACAGGATTTCGTGTTGCAGTATCGGCAGCAGTTTTGACAGCCGTTTTTCTTATCGGAAATGTGGCTTCCTATGCGGCTACGGGAAGTACTTTAGTTGAAAAAGGAATGAAGAGAGTATCCTTTTGTGTAAACAAAGATGATGTTTCCTTCACTGGTGAAGTCGTGCAAACGAAAAACGATAAGGATGGAAACACCTCTTACGAGATGAAATCGAAAGATGGGGAAGTAAGCACCCGTATATCAGTGAATAACAGATATTTGGAAGACGGAAGCATTTGCTTTGTGGCGGGTACCAAGGATAAAGAGCTTGCCATGGTTCTTATTTCTGCAAAGTTGGAAAAAAAGGGGAAAAAGGTGTACTTAGTAATTGGTGATGGAGAAAAGAGGCTTGATATTACGAAAGACTTTGCAGATGGAGAGGCGAAGGGTGAATTTAATCTGGACGGAGAGTTTTATCAATTTGTTGTTGCAGGAACAGTTGAAAAGAACGATATAGAAATTACGCAGCAGAAAAAGGAGTAGAGAAGTAATTTTGTAATAAATAGGAAACGCAGGAAGCGTTATCTTGATAGTGGCAAATAAGGGAACGATACCTCTATGTTACTTTTTTCCCGTAACATAGAGGTATCCGTCTTCATCTAAATATCCGGTAATTCCGGTGTAGAGGATTCCGGAATTACGGTCTTCTTCGCTTAACGTTTGGCGGCTGGCGGCACCCCCCATACTGATATGGCTGCCGACGCTGACGATTTCTCCCTCCCTGCGCGCATCGAATACCGTGTTGCTAAACTCGTCAATAATGACGAGTTCACTATCGGGAAGCGCAATTCCCCTGCTCTCTTGTTTTGTCAGGAGGTTCTTCGCTGAAAGGGAGCTAATCCATGTTGCCGATTCAGGGCAGGCAGACATGAGGAAAAACTTTTCTTGTTCCTCTTCATCAAACGTGCCGGGAATATCCGGCGCCGAATCTGGTATAAGTTCTTCTATTTGTACAAAAAGCCGTATTTTTTGCGCCATTGAATCCGAATCATCATTTTTCATACAAGCGAGAGACTGCGAAGTCCCCCATACGAGTGTAATTTTATAATCTTCCACTAATTGCGAAAACAATTGCGGCCCTATGTTATTTTCTGTGAAAACAATGCTTCCTCCGCATAAGAGAAGTGCATGAATGATGGAAAGTGCATAAAAGTAATTGTCGGAAAAAGATAAAAACGTTCTGTCCTGTTGCGTGAGCTGCCATTGTTCACAAAGCTGATTGGCGCCGGCAATCACGTTTTTCCGGCTCAATTTTACTGTGCGTGAACTGTTATTGAAATCCGGCGCGGGCAGGAGGACTGACAGGTCGGGGTGTAAAGCTTCCTCCCTCGTTTCTTTTTGGCGCAGCAATATATATTTCATCAGAGAAAAGCATTTTTTGAAATTCTTTTTCTCTTTCCCTTTCCATTGCACCCACTTCTTTTTTGGAATCCATATGTAATCCGGCAGATAGGCATTTATCTGGTTCCAAAATGTATCTTTTGTACATTCATCCGGAAGCAGAGCGGCAACGTAATCATTGGCAAGACATGAAATATATCCGATAAGACTTTCAGGCTCGTTTTCCATTGCTAATAAAACAAGGGAACGCTCCTCAATTTGCATTGCCAGTTGTTTTTGCAGGTCATCCAGTTCTCTGTAAGAGCGGGTAGTTCCCTCGGTTGTAATAATCGCTGTATTTTCTTCAAAATCTGTAATATTCCACAAATTCATAGATTACCTCACTTGTGTGTCACTTCAGTATTTTTTTTGAGTATAGCAATAATATTTTGGCAAGTCAACTGTGGTTAAACATGAAAAAATTTTCCTGCATGGGGGCTTATTGATTTCTTCTTTTTGCTTCATTTCCATTTCAGTATTGACAGTTCGGGCAATATACGCTGCTCCTGCCGCCGATAACTTTGCGGACAAGTGTTTCGTTGCAGTTTGGGCAAAGTTCATCAGCATGACCGTATACCTGCAAAAAGGGTGTGTTACGGTATTCTTTCCCTTTTGTCTCCAAGTAGTCTTCCGGTGTGATTTTATTCTTTTCAATAAAATAATGCAGACTGTTGGAAATTTCCCCGGCAAGCTGCTGCCATTCTGCCGCGGTCAGGCTATTAGCGGGGCGAGTGGGACAAATTCCCGCCCGAAACAGAATCTCATCAGAATATATGTTGCCAATTCCGGCAATCACGCTTTGGTCGAGCAGGCACCCCTTAATTGGCTTTTTCCGCTTTTCCAGCCGCTGTTGCAAATATTCCGTGTCGCATTTAGAGGATAATGGCTCTACACCAAGTTTGCCGATTCCGCTGTATGTATCCTCTTCATCGTTTCGTATCAGCCAGAAACGGCCGAAACGGCGGGTATCGGAGAAACGTAGTTCCTTTCCGTTATCTAATTGCAGGATGACATGCGTGTGCTTTTCTGTCAGATAATCGGCAGGGGTAACGAGCAGACAGCCTGTCATTCTCAAATGCAAAATTATTCTGCTTTCATTTTTCAGATGAAGCATTAAAAATTTCCCTCTGCGTGACATGGAAGATATTTCCTGTCCGGTAACCGCTTTGCAAAATTCCCCCGTTGCCGGATAAGAGATGACCTCCGGGCGGTTTACGATTACATTTTTAATGACGTGCCCCTGTACTTGTGGCTCAATCACGTTTTTGATTGTTTCGATTTCAGGAAGTTCAGGCATTATCCGTACCCCTTTTCTGTGCTGGTTTTGGCGTTCATTTTTGCTTCCGTAAGCGACAAATTATCAAATTTATCTTATGGCATATGTAAATGATTGTCAAGCAAACAGATTATTTATACTGAACTTCGCCTACGGCGTTGTCGTCAATCTATCTCTTGTAGTTAATCTTAAAAATGACAGGGGTATGGCTCTCCTATCCGGTTACAGAATATTTTACTGCTATAACAGGAATTGCTTTTAGTATGAAAATGCGATACAATAAACGATATAAAAGTTAGAGGAGAGAGACGGATGTTATATAACATAAATTATGAACTGGCAGCAGTTGCCTTTATGATGTTGTTTTATCTCTTGTTAAAGGCGCAATATCCGAGAGAGATAAAAAATATTCACTATTTTGCAAATGCACTTTTGCTTTATATTGTTGCCATAATTCTGGATATTACGTCAGCAGTTATGATTTCATATGCTTCGTCGGTACCCCGCGGGCTCAATATGTTTTTCAATACATCTTACCTGTTATCGGTGCTGATATTTTTCTATTTTTTTGTGCGCTATATATGCAAGCATCTTCTTCAGGACCGTATGTTGTGGGAGAGGATATTGAGTAATGTAGTTGGAATCAGTTATGGGCTCCTTCTTTTAACTAACTCCTTGACTCATTGGGTATTCTATTTCGACGAGGAGTTCCATTATGTTCACGGTCCATTATACTATTTCGTATTTTTGGTGCCTTTATATTTTGTTGTTACGGTTGGCATGATATTAGTAATAAAGAATCAAAAATTTGATAGAAGACAGAAAATATGTATTTGGCTGTTTACCCTTTTGGCGGTAATTGGTCCGGTCATACAGGTTTGTTTTATTCCGAATATTCTGTTTAGTATGTTTACGCCGGCGCTGGCGTTACTGATTCTGCTCTTTTTGCTCGTCACACCGGATTATAAGAAGACGGTGGCAACAATGGATGAATTGATTAAGACAAAGGAAATTGCCGAGCAGGCACAGATGGAAGCGGAGGCGGCAACTAAAGCTAAGTCGGATTTTCTTGCCAATATGTCACATGAAATCCGCACGCCGTTAAATGCAATATGCGGCATGGCAGAATTACTCAACCATATGAAACTGCCAGCCAAGATAATGGAATATGCAGAGAATATTCAGGTTGCCGCAGATAATTTACTTGACATCGTCAATGATATTTTGGATTTTTCTAAAATTGATGCGGGAAAAGTGGAACTGTTAGAGGAAGAATATGAGCTGGAAGCACTTATTCATGCGGTAGAACCGATGATAAGTACACGTCTTGCCGGCAAAGATGTCGTGTTTCTTATAGACATTGCTCCAAACGTGCCAAAAAAAATGTGTGGCGATATGGTTCGGATTAAACAAATTCTTCTTAACCTGTTGGGCAATGCCGTCAAGTTTACAAACTTTGGAAAGATTTCATTGTCAATACATAGTGAATGGGAGGAAACGGGCGAAATACGTCTGATCATGGAAGTGGCGGATACGGGAATCGGTATTCGGGAAGAAGATCAGGAGAATATTTTTTCTGAATTTACACAGGTAGATACAAAGAAAAACAGAAGGTTGCAGGGGACTGGTCTCGGTCTGGCGATTTCCGGTCATTTGGTTCAATTGATGGGTGGAGATATAGAATTGAAGAGTCAATATGGTTCCGGTACGACATTTACTACGACTTTAGTACAAAAAGCAGTTGATATTCAGCCGTGTGCAGCGCTGGAAGAGAGTGGGAAGTACCATATTTTTCTATATGAAAAAAATGCGTTCTATCAAGCTAATATTGTGAAGATGCTGCGCTCTTTTCGGGTTACTTATCAACCGATATATAATTTGCAGGATTTGATGGTTTTAGAAGTTTCCGGTCATAGTAAAAATTATTTACTATATGATTATATGACAGCACAGGAGAGTGTCGAAGCATCCTTGTCCCATTTAAAACAGTGTGGAGTGGTTCCGATTGCAATGTTGGAAGCACAGGATTTATGGAAAGAAAATATCGATTCCTATATCCTTAAAATAAGAAAACCATTGCATGCAATCACTTTTTGTCGCCTGATTGATGAAAAATGTGAAGCAAAGAGGGGGAAAATGCCGGAAAGAGAGGCGCGGATATATCCATCGGGAAAGGCGCTCGTGGTCGATGATAACATCATCAATCAAAAAGTTATCCAAGGTTTTTTAAAGGAATATCAAATTCGTGTAATAAAGGCTTCCAGCGGCTATGAAGCATTAGATTATATGAAATCAGGAGAAGATTTTGATATAATCTTTATGGACCATATGATGCCGGGCATGGATGGGGTGGAGACAACAGAGAAGATTCGAAATTTGGATGTACCGCACGCCAAACAAGTTCCTATTGTAGCGTTGACGGCAAATGTAATCCGTGGGGCAAAGGAAATGTTTCTTGCTTCCGGTATGAATGATTTTTTGGCGAAACCGATTAATCTAGATAGGCTGGATGACGTTTTGTGGCGTTGGATTCCAGATGGAAAGGAGAAGGAATCAATATCAGAGTTTCAAGGTTCTCCTTCAATGGCTTCAGAGCCGGCTAAAGTGGAACGAGTACCCGGAATGGATTATGCGGCAGCTTTAGATTATTTTGGAGGCAGTGAAGATATTTTGAATGAAGTGCTCGATGTTTTTTGCGAGGAGAGTCATGAACGTATTCGGGAACTGGAGCGTTTGTTGGAGAAAAAAGATTATGATAATTATATTATTGAGGCGCATGGATTAAAGAGCGCTGCCAAAAGCATAATGGCAAACGAGCTTTCAGAACGTGCGAAAGAACACGAATTTGCCGGCAAAGAAGGGCGGTTTGCGTGGATTGATGAACATGGTAAGGAGCTGCTTAATGATTATCGCAGATTTCTCACCATGTTGGAAAATGATAGGAAACAGGAAGAAGCGGAAGAAGAGTTTTCTGCGGTAAAAGTGCTGCAAAGTGAAGCGTCCAAGGGGAAAGGGATGTTAGAGGTGGAGTTGGATGAGTTTCTGATCGTTTACCGCCATCTGTCGCAGCTAGTGAAACGGAGCCAACAGCTGTTACATATTTTGACATTGGAGATTGGCGGGCTATCAGATGAACGCAGGGAAGAGGCTATGAAGGCTTTGGGGAAAGCCATTTGTTCTGCGTTGCGGGAATCGGACATCTGTACCCGGTATGATGATACCCGGTATTTTGTCTTACTTCTTGGGGTGCAGGAAGGAAATGGCGCGTTTATTGCCGGACGTGTGTTAGGAGCTTTTGACAATCTTTATGGAGAAGATGGTTGTGTTGTGAACTATCAAATACAACAGGTAAATGAATAGGAGGGACAGCGGATTATGAGAGAAGCGTTTACAGTGCCGCCGATGGAGATACTTGTAGTAGATGATAACAGGATTAATCGAAAAGTGACAGAGTCTCTATTAAAAACGCTGAAGATGAAAATAGATACAGCAGAGAGTGGCAGGGATGCAATAACTAAGGTGAGAGATAAAGAATATGATTTTGTACTGATGGATTATATGATGCCGGAGATGGACGGCAAGGAAACGCTGCGACATATTCGGGAATTAGATGTACCATATGGCAGAACGATTCCTGTTATTGCTCTCACGTCAAACGAAGAAGAAGATATTTGCAAGCAGTTAATTGCACAGGGCTTTGATGATTTTCTTCGAAAACCAATTGATTTGCAGGAGATATGTGATATAATAAAAAAATGGTTGCCAAAGAATTTCTCTGATGACGATACAAAACAGAACGGCAGGGAGGCAGAAGGAGCGATTTTGCCAGAGATTGAGGGCCTGGATGTAGAACAGGGGATATCTCAGACCGGAGGGTATGATTTGTATCGGGAAGTATTAGGTGATTTCTATATTATGATAGAGTCAAAGGCAAAGAAAATAGAAACATTTTTGGCAGACCATATGCTTCACGACTATACAATAGAAGTGCATGCATTAAAGAGTACAGCCCGCCTAATTGGAGCAATGGAATTATCCGAGCGATGTTATCGTTTGGAGCAGTTGGGAAAGGCAGAACAGGAGGAAGCATTAGTGGAGGAGACGCCGGCGATGCTTGCTTTGTACCGAAATTACATAAATATTTTGCGTCCTTATGGGGAGAGAGAAAGAGGGCAGGAAGAAATATCTGCCGAGCAATTGATTTTGTTATTGGAACGGTTGTATTCCGCAATGGATGAATTCAATTTAGACGAAGCAGACAATATCATGCAGGAATTAGAGCAATATCAGATTCCTGTTAATTGTCGTGAACACATGGAAGTATTGCGTATATATGTAGCAGACGTGGCTATGCAGGATATCATGGATACGGCGAGCCAAATGATGGAGATATTAAAGACGGACTAAAAAAGGAGAGTTCATATGGAAAAGGTACAAAAAGAGCAGATACTGTTTATAGCAGATGTTACGAACTTTTTGGTTGAGTCTATCAAGGGTAAGCTGGAAGATTTGGGATACCGAGTAATTGTTTCTAAGTTAAATGTAGAGGAGATTAGTCGGTGCAAGGGACTTTTAGGCGCCATTTTAATTCATGTTCAGGAGAACATGTCGGTGAAAGTAAAAGAGTTAGCCTTTATAAAAGATAATGCTTTAGAAAATGCTTATCCGATTTTTTTGGCGGGAAATATTGAAGATGTCAATGCCGTTGAAAAAATTCTACCGAACAACATAATTACTCAGGAGTTCTACCGACCGATTGATGCGGGAGAACTGGCTGAAAAAGTGAACGAGTTTATTGACGAGCACCGGGGGCTAAATAAGAAAAAAGTTCTTGTTGTCGATGATTCGGGTACTACGTTAAGGAATGTTAAGAATTGGCTCGAGCAAAAATATCAGGTTATACTTGCCAATTCGGCAACGATGGCGTTGAAATATTTAACGCTGAACAAACCGGATTTAATTCTTTTGGATTATGAGATGCCGGTATGTGATGGCAAGCAGTTAATGGAAATGATTCGTGCTGATGAAGATTACAGCAAGGTGCCAATATTTTTTCTGACCGGAAAAAATGATAGGGAGAGTATCGCACAAGTTACGGTGCTGCGTCCGGCGGGGTACTTGCTAAAGACGCTTCCACCGGCGCAAATTGTTAAGGCGATTGATGATTTTTTTGAAAAGCAAAAAGAGGAACACGTAGTATAATTTGCAGGTTATATACCAAAATATTGCAGTAAGAGACTAAATGCAAGATTATTTATATGGAGGACAGAAATGGAATTAACAAGTATACGTGAGATATTTCGTGAAAAAGACAAGTATATTACACAGACAGTTACAATTGGAGGATGGTTAAGAAGTGTCAGGGACTCAAAAACTTTTGGTTTTTTAGTTGTCAATGACGGTACCTTTTTTGAGCCGTTACAGGTTGTGTATTCGGATAAGCTTGACAATTTTGCCGCCATTTCTAAGTTAAATATTGGCGCGGCCGTAGTGGTAACAGGAAAGTTAGTTGCCACGCCCAATGCTAAACAGCCATTTGAGATACAGGCAGATGAGGTGGCGATTGAAGGTGAATCGAAACCAGATTATCCGCTGCAGAAGAAACGCCATTCTTTTGAATACTTGCGTACAATCTCGCATTTGCGTCCGAGAACGAATACATTTCAGGCAGTTTTCCGTGTGCGCTCACTGATTGCTTATGCCATACACAAATTTTTCCAAGAGAGAGAATTTGTGTATGTACACACGCCGCTTATTACCGGAAGTGATTGCGAGGGGGCGGGAGAGATGTTTCGTGTTACAACGCTTGACATGGAGAATCTCCCGATGACAGAAGATGGCAGAGTTGATTACAGTAAGGATTTCTTTAACAAGGAAACGAATCTGACAGTAAGCGGTCAGCTTAATGGTGAAACTTATGCGATGGCGTTTAAAAATATTTATACGTTTGGTCCGACTTTCCGAGCAGAAAATTCCAATACGACACGTCATGCCGCAGAATTTTGGATGATTGAGCCGGAGATGGCTTTTGCTGATTTGCAGGATGATATGATGGTGGCAGAGAGCATGCTCAAGTATATTATCCGTTATGTATTGGAAGAGGCCAAAGAGGAGATGGCATTTTTTAATAAATTTGTGGATAATGGATTGATAGACAGATTACAGAAAGTAGCAGATGCTGAATTTGCTCATGTCACATATACCGAAGCAATTGAACTGTTAGAAAAACATAACGAACAGTTTGAGTATAAAGTAAGCTGGGGATGCGATTTGCAGACAGAGCATGAGAGATATTTGACGGAAGAAATATTTAAACGTCCGGTTTTTGTTACGGATTATCCAAAAGAGATTAAAGCGTTCTATATGAAAATGAATGAGGATAATAAAACGGTGGCAGCGATGGATTGTCTTGTTCCCGGTATCGGTGAAATTATCGGCGGCAGTCAGCGTGAAGATGATTATGATAAACTGGTTAAACGGATGGAAGAGTGCGGACTAAACTGCGAGGATTATGATTTTTATTTAGATCTTCGCAAATACGGTACGGCAAGGCATGCCGGTTTTGGGCTCGGCTTTGAGCGTTGCGTTATGTACCTGACCGGAATGCAGAATATCCGTGATGTTATCCCATTCCCGCGAACAGTAAATAATTGTGAATTATAGATAATTATTGAACAAATAATTTAGAAAAAGGAGGATATGAACATGAATTTAGTAATTCCTGAGGGGTATGAGGCAGCGTTGGACACAAGAGAAACAGAGGTGGCGATTAAAAAGGTTAAGGATTTTTTTGAAAAAGCTTTGGCGGCGAATCTGAATCTTACGCGTGTGTCGGCGCCGCTTTTTGTCGACCCGCAATCTGGACTTAATGATAACCTAAATGGTGTTGAGCGTCCAGTAGACTTCGATGTTCGCGAGCAGAACGGCAGAACGGTAGAAATTGTGCACTCATTGGCAAAATGGAAACGTTATGCGCTGGGACGCTATAAGTTCCATCATGGAGAGGGATTATATACGGATATGAATGCCATTCGGCGTGATGAAGATACCGATAATGTTCATTCCATCTTTGTTGACCAATGGGATTGGGAGCGAATTATTAGTAAGGAAGAGCGGAATATAGCTACATTAAAAAGTATTGTAATTAATGTATACCGCGCGCTGCAGGAAACAGAAGACTATTTGGCAACCCAATACAATTACATTAAGAAATCGTTGCCACAAAACATTACTTTTGTTACATCACAGGAGTTAGAGGACGCCTATCCAAATAAATCGCCAAAGGAACGTGAGTATGAGGCGGCAAAAGAGCACGGAGCCGTTTTTCTTATGAATATCGGAGAAAAACTGGCGTCCGGTGAACCACATGACGGGCGTGCACCGGATTATGATGACTGGTCTTTGAATGGAGACATTATTGTATACTATTCGGTTCTTGATATGGCGTTGGAGTTATCTTCCATGGGGATTCGTGTGGATGAGGTGTCACTGAAAGAGCAGCTTGCCAAAGCAGGATGTTCGGAGCGGGAGGAACTTCCATTTCAAAAGGCTGTTTTGGAGAAGAAATTGCCTTATACGATTGGCGGTGGTATCGGACAGTCCCGTATCTGTATGTTTTTCCTGCGCAAGGCTCATATCGGGGAAGTGCAGGCTTCCATCTGGCCGGATGATGTGATGGAAGAGGCGGAGAAGAGCAATCTTCATATTTTATAATTCCCGGAAGGAGTAAAGACGATTTATGGATAATTTCACCTTTTATGCACCGACCTATTTTGATTTTGGAAAAGATACGGAAAAACATACGGCTGATTTGATTCGCCAGTTTGGGGGAACGAAAGTACTGCTCCATTATGGCGGCGGTTCCATTAAGAAAAACGGTCTTTACCAGTGCGTCACCGAAAGTCTGACGCAGGCGGGTCTTCCTTTCGTGGAACTCGGCGGTGTAAAACCGAATCCGCGCAGCGGTCTGGTGTATGAGGGAATCGCTTTGTGTAAAAGGGAAAACGTTGATTTTATACTTGCGGTTGGCGGCGGCAGTACGATTGATTCGGCGAAAGCGATTGCTGCCGGCAGTATGTATGACGGTGATTTTTTAGATTTTTATCAAGGGAAAGCCAAAATCGAAAGGGCTTTGCCAATTGGTACAATATTGACAATCGCTGCTGCTGGCAGCGAGGGGTCTCCGAATACGGTTATTACGGATGAGAAAGAATTCATAAAAAAGGGGGCCAAGAGCGATTGCCTTCGTCCGCGTTTTTCCATTTTGAATCCGGCGCTGACATGTACTTTGTCTCCATACCAGACGGCAGCAGGCTGTACGGATATTATGATTCATGTATGCGAGAGATACTTTTCTAATACGGAAGAGGTAGAGATTACAGACCGTCTCTGTGAGGCTGTGTTAAAGACAATTATACATGAGGCGCCGCGCGTTATGGAGGAGCCGGATAATTATGAAGCAAGAGCTAATATTATGTGGGCCGGTATGTTGGCTCACAATAATATATGCGGTGTAGGACGAGTACAGGATTGGGCAAGCCATCATATAGAGCATGAGCTGTCAGCGTTGTACGATGTGACTCACGGTGCGGGTTTGGCTGTGATAGCGCCGTTGTGGATGCGTTATGTGTTGGAAAGCAATCCACATAAATTAGTACTCTTTGCAACACGTGTATGGGACGTTGCCATGGACGAGTCTGATTCGCACGGCGTGGCTTTGAAAGGGATTGAGGCATTTGAGGCATTTTTGAAAAAAATCGGCATGCCTTCTAGTTTTGCAGAAATCGGAGCGAAGGAAGAAGATATTGAACTCATGACAGATAAGCTTATGAATGGACGCAAGACAGAAGGGAACTATGTGAAACTGACATGGGATGATGTGAGAAAAATATATGAGAGCGCAGTCAGATAGAGGAGGATTTGCCGGATGGAGCAAAAAGAATTTCTTCGCCATATCGAAGGATTGATTCAGTATGCCAGAACAAAAGAGAATCAATTGACAAAACAGGAAGTTGCTGATTATTGCAGCGAATTGTCATTGACTGAGCAGCAATATGAGCTGTTGTATGCATACTTAAAGGAGCATCAGGTTCATGTTGACGGTTACAAGGCACGGCCGGAAGCATTGGCGTTTGAGGAAAAATCCGGTGAAAAGTCGGGAGAACGGGATTCTAAATATCTGACAATATATCGTCGGGAACTGCGTGGGCTGCCGGACTATTCAGAGGAAGAGAAGAGACGTTTGTTCGAGCGTCTTCGCGCAGGGGATGAAACGGTGATAGGAACGGTGATTGAAGCTCAACTGAAGAGAGTTGTGACGTTGGCGGGCAAATACCGTGGACGGGGAGTGCCGTTAGAGGATTTGATTCAGGAGGGCAATTTAGAGCTGACATCCCGTGTGGCAATGCTCTGTGGTAATCAGGAAGTAGTAGATTATGAAAAGGCAATAGACCATGCGGTGCGCAGCCGTTTGATTGAATTAGTAGATGAGGAGCTTTCAGATAGCGACAGTATCAGTACGGTATTGGCACGGGTGAATTTGCTGATGGAAGCAACAAGGTCTTTGGCAGAAGAGTATGGACGTATTGCTACGTTGGAAGAACTTGCGGAGTTCGCACATATGGATAGAGAAGAGATTCGGATGTACGTGGAACTGTCAAGAAATGCTATCGAGATAGGAAGTGGAGACGGTGCAAAAGAATGATTATTCTTTAGAGGCTTTAGTAGAGCCTCTTTGTTTATGGTATGAAAAAAATAAGCGCAGTATGCCATGGAGGGATGACGCCACGCCGTATCATGTCTGGCTGTCGGAAATCATGCTGCAGCAGACGCGGATTGAGGCAGTAAAAGAATATTATCGTCGTTTTACCACGCAGCTTCCCGATGTGGCATCGCTGGCGGAAGTATCGGAAGAAGAGCTGATGAAATTATGGGAGGGTCTGGGATATTATAACCGCGCCCGCAATTTGCAAAAAGCAGCGCGGCTTGTTATGGAGAGATATGACGGACGTCTGCCGGCGTCTTACGATTTGCTTCTTGAATTGCCCGGAATCGGCAGCTATACTGCCGGTGCGATAGCTTCCATTGCCTATGGAATTGCGGCTCCCGCGGTAGACGGTAATGTTTTGCGTGTTACGATGCGTTACCTGAATTGTGACGATGATATTATGAAACAATCGGTGCGAAAGAAGATGGAGAGGGCAATCATGGCGGTCATCCCCCGCGAAAAGCCAGGCGTGTTTAATCAGGCGTTGATGGAGCTGGGAGAGGTAATCTGCATTCCAAATGGGAAACCGCTGTGCGGGCAATGCCCGCTTGCCGATTTGTGTCAGGCGCACGCAGTGGGACGGGAGACGGAATTACCGGTGAAGCCAGAGAAGAAGAGCAGACGTATTGAGAAGCGGACGATTTTACTTTTGGAGCAGGAGGGCCGGATTGGGATTGTCAAGAGACCGGAAAAAGGGCTGCTTGCCGGTTTGTGGGAATTTCCCGCATTCGATGGCTATAAAACGCTGCCGTGGATAAAAGAATGGCTGGCCGCAAAAGGAGCGGGAGAAACGAGAGTCAGCCGGCTGCAAGGGGGAAAACATATTTTTTCCCATGTTGAATGGCATATGAGGGGGTATCGGATAGAGGGGATAAGAGGCGGATGCGAACTGATACCGAATCTCGTGTGGGTGGAAAAAGAGGAATTGAAAAATCGCTATGCTCTTCCGATTGCTTTTCATACGTTTCTTCATCAGATTTTATCAGGGAAATAACATGTTTAAAAAGCGGTTATTTCCCTTTTTATGTAAGAATACCCTACTTTCTACAGTGATAGTAAAAACACACGATATTGTGAGTGTAATATAAAAATAATTGATTTAATCACAATATGTAGTGGACAATGATACGGACAGGTGTTATAATGAACGGCGTAGGGAAAATATCAGAAGTAAGGTATTGGTTTCCAAGGAAAGGAGAATTACGAAATTGAGAGTTATTAAACGGGATGGGCGCACGGTAGATTATGATAGAAGTAAGATATTGATTGCCATACGCAAGGCGAATGCGGAGGTGGATCAATTTGAAAGAGCGAGCGATGATATGATAGACGGTATCATTGCCGGTATCGAAAATATGAAGAGAGATACCATGCAGGTGGAAGATATTCAAGATATTATTGAACAGAAATTGATGGCAGCAGGTAAGTTTGACCTTGCGAAGAAATACATTATATACCGTTATACCCGAGAGTTAGTTCGTAAAGCCAATACTACAGACGATTCGATAATGAGTCTGCTTCAAAACAGCAACAAGGATGTAATGGAAGAAAATTCCAACAAAAATGCATATGTAGCCAGTACGCAGCGTGATTTGATTGCCGGCGAGGTGTCGAAAGACTTGACGAAACGCGTGCTGCTGCCAGAGAAGATTACGAAAGCACATGAAGAAGGGGTTATCCATTTTCACGATATGGACTATTTTATCCAGCCGATTTTTAACTGCTGTCTCATCAATATCGGCGATATGCTTGATAAGGGAACGGTTATGAATGGCAAGCTGATTGAGAGTCCGAAGAGTTTTCAGGTTGCGTGTACGGTTATGACGCAGATTATTTCCGCGGTGGCGAGCAGCCAGTATGGCGGGCAGTCGGTCGATACGCGTCATTTGGGCAAGTACCTGCGTAAGAGCGCGGAAAAGTACCGTGCACAATATATGGAGAAGTTTGGTGATAAACTGGAGAAAGACATCGTGGAACAGTTTGTGCACGAGCGTCTGTTGGACGAGCTTCGTTCCGGTGTGCAGACGATTCAGTACCAGATTAATACATTGATGACGACAAACGGCCAGTCACCGTTTGTGACGCTGTTTTTGAATTTGGATGCAGAGGACGAGTATATTGAAGAGAATGCCATGATTATTGAAGAAATTCTCCGTCAGCGCCTAGAGGGAATTAAAAATGAAAAGGGTGTCTTTGTGACGCCGGCATTCCCTAAAATTATTTATGTGTTGGATGAACATAATGCCCTGAAGGGCGGGAAATATGATTATATTACGAAGCTGGCAGTCAAATGTTCCGCAAAGAGAATGTATCCGGACTACATTTCGGCAAAGAAAATGAGAGAGCAGTTTGAGGGAAATGTCTTTAGCTGTATGGGCTGCCGCAGCTTTCTGACGCCGTGGAAAGACGAGAACGGAAATTATAAATTCGAGGGACGTTTTAATCAGGGAGTTGTCAGTTTAAATCTGCCGCAAATCGGTATTCTTGCGGATGGGAATTTAGAGACATTCTGGCAGTTATTAGAGGAGAGGCTGTCTCTGTGCTTTGAAGCGTTGATGTGCCGCCACCGTGCTTTGGAGGGTGTGACGAGCGATGTCAGTCCAATCCACTGGCAGTATGGTGCCATTGCCCGTCTGCAGAAAGGGGAAAAGATTGACAAGCTGCTTCACGATGGCTATTCAACGATTTCACTCGGATATATCGGTTTGTATGAGGTGACGAAACTGATGACCGGCGAGAGCCAAACAAAAGAAAAGGGCAGTCAGTTTGCTAGGGCGTTGATGAACCGTCTGCGCCGGGCAACAGATACATGGAAAGAAGAAACCGGCATACATTTCGGGCTTTATGGCACGCCGGCAGAGAGTCTCTGTTATCGTTTTGCTGAGATTGATAAAAAACGTTTTGGTACAATTAAAGATGTGACGGATAAAGGCTATTATACCAACTCATACCATGTCGATGTGCGGGAGAAGATAAGCGCTTTCGATAAATTTGATTTTGAGGCGCAATTCCAGATGATTTCATCCGGCGGTGCGATTTCTTATGTGGAGATTCCTAATATGCAGCATAATTTGCCGGCTTTGGAAGAGGTTGTCAAATATATCTACGACAATATTTTATATGCGGAGTTTAATACAAAATCGGATTTTTGCCATGAGTGCGGCTACGACGGAGAGATTATTGTCAACAGTAATCTGGAGTGGGAGTGTCCGAATTGTGGAAATACCGATCACGATAAGATGAATGTTACGCGAAGGACGTGCGGATATCTCGGTGAAAATTTCTGGAATGTAGGAAAAACAAAGGAAATTAATTCCCGCGTAATGCATTTATAAAAGGAGAGTATTAGTGAATTATGCTGATATTAAGCAGTATGATGTAGCCAATGGCATTGGAGTGAGGGTTTCGCTTTTTGTCAGCGGCTGCACGCATCACTGTAAAGAGTGTTTTAATAAAGAAACATGGGATTTTAATTATGGCAAACCGTTTACGGAAAAAGAGATAAAGCAGATTATAGAATATTTAAAGCCTGATTATGTATCAGGCTTAACGTTACTGGGCGGTGAACCGATGGAGCCCTCCAATCAGGAGGGACTATTACCGCTTTTGCGGAATGTGCACGAATGCTATCCGCAGAAAAATGTGTGGTGCTATTCAGGATACCTTTTCGACAGGGATATTGTCGGTGATATGTATGCGAAATCCGAAGTGACAAGGGAGTTGCTGTCGTATATTGATATTCTGGTGGACGGTGAGTTTGTTGCGGATAAGAAAAATTTGAAAGTCAACTTTCGTGGTTCCGATAACCAGCGTATCATCGACGTCAGAAAATCGTTAGAGACCGGTGAAGTCGTTCACTGGGAGGGAGAGATTGCATAGCGGGAGCGGATGGCTGCCGAAGAATGTTTTTAGAAAGACGAGGGGATTATGATGAATGCAGTAAAAGTACGTTTTAAGAAATTAAATGCAGGGGCTAAGATGCCGGATTATGGAACGGAATATGCAGCGGGAGCGGATTTATATGCCTGTATGGAAGAGCCATTAACGATAAAAGCGGGTACAACGGAATTTGTCCATACGGGTATTGCCATGGAGATTCCGGAGGGGCTGGTGGGACTCATTTACGCTAGAAGCGGACTCGCCTGTAAGCGGGGGGTAGCGCCTGCCAACAAAGTCGGTGTCATAGACAGCGATTATCGCGGTGAGATTATGGTTGCTCTGTACAACCATTCGCAGGAGGACGTCACGCTCGAATCCGGAGAGAGAGTGGCACAGATGGTAATTACCCCTTATGTGTTTGCGGAGTATGAGGAGTCCGATGAGCTGCAGGATTCGGTGCGCGGCGCCAGAGGATTTGGCTCTACCGGAATGAAATAGTTTACTCCAATCCCCTTTTTGTGATATGATGATATTAGGGTCTATCATATGATAGGAGACAGACGAATTGGAAAGGATGGAAAAATCATGGGAATGACAATGACACAGAAGATTCTTGCGGCGCATGCCGGATTAGAATCTGTAGTTGCCGGTCAGTTGATTGAAGCCGATTTGGATTTGGTTTTGGCGAACGATATTACCGGGCCGGTAGCGATTCATGAAGTAGAGAAATTAAACAAAAAGACAGTGTTTGATAAGGACAAAATTGCACTTGTGCCGGACCATTTTGCCCCGAATAAAGATATTAAATCGGCGGAACATTGCAAGTGTGTTCGCGAATATGCAAAGGCGCAGGGCATTACCAATTATTTCGAAGTGGGCGAGATGGGCATTGAACATGCTCTTTTGCCGGAAAAAGGGTTGATTGTAGCCGGTGAGACATGTATTGGTGCAGATTCCCATACGTGTACATACGGCGCTCTCGGTGCCTTTTCTACCGGAGTGGGGAGTACGGATATGGGCGCCGGTATGATTACTGGTAAGGCGTGGTTTAAAGTGCCGTCGGCAATCAAAGTAGTACTCACCGGGAAATTAAAGCCGTGGGTAAGCGGTAAGGACGTAATTCTTCATTTGATTGGAACGATTGGCGTTGACGGGGCACTGTATAAATCACTCGAATTTACCGGAGACGGCGTGGCAAGTCTTTCCATGGACGACCGCTTTACGATTGCCAATATGGCGATTGAGGCGGGGGCCAAGAACGGTATATTTCCGGTGGATGATAAGACGATTGCTTATATGAAAGAGCATTCGGCAAAAAAATACAATGTTTATGAGGCGGATGAAG
Organism: uncultured Eubacterium sp.; assembly: GCA_910577295.1. Classification (GTDB taxonomy): domain Bacteria; phylum Bacillota; class Clostridia; order Lachnospirales; family Lachnospiraceae; genus Eubacterium_F. The sequence goes on from CAJTLS010000020.1 coordinate 19,331, forward strand.
ATGCGGTATATGACGAGACGATAACGATTTCGCTTAGTGAGTTGGAGCCTACTGTGGCATTTCCGCATTTACCGGAAAACACGAAGACTGTCGGCGAGGCCGGTGATATTGCTATTGATCAGGTAGTAATCGGTTCCTGTACGAATGGGCGTATCGAAGATATGCGTATGGCGGCAAAGATTTTAGAGGGACGCAAGGTCAAGAAAGGAATCCGCTGTATTGTTATTCCTGCTACGCAGGCCATCTATCTGCAGTCCATAGAAGAGGGGCTGACACAGACTTTTATTAAGGCAGGAGCGATTGTGAGTACGCCGACATGCGGCCCATGTTTGGGCGGTCATATGGGGATTCTGGCAGAGGGAGAACGCGCAGTCTCCACGACAAACCGTAATTTTGTCGGACGAATGGGACATGTGAATTCAGAAATTTATCTGGCGAGTCCTGCGGTGGCGGCAGCAAGCGCTGTCACAGGTAAGATTTCCGAGCCGGCTGAATTGGGCTTATAGAGACAGGAGGTTGAGAAGATGAAAGCATTAGGAGCAGTATTTAAGTATGGGGATAATGTAGATACGGATGTTATTATTCCGGCACGTTATCTGAACTCCTCAGACCCGGCAGAGCTGGCGACGCATTGTATGGAGGATATTGATAAAGAATTTGTAAATAAAGTGAAAAAAGGCGATATTATTGTAGCGACGAAAAATTTCGGCTGCGGTTCTTCGCGGGAACATGCCCCGATTGCCATTAAAGCGTCCGGTGTGAGCTGTGTCATTGCAGAAACGTTTGCCCGCATTTTTTACCGCAATTCGATTAACATCGGTCTGCCTATCATTGAGTGCAAAGAAGCTTCCGAGCGCATTGAAGCCGGAGACGAGGTGGAAATAGATTTTGATAGCGGTCTTATCACAAATAAAACAAAAAATGAGAGTTATCAGGGACAGGCATTTCCGGAGTTTATGCAGAAAATTATTAAGGCAGAGGGTCTGATGAACTATATTAATGCCAAAGACTGATAAATAAGTGAAAAGGAAAGATATGCTGATTTGTATATCTTTCTTTTTTTGTTCACAATTTTGTGATATGATGGAATCACTTTCTGGTTTTAGACGTCAAGGAAGAAAGAGATTATGTACAAATGTTGCGCCGGTGTTTCGTGCCAGTGCGGGAAAGGTATGGTAAGTTATGAAAAAAAAGAGTAGATGGAATCCCAAATATGCGATTGTTTGCCTTATACTTTTCGCAGTAATTGGTTTTATCGTTTATTATATGGTATCCGGGAACCAAAAACAGGGAAAAGAGGGAGGTTCCGGTGACAGGACGGAAAAGAAGCTGCGGACAGAGGCTTTGGGGGATATGAAAGATGGAGAATTAATTGATTACGAAAAGAACGGCAGTCTTAAACTTGATAATTACATTGGCATAAAGGCCACGGTAACTCCAACAAAGCAGGAGGTATACGAGGCCATATTGGAGAATGTCAAAAAAAAGAAAGTCAGTATTAGCGGTGAAGAGCGTGTCAAAAAAGGGGACTGGGTTCTCATGGACTATGAGGGCGAGATTGGCGGCCAGAAAATGGATGAACTGGAAGAAACGGATATTGTCATTCAGGTAGGAGCGGGAGATTTGTTTAACGCCGATTTTGAGCGGAAACTGACCGGCCTGTCGGTAGGGCAGGAATATTTCTTTGATGTATCGTTCCCGGAAAATTATTTTGATTTGGATGTAGCCGGTCAGACGGTAAAGTTTACGGTTACGATTAGCCGTAAATTTAACGAAATGTTTGTAAAACCTCTCACTGATAATAAATATCAAAAAGAAGAGGATTATTTTGCCTATATAAGAGAGAAAGAGAAAGCGGAAAACGTTGACGCCTTGGGCGATATGATTTGGGATGATTTTTTGGAGAAGTGCAAAGTACTCAAGTATCCGAAAGGAAGTAAGGAACAGGCCTTTAAGGATTTGAAACGCCAGTATAAAGGCGTCGCCGACATGAGCGGTTCTTCTTATGAAGATATTATTATGGAACTGGGAATGACAGAAGACGACGTAAAAGATTTGGCAAAAGACGAAGTTAAGGGAAGAATGGTGGCAAAAACAATCGCAGTGAAAGAAAATCTTGTGCTGTCCGAAGAGCAGTACCGGCAATATCTGATGGATGAAGTTTCTCCGAGTGACGATGAAGAGTTATCGTTAGAGGATTTGGAAAAGAGATATGAAAAGGACAATAGTGTATATCCGCGGGATGATATGCTGATTCGGTTCGTTAAAGAGTTTGTTGGGAAACAGGCAAAGCAGAAGTAGAAATGAGGGGAGACTATGGGGCAAAAGACGGAAGGGTTTTTTGAATTTGAAAGCAGAGAGGGATTTGAACAGGCGGAAAAGGAAGCGGACATCATTAGCAAACTGATAGACAAGACGGATTTTTCGAATCCGCATATCGCGTTAAAGGTGTATAACAAACTGGTTTCAGAGAAACGCTTCAGTACGGTCACAGGATATTTCTTTTTGCTTGAGTTGCGCAAAAAAATTTTGGAGAGCAAATTGGTTTCGGAAGATGCTTTAATTCCCATACCGATTAAAGAGCCGGAGGGTAAAAATGACGTCATACCAAAAGCCTCTTTTCAGGAGGGGAAGTTGCGCAAGTTGTACGAGGGACAGAAATTATTAAATAAAAAGCTTAAAATTGCCATTGTCGTGCTTGTAATCGCTATTATAGGTTTCGTTGTTATTAATTTCAAATTTGAGTATACTATTTTCACGTATTTTACAAATTATAAGGCGAAAATGGAAGAAGAACTGATTGACAAATACGAACATTGGGAAGAACAGTTAAAGGCAAGAGAGAGTAAGCTCGGGAAAGAAGCGCAGTAGAGCTCAGAAGGTAAGGAGGTAACGATGGCGGAGAATACTATTTTAATTGTGGACGATGAGCAGAGAATGCGAAAATTGGTAAAAGATTTCCTTACAAAACAGGATTTTACCGTATTGGAGGCAGCAGACGGAGAAGAGGCGGTCGATTTGTTTTTTGAGAAAAAGGACATTGACTTAGTTATTCTGGATGTAATGATGCCGAAGATGGACGGCTGGGAGACTTGTCGTGAAATCCGTCAGTATTCGCAGGTGCCGATTATTATGCTGACGGCGCGCGGCAGTGAAAATGATGAACTGCGGGGGTTTGATTTGGGAGTGGACGAGTATATTGCAAAGCCGTTCAGTCCGAAAATTCTCGTTGCGCGGGTACAGGCTCTCTTGCGGAGAACCAATTCCATGAGTGAGGAAAATCTGGAATACGGCGGAATTGTGCTGAACCGTTCTGCGCATGAAGTCCGGATTGATGGGAAACGGATTGACCTCAGTTTTAAGGAGTTTGAATTACTGACTTATTTTATGGAGAATAAAGACATCGCCCTGTCGAGGGAGCGGATTTTGAATCATGTGTGGGATTATGATTATTTTGGGGATGCGAGGACGATTGACACGCATGTGAAGAAGCTGCGGAGCAAGATGGGAGATAGGGGGAAATTTATTAAAACCATTTGGGGAATGGGTTACAAATTTGAAGTGTAGCGAAAAAATTATTTTGCAATGTATTATGGCTCGGACAAATGGAGGTAATGCATGAAACGTTCACTGAGAACAAGACTTATCATTATATTTTCATCGATGTTAATTATTACGATTGGTACGATTTGTCTTGCCAACGTTGTTTTGCTGCCCTCCTTTTATCAGAATACAAAAGTAAACCAGATGCAGGGAGTATATTCACGGACGGTAAAAATCTGTGAGAATGTGGATTGGGAAAATCTGAATCCGACAGCGCAAAATAGAATATATGATAAACTGGATACGTTGAGCATAAATGCCAATGTCAGCATATATGTCGTGCAGATTAAAGCCTACCGGGGTTCCGGCGATATAACGGCGCTTCAATATGTATATCCGGCCGGTTCTGACCGCCTGCAGCAGGTATCTAAGAGTCAATTAAGTAAATATGTAAAGGAAATGTATTATAATGAGCCGCTCGGTGATAATTGCCAAATCATCAACCAGACGGCCAACTATTCGATGTACAAAGTGTATGACGACCGCGTAGAATCGAACTTTATTGAATTGACGGGCCGGATGCCGAATGATTATTGGGTGTATCTGCGTACGAATTACCAGAGTATTCAGGAGAGCGCTTCGGTGTCCAATCAGTTTTTGATGTATTTGGGAATCATTGTCGTAATCGCCGGAATGTTTATTATGTTTTTAGTGACCAATCAATACACAAAGCCGATTTTGCAGTTGGCGCAGCATGCCAAAGATATGCAGCGGCTGGATTTTTCCATGCGCTATCAGGGGGAACGGGATGACGAGATTGGCATGTTGGGAGATAGTATGAATGCCCTTTCTGACAAACTCGAGCAGACGATTTCGGAATTGAAGACGGCAAATAACGAATTGCAGTTAGATTTGCAACGGCGCTCGGAGCAGGAGCAGATGAGGCAGGAATTTCTGGCGAATGTCTCACATGAATTAAAGACGCCGATTGCTCTCATACAGGGATATGCAGAAGGGTTACAGGAAAATATAAGCGACGATGAGGAAAGTCGGGATTTCTACTGTGAAGTAATTGTCGATGAGGCCGACAAAATGAATAAAATGGTCAAAAAATTGCTAAGTCTCAATCAATTAGAGTTCGGGAACGGGCAGGTTCATTTAGAGCATTTTGATTTGTCGAGTGTGATTAAATCGGTGCTGAATTCGACGGACATATTGTTTAAGCAGGCAGATATAAAGCTGTCGTACCACGAAAGTCCGACTCCTCTTATGGTGTGGGCGGACGAGTACATGGTGGAGGAGGTTGTTACGAATTATATCAGCAATGCACTGAATCATGCAAAGTACGATAAAATTATCGAGATTAAGACGACGCAGACGGATTCTCATGTACGGACAAGTGTATTTAATACCGGAGATGCCATTCCGGAAGAAGATATCAAAAAAATTTGGAATAAGTTTTATAAAGTAGATAAGGCGCGGACACGGGAATACGGGGGAAACGGAATCGGGCTTTCCATTGTAAAAGCGGTTATGGTGGCGCATAATCAGCGGTATGGTGTGCGCAATTATGAAAACGGCGTGGAGTTTTGGTTTGAACTTGACAGGAAAAGTGTTGATTGATAGGGTAAACATATGATATAATGATAAAAGAGTTTTTTTGGACGAGAGGAGGCGGATTTTGTGAAACGGAATGGTATTTTTATTCTGCTCACGATTCTATCTATATTATCTCTGACCGGATGTGCGGATTTCAGTGATTTGACAGAGGAACAGTCAAATCTCATAGCACAGTATTCGGCAGGAGTTTTACTGCGGTATTCGGATAGCTATGAAAGACGTTTAATTACAAAAGAACAATTGAAAAAACAAGGTGCAGAAGAAGTGGCACCGGAGCAGCCGGAGACGCAGACAACGCCTGTTGCCAGCGCCGTTCCGACCGATACGACAGCGGATGCGGAAGCGTCACAAAAGCCTGCGGAGACGCCGGGCGTGACGGTAAACGACTTTTTCCAATTTGACGGCGTGACGGTAACTTATGATTCTTACCGTTTTGCATCCAAATACGGAAGTACGCAGATACGTGCAGACGAGGGAGAGACCCTGCTTATTGTTACATTTATGCTGAAAAACACTACAGGGAAGACAAAAGAGCTGAACCTTATGAAGAGAACCGATATTTCATATCAGGCAGATGTGGACGGCGAACAATACCAACCGGGGATAAGTATGTTGGAGAATGGTGGTTTGAATCAGCTTTCGACAACGCTGAAAGCAGGAGAAAAGGAAAGGGCAGTACTCATTTATCGGATGAATCAGGATAAGAAAGGTGCCGCTTCGGTTGTTCTTACCTTATCGGATAAGGATAGAACTGCAAAAGTTACATTACGGTAACAAGGGGGACAAATTATGTTTGAGGAGAGGAAACGGAGTTTGTTTTTTGGACTTCCACTATCTTTTACGAAGTATAAAATTGAGCAGGAGAGGATTAATATTCATAAGGGTTTTTTTCGCATTGTGGAGAACGATACGCTGATGTATCGGGTTCAGGATGTGACTCTGGTCAGAAGTCTGTTCGAGAGAATGTTTGGACTCGGTACGGTTATTTGTTTTTCCAGTGATGTAACAGACCCCAAATTGGAGCTTGTTCATATAAAGAATGCAAGAGAAATAAAAGATTATATTATGAGGACATCGGAGGTGGAACGGCGCAAAGTCCGGACATTGCATACGATGGATTTGGATGCAGACGCAGGAGAGATAAGCGCCGCAGACGAGGGATAGAAAAGGAGGAGAATATGGCAGTAGAAACAGGAATTTTACTGGAAAGCGGAACCAACGAATTAGAGTTGTTAGAATTTGTTGTGGGGGACCAGCATTACGGAATAAATGTGGCGAAGATTAATGAGCTTTGCCCGTATCAGCCGCCAATCATGGTGCCAAATTCACATGAGTACATAGAAGGAATTTTCATGCCGAGAGACCGAATTATTACCGTTATTGATTTGGCAAAAGCGTTGGGGATTCATGTGCCGCAGGATGCTTCGAACGATATGTATATTATTACCAATTTCAATCGCCTGCACACTGCGTTTCATGTACAGAAGGTGTTGGGGATTCACCGCGTATCATGGAAAGATATCGTGAAACCGGACTCTACAATAAGCGGAAGTGGAAAAGGAGTAGCGACCGGTATTACAAAGATAAACGGAAAGATAATTATTGTACTTGATTTTGAAAAGATAGTAACAGAAGTAAATCCGGAAACGGGATTGAAACTTTCTGAAATTGAGGCGCTGGGAGAACGTTCCCGGCATGAGTGCCCGATTTTGCTGGCAGAGGATTCACCATTATTGTTAGAGATGTTAAAAAAGTGCCTTTCACAAGCAGGATATACAAATCTGATTGCTACGAACAATGGATTGGAAGCGTGGAATACGTTGGAACGAATGATGAGAGATGGCGGTGTAATTGGCAAAGATGTTGCACTCGTTATTACTGATATTGAGATGCCGCAGATGGATGGACATCATTTGGCGAAACGCATCAAGGAAGACCCGAAGTATGACGGACTTCCAGTTGTTATTTTCTCTTCTCTTGTGAATGATGAGATGAAGAGAAAGGGGGAGGCTCTGGGCGTCGACGCACAGTTATCCAAACCGGAGATTGGACGTTTGGTACACCAACTGGATTTGTTGTTGAGCTAACATACAAAAGGAGATTCCCGCGATGTCGGTGGCATTGTGGGTTCTTCCTATTTATGCAAAAATTTTTATGCAAAAAAATTATCGGATAAAGGAGGGGTGACAGGTGACCCTGTGTAGAAAGTGTGGAAAAGAGATTCCGGATGGAGAAGAATTGTGTCAGGATTGTCAAAGCCAAGAGGGGAATTTGAGTGACGCCTATTTAGATGAATTGATGAAAAGTATGGAAACAGAGCAAAATGGGGCGGGTCACGATGAGCCTGTTGCGACAGAAACGGTATTTGATGAATTACCGGACTTGGAAGAGGAACTCTTGTTTTCCGAAACGCCGGATTTAGAAGGAGATTTGGTGTTTGGGAATGAGACGCCAGTAACAGAAGACGGAGCTGCCGGAGACGAGCCAGTGCCGGAAAGCGAGCCGGTATTGGAGGAAGAACCGGTTGTTATGGAAGAGCCGGTATTGGAAGAAGAACCGGTTGCTATGGAGGAGCCGGTATTGGAAGAAGAACCGGCTGCCGTGGAGGAGCCGGCATCAGAGGAAGAACCGCTTTTCATTGAAGAGCCGGAGGATGAGCCGCTTTTTGATACGAGCGCTGTAGATTCAGCGGAGGAAGAGGAACCGTTGTCATTGGATGAACCGGAGAGGGAAGAATCGGAAGAAGAAACGGTCGATGACTTAATTGCGATGTTATCTCAGGATTTTGAAAATTACGAAGCACAGGAAAAAGAAGTGGCAGAAACGGTAAACGAAGAACCGGAAGTGCCCGTGATGGACGAGAGTCCGATAGAGGCTTCTCTGTTTTCGGAAGAAAATGAGGACGGTGGAATTTTTGCGGATGATATCGATTCTCTGTCTATTGATAATATTTTTAATGACGCTCTCTCTGTCGTGGACTATAGCGAGGCGGAGCAGGAAGAGGAAGATTTAGATGAATTTGTCTCTCCGGAAGAAGCGAAAGCAGAGCCGGAAGTGCCGAAAGAAGAAGTATTAGACAGCCTGATGGTGGATACGCTAGCGTTGGAGGACGATGAGCCTGCCGAAACAGAAGACACGAAAGAGGCGAAAGTTTCAAAAGAGAAGAAGGATAGTATATGGAAACGTGTCTTTGGCAATATCATTACGGAGCAGTCCGCCGAAGAGGAGGAGCGGGAACGTCAGGAAGAACAGGCGTCCGCAGAGCAAAAAGCAGCGGCGAAAGAAGAGAAGAAAAAACAGGCAATCGAAGAAAAGGCTAAGAAAGCGGAGCAGGCGCAGGCGGAAAAAGCGAAAAAAGCCGCTGAAAAGGCCGAGCAGGCCGCGGTAAAAGCCGCCGAAAAAGAAGAGAAAAAACGCCTGAAAGCAGAGGCAGAGGCAAATGAAGTAGTGGGGAAAATTAATCCTCTTGGCGCTTCGATAGTTATGGTCTGCTTCGGGTTACTTTGTGTTGCCACGATTATTGGCAGTCAGGTGTTATCGCATTCCGGCTCGGTAAAGGGAGCAGAGAATTCGTTTGAAAAGAGAGATTATAAGGAGGCATACCACTCGTTAGCTGGGATGAATATTTCCGAAGATTCTGATGATTTTGAGATGAAAGATAAGATACGAATCTGTATGCAGTTGCAGCATCAGTTGGATTCCTATGCCAATTACTATGAGGTGAAGATGTATCTGGAGGCGTTGGATTCTTTGATGAAAGGGATTCGCAGCTATGATGAGAACCAGAGTAAGGCGGAAAGATATAATATTGTCAGCCAGTATAATGAATTAGAAGTGAAACTGGCACAACAGCTTTATGAGGAGTTCGGCGTCAGTGAATCGCAGGCGCGAAGCATTAATTCACTTGAAGACCAGATTGCTTATACGAGCCGTTTGGAGAATATTATCGCCCAGTGGGAAACGCGCAATAAAGAAGATGAAAAATAGTTTGACGGCGTCGGATACCGAGGAGGATGGCATGATTACCATTGTAGATTATGATGCGGGAAATATTAAAAGTGTGGAAAAAGCGCTGCAATATATTGGCGCACAATGTGTTATCACAAGAGATACCGATCTTATCAGCGGAGCAGATAAAGTAATCGTTCCGGGTGTAGGGGCGTTTGAACAGGCTATGCACAATATGAAACAATATCAGTTGATTGATGTTCTTCGTGAAGTTAGGAAGAGAGGAACGCCGATACTTGGTATTTGTCTTGGGTTGCAGCTTTTTTTTGAGAGAAGCGAAGAATCCGAGCATAATGTAAGCGGATTGGGGTTGCTGCCGGGGAAAATCATACGTTTTCCAGATAAGGACGGTTATAAGATTCCTCATATGGGATGGAATTCCTTACATATACAGCCGTCTTCTCGTTTGCTGAAAGGGGTTCCGGAGAACGCATTCGTATATTTTGTACATTCCTATTATTTAGAGGCAGAAAACCCGCAGCATGTCGCCGCTACAGCCAATTATATTACAGAAATACATGCAGCGGTTGAGCATGAAAACGTATTTGCTACACAATTTCATCCAGAGAAAAGTGGAGATGTGGGATTGCAGATTTTAAAAAATTTTGTTGCTCTATGATTTCAGGAGGTTGTCTATGTTTACGAAAAGAGTCATCCCGTGTCTGGATGTAAATAACGGCAGGGTAGTAAAAGGCGTGAACTTTGTTAATCTAATAGATGCCGGAGACCCGGTTTCTGTAGGCGCTGCCTATGGTACGGCCGGTGCGGATGAACTTGTTTTTCTCGATATAACGGCATCCAGTGATGCAAGAGAAATTAAAGCCAATATGGTACGCAAGGTGGCGGAAACCGTTTTTATTCCTTTTACGGTAGGAGGCGGTATCCGAACAATAGAAGATTTTCGAATGATTTTGCGGGAGGGTGCAGATAAAGTAGCAGTAAACTCGGCTGCGATTTTGAATCCCGCGCTGATTTCTGAGGCGGCAGATAAATTCGGAAGTCAGTGCGTTGTTGTGGCGATTGACGCCAAAAGACGTGACGGAGGCGACGGCTGGACGATTTATAAAAACGGCGGCCGCGTCGATATGAAAATGGATGCTGTGGAGTGGGCCATAGAGGCGGAGCGTCTGGGAGCCGGAGAGATTTTGCTTACTAGCATGGACTGTGACGGAACAAAGGATGGATATGACATTGAATTAACCCGCACTGTCTCGGAAAGCGTTGGTATTCCCGTAATTGCCTCAGGCGGAGCGGGAACGAAACAGCATTTTTACGAGGTATTAACGGATGGAAAGGCAGACGCCGTGTTGGCGGCTTCTCTTTTTCATTTTAATGAACTGGAAATTAAAGATTTGAAACAGTACCTGCACACAGAGGGAATTAGTGTGAGAATGTAGAGGATGAAAAAATGGCAGCTTTGACGGGAGAATGGGAACAGGCGTTGAAAGCGGAGTTTTCCAAAGAGTACTATAAGAAATTATTTTTATATATTCGGGAACAGTATCGTAAGGTTCCGGTGTATCCGCAGTCGGATGAAATATTTACGGCTTTTCATCTGACTCCTTTAGAGAAAGTAAAAGTAGTGATTATTGGACAGGACCCTTATCATAATGCAGGACAGGCGCACGGACTCTGTTTTTCGGTAAAACCGAACGTAGAAATTCCTCCGTCTCTTGTAAACATATATACGGAGTTACATGATGATTTGGGGTGTAAAATACCGAATCATGGTTATCTGACTGCCTGGGCCGAACAGGGAGTGCTGCTTTTGAATACGGTTTTGACAGTACAGGCACATAAACCGATGTCACATCGGGGAGTGGGCTGGGAAGAATTTACGGATGCTGCCATTCGTAAAATAAATGAACAGCAAAGGCCGGTCGTGTTTATCCTGTGGGGGAAACCGGCGCAGGAAAAGGCGAAAATGTTAGATAACCCCAACCATTTAATTTTGAAAGCGCCTCATCCAAGTCCTCTGTCCGCTTATCGGGGATTTTTCGGAAGCCGGCCGTTTAGCCAGACGAATCAATTTTTGTCGGAACACGGCGTTGCTCCCATTGACTGGCAGATACCGGATAGCGAATAATTTTTTGCTAAGAGTATTAAAAGAATATTAAAAAGAAGAAGCTGTAAATTAATTTAGAGAAAAGCCTCTGTCAATAAGAGCTTTCCATTGATTTACAACTTCTTCTTATTATTATATGACTTTTTTTATCGTGCGGCAATTTGCGAGACACTTATGCAGAAAAGTCTACGTGCTGAATTGTTCCGGCTTTGCCGGTTGATTCATGCAGGAAAATACCGGTGCTTTGAATTTTGGCAAGGGTGTCGTTTGTCTCTGCATCATTAAGGTCAAATTTAGTAGAAACATTGCCAAGGTAGATAGCTCCGATATCTGCTTCTTGTAAAGAAAGCAATTTGTCCGTTCCATCGTAATCTTTTGTCCACACTTTTAAACTTTTATAGATTTCATCATTTTCGTCAATCCATCCGTTGCCATCCGAATCATAGGCGGCAAGGTCGCGGAACCCATCACCGCTCTTTGTGCCGAACAATTCGGAACCATCGTTAATTATGCCGTCTCCGTTTCTGTCAAATGCCAAGAAACCGCTGCCTTTTGCAAGGTTAGCTATTTTTTCAGCAGTTCCATCACTGTTAATGTCAAAGAAGAAAGACTGGTCTGTTACCGCTGCTGTAGGAACATCCATATTGATGACCAACGGGTCATAGTAAGTTAAGACATCGTTCAGCGACTGGTCGAGTTCGGTTTCTTCCATGAAAGCCCGTGACATGGATAAATCAAGGGAAAAAGACAATTCCCTTCCGTCTGATGTTTTTACCATTCCTTTTGTAGAGAAAGTGGTTGCTTCGGTTTCGGCATGAAATGAATAATAATGTACATTACTGCGGTACCACACCTGATTAGACTGGTTTTGCTGCTGCTCGTTATTTGAAGTGAGGTATTCCGTGCGGCTCTGACTGTTAAAGTTTCTCCCCTTTATCATATTCCGCATCATTTCGATAATATGTTTGAGCAAACGGGTATTCAAGTCCTGAAAAGACTCTTCAACCGACAGGGTTGTGTTGGTAGCCGGCATATAAATAAGTGTGGATGGGGAGGCGAAGTTAAAAGCATCTCTGCCTCCGAAAGAGTTTGGATTGTTCGCTGCATTAACCGGCAGCTTTCCAGAAGCCATCGTAAACATTTCCTCAGAAGAATATCCTGTTACGGAAACTTTACGGGCTGAGTAGGTTGCGTCCATCTGGACAGCGCTACTATCAATTTTCAGTGCAATCGCATCCTTTCTGTAACACGCAACTGCACATACACCCAAATGCGCAATTCCGTGTGTAATATAATGCGCATCCGTGCGAAATAACTAAGACCCACCTTGGTACATAGTAATGATACAGAATATCATCAAATAATATATCGGTTAAATCTGGAAACAAATTTACTTTTTTATTATATGGGTGTATAATAAAACTATCATTGTAATAGTATCTATCGCAATAGCCTTAGATACAGGTAAGCGATTTAAAATTATTTATTAATTTGGAAAGGGGACAACAGAATGGGTAACAAGAGTAGAATCTTAATGTCAGGAATGCTTTCACTGGCATTAGTGACGGGTATACTTTCAAATGTATCGGCTGATTCTGAAGCAGCCGGAAAGAGAAAATTGTCGGCGAAAAAAATTACGATTAAGGTCGGCAAGACGAAGAAAGTTTCCGTAAAAAATGCAAAGGGCAAAAAAATAAAATGGAGCATAAAGAAGAAAAAGATTGCTTCCATTAAGAAAAAAGGGAAATATGCAGTAAAGGTTAAGGGCAGGAAGAAAGGAAGCACTACCCTTATTTGTAAAGTAAAGACAGGGAAAAAGTGGAAATCTTTAAAGTGCAAAGTAAAAGTTACGGCTGTCAATATAAGTGGTGATAACGCAGGAGTGCAGGGAGGAAAAAATACGCCGTCACAGTCAGGTGGTTCGGGTGTGGTGGTGACATCGACGCCAACAGCTACGGCGACATCAACGCCGACAGATACGGTGACATCGACGCCGACGGATGGGGTAACATCGACGCCGACAGATACGGTGACATCGACGCCGACGGATGGGGTAACATCGACACCGACGGATACGGTAACATCAACGCCAACGGATGGGCTAACATCGACGCCGACAGGAACAGCGTCAGCTACTCCGTTTACGCCAACCGTATTTTTGGAGACCGGTTTTGAAAATGGCACTGATGCTTTCGCTCCAAGAGGCTCGGCAAATGTATCAGTTGTTTCAGGAGGACATACAGGAAAAGCACTTTCTGTTACTAGGAGAGAACAAACATGGGCAGGAGCATATATTGATGTGACACAAACGGTTGCCAAAGCCGCCACCTATTCTTTTTCGTTTTGGGCGAAACATACGGAAAGCGGCGCAAAAGGGATTAAGATGTCGGCTGAGTTGACCGATGCTAACGGCACCTCTTATCCAGAGATTGCACAGGTGTCTTGTGAGAGCGGTGTTTGGACGCACATCTAGGGGACGTATACGGTGCCAGAAGAATTTGATGCTTTACAATTCTATTTTGAAGGACCGGATGGTAACTATGATTTCATGATAGATGACCTCACAATTACTCAGATGACCGAGGGGATTCCGGTTATTGACCCGTTTGCTCTGCCTAGTTTAAAGGATAGTTATAACGGTATTTTTGAACGCTTCGGAAATGTTCTCAATTACGAGACCGTCTGGAATAACGGTACACAATTGCAGGATGAAAAAATAATGCAATTTGCCCAGAAGCAGTTTAACAGCTTTACGCTTGAGAATGAGATGAAACCGGACTTCATTTTCTCTGAATGGTCGGATGTTATTAGTGTCGATGAGGCTAAGGCGTTGGGGTATGTGATTCCGGATAATTATAAAGAATCAATGGTGTTGCAGTTGTCATTTGATACAGTGGACAGAATCTTGGAGCAAGCAAAAAAATACGGAATTCCGATGCGTGCTCACGTATTGATGTGGCATCAGCAGACAGCAAACAGATTCTTTAAGACAGATTACGATAATAATAAAGGCGCAGTTTCAAAAGAAGTAATGGATGCCCGTTTAGAGTTTTATATAAAAACAGTGATGAAGCATGTGATGGAGAAAGAAAAGAGTCTGACAGGCAAGGCAGGGACGCTTGTTTACTGTTGGGATGTGACGAATGAATACATTCACAGAACCAATGATCCGAGAGAGACATCATGGATGGATGTGTACGGCGATATGGGATTGCAGCCGACATATGTAAAGAAAGCGTATCAGGTGGCGTATGAAATGTTGAAACAATATAATGTACAAAATGAAGTTACTCTGTTCTATAATGATTACGATGAATATTTTTGTGCGGATGATATTGTCACTCTTGTAAATTATATCAATAGTGGCGAAGAGACGAATATTTGTGGTGGTATCGGTATGCAGAGTCATATGAGTGTTGAAGAACCAAGTCTTGAATTGTATGGCGAGACGTTAGATAAATTTCTGGCGACAGGCCTGCAGGTTCATGTCACCGAATTGGACATACAAATCGACGAGGGGAAAGACGAGGATGCTCAGGCGGAAAAATATAAGGGGATCTTTTCAACCATTCGGGACAGACACGAGAAGCGGGATAAGACTGTAAATCCGCGAGGCGTTACGTGCGTGACCGTTTGGGGACTGCTCGACAAGGATTCATGGAGAAGCGAGTCATCTCCGCTTTTGTTCGGTACCGGACTAAACGACCCGAAACCGGCGTTCTATTCGGTATTGGAAGCGGCAAAATAATATAATAAGAACAGGCAAAATGAGAGGTATACGCATATAATGAAAGTATACCTCTCATTTTAGTAAATGCGTTATAGGGATAAAAGAAACGGATAACAGAAACGGGGAGAAAAAGTATAAAAAAGTGTCAAAAATATGAGCAAAAGGGTTTACATATTCTACCATGAGGTGTTATAATAAAAATAACTATACAGAGGTCATTGGAAGTGTTTTCATAATAGTAGCCGGAATGTAGAGAGGAGTGAAAATTTTCACTCGGAACATTTGCCTGCACACGCCAAATGTTCTTATGCGCAGAAGCCGTGTGTAAGTGGAGGTAAGTATGAAAAAGTTTAAGAGAGGGTTTAAGGTTAAGGTTTCCGTGGCAGTTGCGGCAATTGCCCTTGCAGTGTTTATTATTGCAGGAACATCGTATGCTTCCAACAACCAGCCGTTTTTGGGGGATTGCATCGAGTATGGGATTGTATGTAACTTTCTAAATCAGACCTGTGATATTGAGTCAAACATTGCCGTTTGCAAATATCAGGGAAATGGCCATACGATAGGTAATACCATCTCGTCTGACAAGGCCAATTCAGCAGGTGTGATTAAAGTGGGAGAGGTTGTGGATCATCTCAAAGTCCGCAACGAGCCGGTTATCCTCAAAGGTCAGAAGGAAAAGGAAGAAGTAAAGGCAATGATTGCCTCCGTCCAGAATTATTCGGAGTCCGTTGTTAAAAAGAGCGATTTGGAGACTCCGGCGAAAGTGGAAGACCAAAACAATTATTGTCTGGACGTTGCGTCAGTTCATGATGATTTAGTTTATGTTTCGGCAGATAATCTTATTACTAATATTAACAAAAATCATCTTCAAAACGGCGCATTGAGAATCAAAATCCGTCCGAAGCAGACCGTTGTACTGAACATTACCGAAAAAGATAAGGTTTATATTCCGAGATATACGGTGGATGTAAAAGAGGGAAAGAAATCTAACGAGGAAATGGCCGAGACGATAATTTGGAACATGCCATATGTAAACAATTTGGAAATTGGTTCGGATAATTTGCACGCAACGGTTATTGCGCCAAAAGCCTTTGTCAATATAAGAACTACCGGCGAGGGATGGTTAGTATGCGATACGATTGTCAGTACCAATGGTGAGTGGCATATGATTTCCAAAAAAATATCTTCACCAACTCCTACCATTAAGCCAACGGCAACGCCGACTGTGAAAGTAACGAAAGAGCCGACACCAGAAGTGACGCCGACTAAAGAACCGACAGCAACACCGACGGAAGAACCGACACCGACACCAACGGCAAAAGTGACTGACGAGCCGACACCGGAAGTAACACCAACGGAAGAGCCGACGCCATCGCAAAAGGTGACAGAAACTCCGTCAGCGACACCGACAGCTACACCGGAGCCGAAATTTGGCGAGTTAGTAATTACAAAAACTTTACACGGTGTGATTACGAACGAGGTGGCAGAAAAGGCGATTTCATTTGTTGTTACCAATGTTGCCACAAAAGAGGTAAAGACATTACAATTAAAAGATTTTGACTATAATGAAAAGAAAGACAAATACACCTACAAGATAAAAGACATTGTTGTCGGTGAGTACACGGTATCCGAGAAAGTGACGGATATTGACGGCTATGTTTTGGCCAGTGTATTTTATACGGTAAATGGAGAGAGTGCAGTTGCCGGTAAAACAACAGAGCTAGAAGTCAGAGAAGACAATAAAACTACAGTAGATTATGAGAACACATATGAGACAGAAAAAGGAAACTTATTGCTGACAAAGACAATTGAGGGTCCTATTACGAAAGAAGAGGCAGAAGGTGGAATTTCTTTTGAGATAACAAACAATGCGACAAATCAAACGGTTGTTAAGCATTTGAGTGATTTCACATATTCTGTGGAGGATAATCGTTATGTGTTGTATCTTCGCGATACCGTAGGTTCTTATACGGTTCGGGAAAAGATAGAGGATGTAAACGGCGTTGAATTAATCAGCGTGGAGTATAAAGTGGACAGCCAAAGCGTATGTAAAGGACGCGAAGCTTCTGCTACTGTAAACAAAGACGATATAACAGTAGTTGCTTATAAGAATGATTATGAGTCTGTAAAGACTTCGACTCCGCTTGTAACATCGACACCAACATCGGAGGAGACGGCGACACCAACACCGTCTGCATCTGTTACGGAAACACCGGAAGTGACTCCAACGACAACTCCGACCGAAGAGTCGACCACGCCGAAACCACCAACAGAGACCCCGACGGAAAAAGCGACGGCAACACCGACGACGACTCCGACGGAAAAAGCGACGGAAACACCAACGACGACTCCGACGGAAAAAGCGACGGCAACACCGACGGCAACTCCGGAAGAAGAGTCGACGTCGACGCCAACACCAGAGGAGACACCAGCCGTGACGCCGATGGAGAGTGAAGAGGCGACACCATCTGCGCCAACAGACGAACCATCGTCTACGCCGACAGCGTATGATGAGCCGACTCCAACTCCGCCGCAGGAAGATGGTGTTACACCGTCAAGTGAGGAACCGACCGAGACACCATTGACGGAAATAGATGAAGAGACGCCGTTATCAGGGAAAGAATTAAAAGACCCGAAGACGCCGAAAGCGTCGACGAAAACAAAGGCAAAAAAGAAATCAGATACAACGATGATTTTAGATGATGAAGTACCATTAGCAGATGCGGCTCCGGAGACGGGGGATACGACGAATTTGTTATTCCCGATTATTGCAATGGGAGTTTCTCTGTTAGCTATCTTTGCCGTATTGCTACTTCGTAAAAAGAGTAACGAATAGGTAGATAGAAAAGGAATGATTACAAATCAATAAAAAAGAAATCCACTTATCGGATTGAGAAGCAGCTCTCACCGATAAGTGGATTTTTTATTTGTTTTTCTTTAAATTTTCATTTGCAGTAGCAAGAAGTAATTTGATACGGTTTAATTGATTGACTTCGCTGGCGCCGGGGTCATAATCGACAGCGACGATATTGGCTTCTGGGAAAGCCCTGCGAAGCTGTTTAATCACGCCTTTGCCGACGACATGGTTTGGCAGACAGCCAAAAGGCTGGGCACAGACAATATTAGGAACATCGCTGTGGATTAGTTCGATCATTTCACCTGTCAGGAACCAGCCCTCTCCGGTTTGATTTCCGGTAGAGACAAATGGCTCGGCATATTCGGCAAGCTGCCGGATTGATTTTGGTGCTTCAAACCGTTTGCTGTCTTCCAATGCCTTGCAAACAGGCTTGCGAAATTGCTTTAATAACCATATGGCAACATTACTCAGCCATTTACCCGTTTTGCTAAAGCCAAGGTGTTCTGCCTTAAATATGCTGTCGTAAGAGCTATACATGAAGAAATCCAACATGTCCGGACAAACCGCTTCTGCTCCTTCTGCTTCCAGTAATTCTACTACATGATTGTTGGCGGCCGGCAGGAATTTAACTAATATTTCGCCGACAATGCCGACTCTCGGTTTTTTTAATGTCTCATCTAATTCAATGGTATCAAAATCATGCACAATTTCCTGTACGGTTTTTTTCAGTCTGCTCTGTCTTGGTTTTTTTGCTTCTTCGATACAGCGGGCTTTCCACTTATCGTGAAGTGCGTTTACAGAGCCGGGTACTTTTTCATACGGGCGGGTGCGGTAGACGACTTTCATAAGCAGGTCGCCGTAGATTAATGCGTGAATGGCGCCTTTCAGTAAACGGTAATTGATTTGGAAACCGGAGTTTTTCTCGATGCCGGCGCTCAATGAAATAACCGGAATCTGCTCCATACCTGCCTTTTTCAAAGCCCGTCGGATAAAACCGATATAATTGGTAGCGCGGCAGCCGCCTCCTGTTTGCGTAATAATGAGAGCAGTGCGGTTTAAGTCGTATTCTCCAGAATGCAGCGCTTTCATAAACTGTCCGACGACGAGGAGCGACGGGTAGCAGGCATCGTTATTGACATATTTGAGACCATAATCTAATTCGCCCACACCGGTCGGCAATTGCACGAGATTGTACCCGCATGCAGATAAAGCCGGCATTAGAATATCAAAATGAATCGGAGACATCTGTGGGGCGAGGATGGTATAGTTCTTTTTCATTTCTTTCGTAAACTCAATCCGTTTATGGGCGGAGTCCTGTAGCTTTGGTTTTATTCCCTTGCGGGCGCGGTCTTTTACCGCTGAGATAAGAGAGCGGATTCGAATACGCGCAGCGCCGAGATTGTTCACTTCGTCTATTTTGAGTACAGTACAAATTTTATTCGAGGAAGTTAAAATGTCGTTTACCTGATCGGTCGTAATGGCGTCCAAACCACAACCAAAGGAGTTAAGCTGTATCATTTCCAGATTTTCCTGTGTGCGCACGTAGCTCGCGGCGGCATACAGGCGGGAATGATACATCCATTGGTCCATAGCGATTGTAGGGCGGTCAACTTTCGCTAAATGCGATATACTATCCTCTGAAAGTACGGCAATATTATAGGAAGTAATTAATTCCGGAATGCCGTGATTAATTTCTGGGTCGATATGGTACGGTCTTCCGGCCAATACGATACCGGTGGCGTCATTATCTTTCATCCATTGTAAAACTTCTTCGCCTTTTGTCTTAATGTCCTCCCGCGTCTGCAGAAGTTCCTGATAGGCTTTGTTTGCTGCCTGACGGATTTCCGCAGCGTCAATGCCATTTTCTTTACTAATATATTTTGCCAGTTCATCGGCCAGAATCTTGTCGCTTTCGAAAGACACAAAAGGATTTTGATAGGTAATATTTTTATCTGCCAGTTCTTCGACATTATTTTTAATATTTTCCCCATAGGAAGTTACAATAGGACAATTATAATGGTTGCCGGCCTCGTCAAATTCTTTGCGCTCATAAGGAACGCACGGATAGAATATATAGTCGATATTGTGCTTGAGCAGCCACGAGATATGTCCATGAGCTAATTTTGCCGGATAACACTCGGATTCGCTCGGAATGGATTCGATTCCCAGTGAGTAAATTTTGCGGTTTGAAGCAGGTGAGAGAACTACTTCATATCCTAACTCAGTAAAGAATGTAAACCAATACGGATAATTTTCGTACATATTCAGAACGCGGGGAATACCGACTTTTCCGCGATACGCTTTGTCTGGCGATAATGGTTTGTAGTAATCGAAGATTCTCTCATTTTTGTAAGCATAGAGATTCGGGATATCATCATTGCTTTTTTCTTTTCCTAATCCCCGCTCGCATCGGTTGCCGGAAATGAATTGGCGTCCGCCGGTAAAACGATTGATTGTCAGGCGGCATTGATTGGTACAGCCTTTACAGCGGGCCATCGAACTCTCGAATTTTAATTCTATGATTTCCTCTAACGAGAGCATTGTAGTTTCCATACCCTCTTCGTAGTGTTCGCGTGCGATTAGGGCGGCGCCGAAAGCGCCCATAATGCCGGCAATATCCGGACGGACGGCACGACAGCCGGAAACCCGCTCAAAACTGCGTAGAACCGCGTCGTTGTAGAACGTTCCTCCCTGCACAACGACGTTATTACCCAAATCTTTTGGCGAGGTCAGTTTAATTACTTTCAGTAGTGCGTTTTTGATAACGGAGATGGCCAGTCCGGCTGAAATGTCGGCAACGGTCGCCCCCTCTTTTTGCGCCTGTTTCACTTTTGAATTCATAAACACCGTACAGCGCGAGCCTAAATCAATGGGATTTTCGGCAAAAAGCGCCAATTTGGCAAAGTCTTTTACTTCGTAGTTGAGTGAGCGGGCGAATGTTTCGATAAAAGAGCCGCATCCAGATGAACATGCTTCATTGAGCTGTACGCTGTCAACGGAATGGTTCTTAATTTTTATGCATTTCATATCCTGCCCACCGATGTCCAAAATGCAGTCAACCTGCGGCTCGAAAAAAGAAGCGGCGTAATAATGAGAAACCGTTTCCACTTCTCCCTCGTCCAGCATAAGGGCGGACTGAATCAGCGCCTCTCCATAACCGGTAGAGCATGAACGGACGATGTTGACTCCCTCCGGCAGAAGCTCGTAAATTTCCTTAATTGCCTTAATGGTTGTCTTGAGAGGACTTCCGTTGTTGTTGTCATAAAACGAGTATAACAGGGAACCGTCCTCGCCGACAAGTGCGACTTTCGTTGTTGTGGAACCGGCGTCCACGCCTAAAAAGGCATTTCCTTCATAAGTGTCTAAATCCCTTTTCGATACATTATGGACATTATGTTCTTCCAGAAAGGCCTCGTATTCTTTTTCATTTTGAAAGAGAGGTTCCATGCGTGTTACTTCAAACTCAAGTTTAATTTCGTGAGATAGTCTATGCGTCAGTTTACCTAATGTGGTGGCGCCTTTGTCTTCCGCATTCATGGCAGCGCCGCTTGCGGCAAACAGGTGGGAATTGTCCGGTGCGATAATGGCGTCGCCTTTCAAATTCAGTGTGCGGATAAAAGCGTTTTTCAGCTCCGTCAGAAAATGAAGCGGCCCGCCGAGAAAAGCCACGTTTCCGCGGATTGGTTTGCCGCAGGCGAGTCCGCTTATTGTCTGGTTTACGACTGCCTGAAAGATGGAAGCAGCCAAGTCAGCTTTGGACGCCCCCTCGTTAATCAGGGGCTGAATGTCGGTTTTGGCGAACACGCCGCAGCGGGAGGCAATCGGATATAAAGCCTGATAATCTTTGGCGTACTCATTCAGACCGGCGGCGTCTGTCTTTAACAGGGTAGCCATCTGGTCGATAAAAGAGCCCGTGCCGCCGGCGCAGATACCATTCATCCGCTGCTCGATTCCATCGGTAAAATAGATGATTTTGGCATCTTCTCCTCCCAATTCAATCGCTACATCCGTATGCGGGGCATAACTTTTTAAAGAAGTTGCCACACTGATAACTTCCTGTACGAAAGGGATATCCAGATGATTGGAAATGGTTAATCCGCCCGAACCGGTAATCATAGGGAGGATTTCGCAATCTCCCAATGCATCATATGCCCGCTCTATAATATTTTTTAATGTTTCCTGTATATTCGCAAAGTGCCTTTCATAGGCAGAAAAGATAATTTGGTTCCCGTCATCAAGGATAGCAATTTTGACAGTGGTGGAACCGATATCGATACCTACTCTGTACATAAGTACCTCCTATTTCTTTTATCATATTATAAAAGTAATCTATATAGTCCACATATAATAAAAAAGCGGCGGCTGAAATACACACTGCTCCAAAAGAACGCGAAAGAACTAAAGTTCTTCATGTTTTTTGTTCTACACAAGGTGGATTTTCCTATAAGATAAAAAACAGCCGTACAAATAGAAAACGGAAAAGTCTGATTTCTTTGCAGACTGTATCAGAGTTTTAAACATTTAAACTATTATACGACAAAAAGTGAAGTTTTGCAACATAATATGAGCCGGAATACGGGGTAAGTGCCTTACAATTACTTGACAATTTTTGTCAGTGGGGCGGGTCAGGCTATCTTGCCCAGTGAAAGCCACAAATGATTAAACGATTGCCCATAATGGGATTGTTTCCTGTTAAAATGAACATTTTCCCATATTTGGAATAGGATAATAAAAAAAGCAGGAGTAAAGGAAGTAATTATGCGACAACGTTTTTGTAATGGAATGATACATGTGATAAAGAAAGGAGATAACCTTTATCAGCTTAGCCGTAAGTACCGCGTGCCGTTAGCATTGATTTTACGGGCTAATCCATATGTAGATGTGTACAATTTGCAGCCGGGGCAGGAGATTTGTATTCCGATGTCCAGACCAATCATGCCGTTTCCGGGGGTGCGGCCGCCAAGACCGCGCTCCGACGAGGAAAGAATGGAAATGGAAGAAGAAATGCGGGAAGAGATGAGAGAAGAGATACAGGATGAAATGGAAGATGAAAGAGAGGAGCAGCGACGCAGGGCTTCGGAGGCGGATTTGATGATGCGGGGTATGGAGCCGGATATGGATAGGGAAGAAAATCCGATGCCGATGGAGCAGCAGGAAGATGATGACGGCGTTTATGTTACGAATGGCGTTATGAGTCTGGGAGATGTATTAAAAGAAGTAGGGATGACAACCGATGAGCTGCTGGCGAACAATCATCCGGATGAAATTATTCTTGCGGCAGACGTTAAGCTTAATATATCAAAGAAAGTTTGACAAAGGAAACCGGAAACAGTAAGATTTTATTTTTTAACACGTAATAGAAGAAGCCGAGGCTTGGACCCTTATATATACGGGGATAAGCCTCTTTTTTATGATTTGATAATATTGTATCAAAGAAATATATTAAAACTAAAAAAACTGCTTAAAAATGTAAAATAATTTGCGGTTTTTCATAAAATATGTTAAAATTATGTTAAAAATAAATATACATGATTGGGTTGGGTTAAAACAAATGATAAACAATAGATTAATAGAAACAATATTTTCGGATTTTCAAAATAGTGATAAGTATGCTCTAATATCAGAACATAAAGAAGAGATAACATATCGGCAATTGTTTCGCTTAGTAACAGATGTAAGCGTTTATTTAAAGGGTGAACGAGTAGCCTTATTGATTATGAATAATGATGTAGGAGCAGTTGTTTTTTATTTAGCTTGTTTAAAGGCAGGAACCATTCCAATTATATTAGATAAAAAAGTGACGGAAACGGAAGTGGAACAATACATAAAAACATATGAGCCGAATTTTATTTTGCTTCCCTTGGACAGTGAAATGGAAGTTGCGACTGATAGAAGTTCCGATTATGTAAAGACAATAACAATTTATCGTCATGTTCTTTATGAAAACACAGGTGCGGCGGAAAAAGAGATTTTCCCCTTGTTGGCGATATTGCTGCCGACATCTGGAACGACGCATGTTTCCAGACTGGTTCGGATTAGTAAAGAAAATATTTATGATAATGCAAAAAATATATGTAATTCATTGCAGATTAGTGAAGAAGATGTTGCCATTACATCAATACCATTATCGTACACGTATGGCTTGTCGGTGTTACATACTCATCTGTTAAAACATGCGACGATATTGCTCACCGATAAAAGTGTGCTGCAGAAAAAGTTTTGGGATTTCTCGAATCAATATCGGGCAACTTCTTTTGCAGGAGTTCCCTATACATATGAGTTACTGGAAAAGAACGGACATATTAATAAGGAAAATACAATAAAAACATATACACAGGCGGGTGGCAGGCTGCCTGTACGGCTGCAAAAACTTTTTATGGAATATTGTTTGAGAACAGGGAAAAAATTTTATGTCATGTACGGACAGACGGAAGCCACGGCACGAATAAGCATTTTGCAGATGGAGTATGCCAGAGAAAAGTTGGGAAGTGTCGGGCAGCCAATTGATGGCGGAAAGGTTTTTATTGAGACACAGGACTCCGTGCAAAATGAAGGAGAAATTATATATACTGGAAAAAATGTTTGTTTAGGGTATTGTTCCTGCTTAGAGGAACTGAAACGGGAGGATGAAAACGGCGGGGTACTTCATACGGGAGACATCGGTTATCTTGATAAAGATGGATTTTTATACATAACGGGGAGAAAATCCGATTTTATAAAAAAGTATGGCAGGAGAATCTGCTTGGTGAAATGAAAAAGTAACTTCTATCTTGTAAAACTAAATTCTATCCCCAAATGA
>CAJTLS010000021.1 GCA_910577295.1 uncultured Eubacterium sp.
TCCATAATGGCAGCATAATCAATTCCATTACCGGCTATAGTGCTGGTCAGACGACTTTTTGCATTTCCGGAAATATAGTGTTCCTGTGCCGACAGCATACACAGGGAAAACGGTCTGTCCTCATTCGGATACCCATTTTCTGTTCCGTGATAAATGTATTTCGTGGTATATAATGCCTCTTTTCCGCTATTCTTTTTCAAATAGGCAGACGGATGTATCTCCGTTAAGAGATTGCGGTAGTTATCAAAACGGTAACCATATTTTGTGGTGACTGCCGCGTCTGCCTTTTCCCCATACATTTTCTCTGTTTCCTGCACGACAAGCGAGCCTTTCCCATTCTTGTCATAACGGTAAAGGGTTTCTTCTTTTTCTTTCCCATAGTTAATCTCATCAGTAAGAAGTTTATTCTCGTTATATAGGTATAGCGTGACGTTCTTTTTGATGTTCTTTTTTAGTTTCAGCGTGTCGGCGTTAATGTTTGATTTTTTATAGGTATAATCGTAGTATTTTCCGTTTGTTTTGTATTTGTTCGGGTTAAATGTGCTGACTACGGTTACGGCTTTGAGGCCGCTGTTGCCGTACTGCCATGCTTCGTAGATGGGGCCGTCGTCTCCTTTCCTCTCGCGGAAGTCGTCATAACTGCGCAGAGCGCCCTCTCCTTTTTTCTGGAAGTAGTCGTATTTGATGCCGTTTGTTTTTTTCCCTGTTTTTACGTCTCTTTCATACTCCCTTGTGACATAGAACTGCTCGGTGACGACGTCTCTTTTCTGCCCGCTGTTTCCGCCTTTTTCCCCGCGCAGGGAGCAGGCACGGTATTCATAGCGGGTTTCGCTGCCGTCGGCGGTGATTTTGTTGAGGAGGTAGCTTTGGTTGGTAGAAACACGCTGGGAGGCCACGCCAGCACCGGAGATGTTGACGAGACGCTCCACCGTTTGGTAGGCGTATTTCTCTTTGCTGCCGTCGACGGTGGCGGCAGTGAGGGTGACGCCGTGCAGCCGGTCGCCGTAGTGCGGCGTGTAGGTTTTTTCTTCGGTTTCGTAGATGATGGTTTTGTGGCTTATGCCACCGGCGTTGCCGCTTTCTGTTTCTAATCCCTGAACGGTGACGGATGTCAGTACCTTTTCGTCTTCTGCCCCGCTGTAGTGGAATACGATTTACCGCCCGACGGAGTCAGTGATTTTGCTGAAGTAGATGCCATCAGTGTAGGTGTAGCGGATGGTGTTGCCGTGGGCGTCCTTCTGCAATACGATGACGCCGTTTTCGTTGAAGTAGGTGCGCAGGCCGGTTTTGTCGCGCAGCAGATATTTACAGGCAGTGCCGTCGACGGTTTTGTTCCAGTCTTCGAGTTTGACGTCTTCGTATTCATAGCCTTCGAGTCCTTGGATGGGATAGCGTCTGCTGGCTTCGTCCTGTTCTGTTTTGATTGGAATGACGCCGGTGCTGCCGTAATGAAGGTAGGCGGGCCTTTTTTCCCAGCCCTCTTGTTCTGCCAGCGTGACGGTTTCGATCCATGGAAAGTCGTAACGCCAGCCACTGGCGATCCCGTATACGCTGTGTCTTTCGTTGCTGACGATTTTCGTGCGCTGGGTTCCGTCTTCCGGTTTGATTACGTCCTGATGCTGCACCCTGCCTTTTTTATAGCTGGCGCCGATTAGGTTTTTTAAGGCGTTTTTGTGGTTTTTCAGTAATGCCGTGTTGACGATAAGTTCCCGTTTGCTGCCGTCTTCTGCCGTGTATTCGACCCATACGGTGTCGCGTTTGAGTTCGTCTGCATGCTCGACGGTGGCGTGCCCTAAGTTGGCTTCGTTGCTGTCATAGTAACGGCTGAGTTCAAAATCCATGCCGCCGGTTCCCTCAAGGGAGAGGTCGCTGCGGGAGAGGATTAGGTGGCCGGTGGCGGTGTCCACGCCGTCGGCGCACTCGGCTTCCAGAGGGGAGCCGGCAAGACGGTTTTCGTAGACGCTGCGGAAAGTGTCGCCGTAGGCGGCTTCCACTGCGGTGTTGTACACCTCACCAAAGGTGAGGTTCTCGCCAACGGTGAGGTTCTCGCCTGCTGCCTGAGCGGTGATGCGACCGGTGCATAAAACCACGCCACATAAAAAGGCAGTAGCTGTCACCCTGAATAACTTCTTTCTCAGATTTCTCATAATAATCAAACTCCTCTCTTCCCAAATACTCCGCTTCTTTTGGCATCCTGCTTTATGCCAAATTCCTTTCGTACCCCTACTGGCAACAAAAAAGTAAAAAAAATAATTCCATCCGGAAAACACAAAGTTTTATCACTCGGATGGAATTACCCTGTTTCTGGAATTGTTTTGTCAAACAATTCCTTTTGTCTTTTGTCGTCCTTTATGATATGTTTTATCATATCAGATACCGAAATTTCCTACTAGGGGCACTAGCAATAACTATTCCACGCAATAGCAAAGTTATATAAAATCCCTTTCCATAAAAAAGTGTCCCTATGCCAAAATTATTCTCTGCTTCTTTACACGGAAACAACATAGTGCGCCAGCTCCAATGCAATATCAAAATGTCCTGAATCGTGCTGTGTACCTTTCTGTTCTCCCTCTTTACGCCGGCTATCCCATTCAGGCGCGTCAAGCAAATCTCCACTCGTAAAAAATGAGTAGAAATTCAAGCCCCGAAAATCACACATTGCCTGCAGGGCGGCGCATTCCATTTCTACCGAAATACAGCCGTCTGCTTTATGCTTATTAAAATTATTAATTGTTTCCCTATAAAAAGAATCCGTCGTCCACGTTTTTCCCTTTACAAAGGGAATGCCATTTTCCTTCATAAATGCTGCAACTATATCCGCATTTTTTATTGTAATATAATCTGCTGCAGGTGCGTAATGATACGAGGTTCCTTCATCGCGATATGCCTCCGTCGGTATCATAACTTTCCCATGGGTAATTTCTCTGTCCAGACAGCCGGCGCCGCCGAAGACAATATATTTATCCGTTTTGATTTCCGCCAACGTATCTTCCACCGTTCCGACACACGCAGGAGCTCCTACATATGTTTTATAAAACGCAAAAACCTTTCCTTTATATTCTATGCGGTAAATTGGTGTGCTTCCGCTTGCAAACCAAAAAACAGCAATTTGTTTACAGTCGTAATTGTTCAAAACAAACTCTTCAATGACATGGGAAAATGTCAGTATACAGGCGTCTACCCTCGGTACATCTTCCTTAAAACATGGATTTATAATTGCCTCCGATTGATTATCAAAACTATCTGTTATCATTTTTCTCCTCCTTATCCGTCAATTATTCCGCTCTCTTATGACGGTTATCCAAGACTTTAGTATCAACAGTATACTTACCGAACGGCAAAATTACAACCATTTTATACTAATCATATAATTCTTAATGCGGAGGAGAATTATCCGGCGGCAGGCAGACATGATTATGACAGATATAATATGTTGTCTTGCCATTTAATAAACGATAGTCCTCAGTCGGACGAGGAAGAATATTAACTTCGGAACAGAGAGGAAGATGGGATAATATTTCCTCCTTACTGTCGTCATGCGAAAGTACTACGGTAATCTTCATTGGTGGATGATAGTACAAAATGAGCGCAATCAGAAACATGGCATATCCCGCCGGATACTGCTGCGCCGCTGTGGACATATAGGCAAGCTGCCACTCGGCATCTTTCTTTATTTCCTCTTCTCCGAGAATTTGCGAGAGCCGGACGAGACAAAAAGCCATAACGGAATTTCCCGATGGCATGGCTCCGTCATAGGTTTCTTTCGGCCTCGTAATCAGGCTGCCATTTTCTCTGCCATATAGGAAAAAGCCACCGCCATTTGTATCTGAAAACTGCTTTTTCACCTGATGATAAAGCGTTTTGGCACGTTCCCGGTAATATGGCTTTGCCGTCGCTTCATAAAGAAAAATAAGCGCCGCCATATAATACGCGTAGTCATCCAGAAAACCATTGACGGAGCGGGCCCCGTTGCGGCAGCTGACAAATAACAAATCTCCCTCCGCCAGATTTTCCTCTATGAATTTTTGTGTTCTCTCCGCCGCCTGAAGATATCGCTGCTTCCCCGTCGCCCGATACAAAATAACCATAGCGCAAATCATCAGGGCATTCCACGACGTAAGAATCTTATCATCTATATGCAGTTTATAACGCGACTTCCGGTACTCATACAGCATCTGCCGCTCCCTGTCAAATGAATCGGCAATCGCGGCGCCCCCCAAAAGGTTGGGGATGTTCTTTCCCTCAAAATTCCCCCGCTCTGTAATCCCATAATACTCACAAAAAGAGGCGCCCGTCTCTTCACCAAGAAGCGTGCAGATTTCCTCGTAGTTCCAAAGGTAAAAGCGACCTTCCTCTCCCTCACTATCCGCATCCTGCGCAGAATAAAACTCTCCC
This sequence comes from uncultured Eubacterium sp., assembly GCA_910577295.1. Taxonomy (GTDB): domain Bacteria; phylum Bacillota; class Clostridia; order Lachnospirales; family Lachnospiraceae; genus Eubacterium_F. The sequence continues at coordinate 4,396 of CAJTLS010000021.1, forward strand.
GCCTCTCCCGTCATTTCCCTGAAAACGTAAGCTGCCGTCTTCTCTGCAGTATCAAGAAAGAATGGCTCTCCCGAAACCTTAAACATAGAAGCATAAGCAAGAATCAATAGCGCATTATCATAGAGCATTTTCTCAAAATGTGGGGCAAGAAAATAATTATCGGTAGAGTATCGGGAAAAGCCAAAACCTATCTGGTCAAAAATCCCGCCCCGCCTCATCTGTTCGAGCGTCTTATGAACTGCGCTGCGAGAAAAAGATGCTTCCTCTTTGTCCGCCTCCATCGTGGAATATAAGAGAAGAAACAGCAGATTATGAGGGGTAGGAAATTTCGGCGCCGTACCAAAACCCCCATATCTGCTATCGAAACTTTGCGAAAAAAGAGACGCTGCCCGCTTTAGTAATTCCCTGTCTATCAAACTGCTTTTCGTGGCGTCTTCCGCTCCTACGTGGGAGAGAATTTGCTCCGCCGATTCGATTAGCGCCGTCTTATTCGTCTGCCATTGCTCGGCAATAGCACGCAGCAAATCCCGAAAACCTATCATCCCGGAATGGGAATCCGGAGGAAAATACGTTCCCGCATAAAAGGGCTTCTGCTGCGCCGTCATAAAGATACTCATCGGCCAGCCGCCGCCCCCCGTTAGCGCCTGACAGACAGTCATATAGACGCTGTCAATATCCGGTCGCTCCTCCCTGTCAACTTTAACGCACACAAAATAACGATTTAAAAGAGCCGCCGTCTCTTCGTCTTCAAAACTCTCGTGCGCCATCACATGGCACCAGTGGCATGTACTGTAGCCGACGCTTAAAAACACCGGCTTGTCTTCCCGTTCTGCTTTCTCAAATGCTTCTTCTCCCCACGGATACCAGTCTACCGGATTCTCCGCATGCTGTAAGAGATACGGACTACTTTGGTCTTTTAGTCGATTTGCCATTATTCTCTCCTTTTACCCAGATTTCCATTTGCCGGATTATTTAACAGACGTCCCTGTTCATCAAACCTCGAACCGTGGCAGGGGCAGTCCCATGAATGCTCCACGCCATTCCACTTCAGGGAACATCCCATATGCGGACAGCGCTTTTGCGCCGGTGAGAGGAGATTGACAATCGCTTCACACCCATTCAGGAATAATTGCGGCTTCCACATTGACCTCGAAGGAGAGAATACTTCCGCGTAAACATTTTCCTTTCCGGAAACTAAATCTGACAAAATCATGGCTGCCGTCATGGAGGAAGTCATCCCCCATTTATTAAATCCAGCCGCCACAAAACAGTTCGGCATATTTTTTGAGTACTTTCCGATATATGGGATTCCGTCCAGCGTCATACAATCCTGCGTCGCCCAGTGATAGGTTTCGGATGAAGAGGGATAGCAGGACTTCGCAAAATCTCTCAACTCCTGCCAGCAGCCTCCCTTCTTTCCCGTCCGGTGGCTGCCGCCGCCAACGAGCAGGAAATCCCGATAACTGCGAAACGATAACCCCGTCCGTCTCTCATCCACATACATCCCCTTTACGCAGGGGGCGTTTCTGAGTGCAATCACATAAGAGCGGTGCTGATACATTTTCATAAAATACATTCCGTGTTTATTATCCATCGGAAAATGTGTGGCAATGATAAGTTTTTCAAAGGCAATTTCGCCCCGATTTGTTACCGCCGTATTTTCTTTCAATTCCGTGACAAAAGTGTGCTCATAAATTTTTAAATTAGCGGCAATTTGCGCAGCAAACCGCAAGGGGTGAAACTGTGCCTGCCCCTCGAATGCAAGCGCTCCGACAGTAGGAAACGGAAGTTCCTCTGTCGGCACAAGCGGAACCGGATGACCGAGCCTGTCGAGCGCCTCTGCTTCCCGTTCGAGTTTCTTCCTGTTATCCGTCGAATAGACATACGACGTCCGCTCTTCAAAATCACAATCTATGTTCTGACAAAGTTCCGCATACTTATCCCGCGCTCTCTGATTCGCATCCAGCACAAGTTGGGCGCGCTCTCTGCCCGCCCCTTTCAGTAATTTATGATACAAAAGTCCATGCTGCGCCGTAATCTTTGCCGTTGTGTTTTCCGTGACTCCAGAGCATATTGTGCGCCCTTCGACGAGCATGTAATCAATCCCCATCTCCTGTAAAAAATGAGCGCACAAAATACCCGCCATTCCGCCGCCTATAATGAGAACATCCGTCTTTTGATTCCCATCCAGCCGCGGGAAATCAGGGAGCTTTCTTCCCTTTATCCAAATTGACTTCATACGTTACCCCTTTCGCACTTCTGTCTGCATTCGGCAATTATTGAATAACTACCGCACCAATACACTAACAGTATGTACGAATCAAAAGGAGTTATGCCATTTTGCGCAGTCATTCAGACAACGCTTTTGTAAAAACGCATCTCAAAATGAGCTCCGCCTTGCCGACAATTGGATGCCTCTAAAACACCTCCCTGTTCTTTTACAATCATCTTCGCCAGCGCCAGACCAATTCCCACTCCCTTTTCCGAAGTATGTTTCCCCTTATAAAACCGCTCAAACAAATGCGGCAAATCCTCTTTCGAAATGCCGCGGCCATTATCTTCTATTACAATTTTCGTATAGAGGACATTTTCCTCCGCCTCTATGTGTATCTCGCCTCCTATAGGCGCAGACTCTATACAATTTTTTACAATATTAGAAAGGCTCTCCTGAGTCCACGCCATATCCCCGAGAAATCCCGTCTCCTTTTCACATGAAACAATCAACTTCTGCTCCCGCAGTTCCATCGGAATCAATAAATCCCGCGTAGCTCTCTCAATTAACTCCCCGACATTTATTCTCGTCCTTTTCATCTGAATCGTTCCGGCGTCCAGTTTCGCCATCTTCAGCAGCGTCTCCACAAGCCATTCCATATGTTGTAACAATCCCTCGAGATTGCGCAGCAGTTCATATCGCGTCCTGTCTTTCAGATCGCGGGAAGCCAGTCTTGACACAATGAGATTAATGGTTGTTAGAGGCGTCCGGATTTGATGGGAAATATCGGCAATCGAATTCATCAGATAAATCTTATCGTCCTGAAGAAGCTTTGCCTGATGCGCCAGTTTCTGTATCATCTTCTGCAGTTCCGTCTGTAAGATTGCCAGCTCGCCCTCTGCCTGCTCCGCAATTTCCATCCGTTGTTTTCCGTGCAGACAGCGCTCGACCTCTTCCGATAACAAAGCAATTTTACGATATCGGAGAAAAGAAGATAAAAAATGCGCCGCAGTAAAAAGAAAACCGGCAAACAGACAAACAATCATTCCCCTGCTGCCGGAAAAAAGATGTGCTGCAAACAGACAGACAGCAAGGCCCGCTCCCCATAAAACCATTTCTCTCCGAATTTCCGGATTCCTAAAAAACCCCATATCCCATCCCCCGTATCGTCTTAATTATCTCCGGTCTGGCAGGATTATCCTCAATCTTTTCACGAAGCCTCTTCATATATACCGTCAGCGTATTGTCCTCGACAAACTCGCCTGCCATATCCCAAATTGCCTCTAATAGCTTTTCCCTCGTCAGAACCATTCCCTTATTTTGAAACAGAATAAGAAGAAGCCGATATTCCAGTACGGAGAGGAAAATTTCTTCCCCGTCCTTTCTTACGACCGCTTTCATCGTGTCTACGGTAACATTGCCGGCCTCAAGCAAAACCTGTTTCTTTCCATTTCTGCGCAGACAGGCTCCAATCCGCGAAACCAATTCTCTAGGGCGAAACGGCTTGCTGATATAATCGTCCGCCCCCATATCCAGTCCTGTCACTACGCTGCATTCGTCTCCCGAAGCCGTCAGGAAAATGACCGGCGTATCCGTATTTTTTTTGACATGTGCGCATACGGCAAAACCGTTTCCATCCAAGAGTGAAATATCCAGTAAAACGATATCAAAATGCCTCTCCTCCAACATATCAAGAGCCTCTTTCTGACCGGATGCCGAAGTCACACAAAATCCCTCGCCCGCCAAAAACTCCCTCAGGTTTTCCACAATTGCTCTATCATCCTCTACCAATAACAGCTCCGTCACACGTCTTACCCCTTTCCGCCAAGAACATTAAATTATCTCGCACAACCGCGCCTTTACTACGGATGGCAGCGACGTCTTCTCCACAATATCCAAATACTCCTCTGCGTCACAGGTGCATAAACGTTTATATAGGACATCTTTAGAATCATGGTCCATCTGTAATTTTGTGACAATCCTTCTGAGCGCCTCGCTTCTCTTCTCCTCAGACTGCTCTGGAAAAGATATCGTAATCTCATATTCGACGTTGGCAGTAACTCCTTCCAAGACGACGCTCAGGCGGCCGTTGTCATCTGTGACTACCGGATATTCCACACCGTCAGCCAGTGCCGTCACCTCTCCCCCGCAAATATTACAAAAGCGTAGATGATACCGTCTTAAAGGCACTTCTGCCCCCTCTGTCCGACAGCAGAACGTCACCTTTTGTCTGTCCGCATTCTCTTCCGATGTAAACAAGGTATCTATCCGTTTGCCATCCTTATCTTCATGCAGACAATAGCTGCCGTTTCCATTTGTCACATATACTTTTAAACAATCCGGATTCTCTACATTGTTCGTGTATTTTCTGTCATCGAGCACAAAAAAGCCGCCCTCCCGCAGAAGTACCGGATACTCTTCCAGCCAGCGAACCATTGTAAGTTCCCGTCCTCCCGTATATTCATCTTCCGTAAAGAAGTCCGTCCATCTGCCCTCTGGAAGCCAGACATCCACGGCTGCCATACCGTCTGTCTCGCTCTTTTTCGTAATCGGCGCTACCAAAAGCTGACCGCCAAACATATACTGATTAGGATATTGATAGGCTTCCCCATTTTCCGGCCATTCATAATACATCGGCTCGGTGAGCGGTAAACCATTATCCGTCGTCTCATAAGAAGCGGAATACAAGAAAGGAATCAGGCGATGGCGCAGTCTCAAAAATTCAGCGGCAATCAGTCCTGTACCATTTCCATACGCCCACGGCTCTTTCGTAAACGTAAGGGAACAGGTGCTGTGCAGGCGGTTAATCGGGCTGAACACACCAAACTGTACAAAACGGACATACAATTCATCATCCTTGTATCCTCCCATATGGCCGCCAATATCATGGCTCCACCAGCTATAGCCGGCATTGGACGCCGTCGCCGTAAAATACGGCAGAAATTGCAAACTTTCCCATGTCACTTTCGTATCTCCCGAAAATCCCAACGGGTAGCGGTGCGCTCCGATTCCGCAGTAACGAGATAAAATAAGCGGTTCATGCTCCCGTGCATGGTCTAAAAAGTGATAATGATTCAGCGCCCACAAGGGGTCTAATCCTTCCAGACGTGATTCTTCTCCCTGCTGCCAATCTATCCACCAGAAATCAACACCATCGTGTTCGTAAGGGCGATGGAGAATATCAAAATAGGCATTGATAAAACGCTCATCTGTCATATCAAACGGAATCTGCTGCTCCGTCTCCGGGTTCACGCCTACAGCCTCCGCCATTGCGCGGTAGCAGTCCTCAAAATACCGGACTCCCGAAGCTGGATGCAGATTTAGCGTCACATGAAGATTCCTCTCATGCAGTTTTTTCAAAAATCGTCTATAGTCTGGAAACAAATCCGTATTCCAACTGTATCCTGTCCAGCCGTCAGCCCCACCGTGCAAGGCGTCGTTTTTCCCCTGTTTGCTTATCTGCTTCTTCTCATCAAGCGTAAACGACCAATGCCAATCCATATCGACGGTCGCCACCGTGACGGGAATTTCTCTCTCTTCAAAATTGTCCATAACATGCAGATATTCCTTTTCTGTATAAGCGTAATATCTGCTCCACCAATTTCCCAGTGCAAACCTCGGTATCCGCGGAGTCTTTCCGCAAATCGAATACAGCGCCCTGACCGCTCCCCGATAATCCTTTCCATAAGCAAAGACATAAATATCTTTTTCCGGATTCTCCCGCTTGCCAATCATTCCGTCCTCTCTCAATAACAAGGATTCACTGTCATCGAGTATCGCCACGCCGTTTTTCGATACAACTCCGTTTTCCAGACGAATCTTTTCCGCCTTATCCACCTCTGTCCCGAATGGTATCCACATATCCCCGTCGCAGCAATCGAGCGTCCGGTATGTGCCAAGAAGATTGCCCCCGTTGCCAAGCGGAATCTGCTTTTGCTCCTCTTTCAGTATGACAAAACTTTGCTCTATCGTTCCTCTCCATACCAGTTCTGTCTGCCCGGTACGGATGCGGAGTTCCCCGCTCCCGCGCTCTGCCGTAAAAACTACTTTATCAAAATTCCGGTACCATACGCACTGCGTTGCCGAATCACAAAAACTGTCACTTTGTGACTGCTCAATCCGAAACAGCTGCTCTCCCAACACGGTTATCCGTAGATTTTTTTCAATTACCATATTGTCAGACAAAGCCACAGGTTCTGTCTTTGCAATCAAATGTCTGTCCAGCATTCCTTTCCCTCCTCTGCGGATTATGTAAGCAACTCAAAACTTTTAAGACTTGCATTTCCCTCACCTCGAAACGTCAGGTACAACGATTGTACGCCATCCGGCATGGCAATGTCAGTCTCATATGTTTCCCACACGTTCGTGTATACTATTGGCAATTCCGCCAATACGTCACCATCCCATTTTGTACGCACTTCCATCACGCCATCCGCATATCCGCGTGTCGTAATACGAATTTTTTTCACATCTTTCATATCAAAATATTTGAAGCCGACTGTCGCCGTATTTTGAATATTGCCAACGTATCCTGTCTCTTCGTCACCATCACGGCCATCCTGCATTACTTTCGGATATGTCTCACCGCCCACATACACGGACGGCTTTTCCGTAAACAGATGGCAGGCAAGATATGCCGGGTATTCCCCCTCACCGCACAGAGGGCCGCCGTTCAGACCACAGGACGTAATCTCCGCCTGCGAAATCGCCCCATCTGCTCCGATTTGCAGACGTTCCGCACATCCCTGTCTGCTATACCATGTTCCGTTGGTGTGGCGATGATAAAAAACGTACCATTCTTCACCTATCTGAACGATACTACCGTGATTGTTTGCTCCATAAGCAGCCGGCATACCGGCAGGCTTATACGTGTCAATATGCATATCACAGTTACTTACGAGAACACCCTGATAGACAAAGCCGCCTGTCGGCGATGCACTCGTCGCATAACAGAGCTCGTGCATCACTTCGGAAGAATAGATAAAATAATAGACGTCTCCGATTTTACGGATCGAAGAGGCCTCGAAAAATGCATGCCCGGCAAACACCGTACCCTCACTGTACTCACATCCCGGCACAACACGCACCGGCTCTTCCACAATCGTCAGCATATCCGGCCCGACAACGGTAACAAAAGCGCCCGTTCTCGACATATCGCCTCTACCACAAAAACCGGTATACAAATATGTCCGGTCGCCCTCCGTCAGGACACCGGGATCAAATTGCGGTTCATCGTTTTCCCGTTCTCCCAGCCGCACGCCGTCCTTATCATGTACATAGCCGTAAAATTCATAATTTCCCGCCGGCGTGTCACAGACAGCCACAGATACTACCGACACTTTATCTAACACATAATACAAATAATAACGTCCGTCAGGCCCTACCGTTACATCCGGCGCATACAGACACATTTTTCCATCCCGATTCAACGGGTCTGCCGTCTTCGGATAAATCACTCCCTCGAAACGCCAATCCGCCAAATCGTCAACAGGCGCTGACCAGCATACATAATCTCCCATACAAAACACATAACCGTTGTAAAAATCATGCGAACCATATATATATACACGTCCGTCAAATACATAAGGTTCTCCATCCGGAATATACTCCCACGATGGCAGATACGGATTAACTGCTTGCTTCTTCAAAATAAGCCCCCCTTTTTCTTCCAACATCTGGTTTTAAGTATATCATAACCCTGATTTGTATTCTACTTCTTTTGCCGCCTTTTATTCGAAAAACTTCGCATAACTTGAAAGGCATCCAGTCAAAAGACCGGATGCCTTCCATCGTATAATAGGGTGGGAGTAGTAGTCACAATGTAACTACCATAGATACAGTATCAGATAAATGTGGCATAAACATGATAAAGCAATTTTTATTTCTTTATCTCCTTTTCGTAATTCTTTGTCCTGTACTGACTTGGCGTCATGCCGATATTCTTTTTAAACTGTTTCATAAAAAACGTTTCATTATTATAGCCGCACAACGCCGCTATTTCTTTGATGGAATAATTGCTCATAAGCAAAAAATGTTTGGCATGTTCCATCCGGCTTCTGACAACATCCTGAACAAAAGTGTTGCCAAAATAAGATTTATACAATTTCTGAAAATATGGCGTGCTCAACCCGTGTTTGGAGGCGCATTCCGAAACGTGCCATTGTCTTGCCGGCTCAAGGTAAACCGAGGAACGCAGATTTTGAAAAACTTCATCATATCGGTCCGGGACTTTCGCCCTCCTGCTTCGCTCTGACATTTCCGCCACTTTTAACAAAACAATGCGAAATAAATATTCCAAAGAACGCTCCCTGTATTCATTAATTGAGACAAACTCCTCATACATCTGAAGAAGCAGATTGGATATAATAGTATTATCCGGCAGTGCGATTAACGTATTCATCGGAAGATTTAATTCATCTACAAAGGAGCGGCTTTCATCAAACCAGAAATGCACATAATCATCCATATAGGAATCATCTGCGGCATAATAATGCTGTTTGCTGTTTATATCAAACAAAATAACAGCCGGCGGCGCAACTTGAATTTCTTCCCCATTTATCTCGACAAAACATTTGCTGTGAAAATAAACGAATAAATAGTCCGCTTCACCGTAGCCGGAAATTCCATCTTCCCGATAAATTTCGAAATCACCGTCATACCGTAACTGTACCCCCATATCGCGAATCCGCATGGAAAATCCTCCTCCCCTTCACACCACTACTAAACTTTTGCAACATTTGTCTTCATTATATCATTTTAAAAATTTTCTGTCATCCCTATTTTCATATAATTTTGTACCACAAATTTCCATTATAATTTCTCTTTTCGTGGTTACAATAGTATCAAGATAATCGAGTGCAACACACGGTTCACGCGTTTCGATACGACGGGTTCTTAATAGCAACGCTCATTAGGAAAACATCAGAAAAGGAATGCATAAAACCGACTATGCATTCCTTTATCTTCACTATAAATAATAAAACGGAGGTGAAACACTATGGCAAACAACAGTTCATCTAAGATGGAAGTACCACAGGCTAAAGAGGCTATGAACCGTTTCAAAATGGAAGTAGCAAACGAGATCGGTGTTAACTTGAGAGATGGTTATAACGGAGATCTTACTTCCCGTGAGGCTGGCTCAATCGGTGGCGAGATGGTTCGTCAGATGATTAAAAAGCAGGAAGAGTCCATGCGTTAGTAATAACGATGTACGAAATTAATAGTTTCAAATAATAAGAAAAATCCACTTTTCACTCGAGCAGGGGTACTGTAGCACACCAATTGCTCACGCTGATTTGTGGATTTTTCTTTGTTTTATTTATTTTCATCGCCTGTCTATATCCATCTGCAGCTGCTCGAGATAATGAACAAAAGTTCCCGAATAGGTGGATATTTCAAAAGACAAATCCAATTCTTCTAATTTGAAATGCTTTTGCCCTCCCTCTTTCATGCGCTGCCAGAATTTTTTTAACTGTGTATAAGGCAGATACATATAGCAGTCTTTTCGTTTAAAGTAAATAAGCAAAAAAGCGATGCCATCCTGGTGTTCAAACTCTTCCATAAACGCCATCTGGTGTTCATGCACATTTGCGAGCGGAAAATTTTCCGTCGCGCACTCTTTGGCGTCAAAGCAGACGGGTATCCCCTGTACGACGCCAATATAATCTACCGTACTCTTTTGCTCAAAATACGCCAGTGTTATATGTCTTGTCGACTGGTCAATATGGATTGGCTTAATGGGCGTCGGCACTTTCTGAATCAAGGCCAGCTTTTGATTGCGGTATTTTTCGTTCGTGAGGTTTACCATCTCTTCCAAAAAAGAGCCCCGCAATCCTCTTGAATTCCATGTTCCCATCTACGCTAACTCCTGATAGACAATCGCTTCCTTAATCTCATCAGCCTTTTCCTTACTTTCCAGTAATTCCAATAACTGGAAACCAAATTCCATCGCCGTGCCAAGTCCCCGGCTTGTCACAATATTTCCATCTACGACAACCGGAGCACGGGACACGTTCGCCCCACGAAGATTAACTTCATGTTCTGGATAACTACAGGCATTCTTTCCCTCTAACAAACCATGTTTGCCAAGCACTCCCGGCGCCGCACAAATCGCCGCTACAATTTTGCCTGCCTCGTTCATAAGCATGAGCGCCTTTTTCACCGCCTCGCTCTCTCCGAGATGAAGCGTTCCCGGCATCCCGCCCGGCAGAATGACCGCATCAAAATCCAGCACGTCAATCTCGTCCATCGTTGCATCCATCTCAACGCCGATTCCGTGAGCACTATATACCATCTCTTCCTCACCAATCGCCGTCATCACTACTTCTACGCCGCCCCGGCGCAAAATATCCACTACCATCAATGCCTCAACGGTCTCAAATCCCTCGGCAAAAAACATTACTGTTCGTTTCATTCTCTTCCTCCATTTCTCACTTTTCAAATAAGTGCTGTTTCATATTGGCAAAACGATCCGGCAGCGGCGCCTGTATCTCCCGTTCACTCAAACCGTCTAACGGCTCGTCCAACAAAGGAAAACGTATCTTTTCCGCGTGTAGGAAAAAGTTTCTCATTCCCTCCTGCCTTTTCCCTCCGTATTTCACATCGCCCGCCAGCGGATGACCGATACTGCTAAGGTGCGCCCGTATCTGATGCGTCTTACCTGTAATAAGCTTTACCCGAAGCAGCGTATAACTGCCATTATCCATCAATGGCTCATACCCCGTCTCGATAAAGAGCCTGTCCGCAGCCGGCTCATTATAAACCGTCACTTTATTTATCTTCTCATCCTTACATAAATATCCCCGTATCATGGACGGCTGTCTCATCACACCCTCCACAATCGTCAGATAATACTTATCTATCGTGCGTCTCTTCAAAAGTTCTGACATTTTTTGCAGACCGTACAGGCTCTTTCCGGCAATGACCACCCCGCTTGTGTTGCGGTCAAGCCGATTGCACACACTGGGGGTAAAAGAACCGCCGTCCTTCCATTCTCCCTTTTGCTGAAGATATCCAAGAAAGTATTCTACAAGAGTAACATCCCTTTCTTCCGCTTTTTGTGATAACATCCCCAACGGCTTGTTTAGGAGCGCGACTTCACTGTCTTCATATAGGATATCGAGGTTTGTCGTTGGATACCTATGCCTTTTCTGCACACCACGAAACTTTTCAAACGTCTCATCCGAGAAAAAAACAGAAACCGTATCCCCCTCTGATAATATCTCGTTCCCCTCCGCTTTCTTTCCGTTCAGCTTAATATTTTTCTTTCGAAGCATCTTAAAAAGAAATCCTCTGGAAGCCTCTTTCAAATATTTTTGCAAAAATTTGTCCAGACGTTGTCCGCTGTCATTTCTTTCTATTTTGATTTCTCTCATGGCAATCTCCACTGCGAATCCCGATTTATACTATCAGGGAATAAAAATATTCCAGTACCTCTTTCTCCTTGTCCTGATCGGCTTCTTTTTGGGAAAGATGCCGTATCTGCCGCGCAAATTCATCATCTTCGGAAAAGAGCGAAACATGATAATGCGAAGATATCTTATGGACGCCGCCAATAAGGTACTTTTTTATATAATCTTCGTCTTGTTTAGAAGATGCCAGTACTCCGAGTATGTTTCCATTTTTCACAAGCAAAAAATCCAAATGCATGATTTTCTCTGTTGATGTGAATACATAATCAATATACAGCGTTCCCCCGTCTGCAAGAGCCCTAATCTTCTCACAGCGCTCATGAGAGACGCTCTTTCGCGGCAGCATGACGCATAACGCCACCATTCTCTTTGCGCCCGGAAGCACCATCAGTACTGCCAGCACCGTAAAGATATTCGCTCTCGTTTTCGTAATAAAATATCCGGATAAAAAGATAATAATTCCAAACACAATATAGAAAAGCAGACAAATAGCGTCCACTTTCTTTCGTTTTCTAATATATCCTTCTGCTCCTTTTTCAACTCTCATACTTTGTATTGCTCCCATCATTTGCTATTCTATTGTTAGTGTACCACAAAAGCAGCTCTATGCAAAGTTCTGTTTGCGAATCCCAACAAGTGAGACCCTCTTCTTCTTCACTCTGTTCAAAACTTCATACGGGTTCACGCTAACCTCATTTTTACCAATTTTAATATAGATGCCAAAATGTAAATGCACATCAAACTTTCCGACCGTCCCCTCTTTTCCGTAACCGCTGTCGCCCATATAGCCGAGTAGCTGTCCGGCCTTTACCTTACTGCCCTCTTCCAACTCTCCGCTATAGTTTGCCAGATGTGCGTAATAAAAATAAGCTCCAGAAGCGCTCCGCACCCCTATGCGGTATCCTCCTAATTTGAGCCATCCCTTTTTCTCCACGATGCCGTCGCTCACACTCACAACGGGAAAGTACCCCCGCACATTATTCGACGTCATAATATCCGTTCCCTCGTGAATGCGTTTTCCTCCGTAATTTCTTGACTTTCCCCATGAATCTTCGTAATTCACCGTCTCTTTTCCCTGTGAATCATTTGCTACGGGAAAACACTTCACATCCGACAATACCGTTTGAAACGCTTTTGCATATCCGTCGACTTTGTCTCCGGGCAGGAGCATACCATACCATGAAAACGGGGAAACCGACTTCATTCCCTGTTTTATGCTGCCATCATAATACAAATAATCTCTGGCTAACTTACGATACTCTTTTCCGTTCCAATTCTCGCAGCCCTCCATGCGCTCTGCCGCCACTTTCATCTCGCGAAAACGTCCCACGTCTTCCGTCAGCGACGGCTCCTCCCCAACCCAGACTAAATTCATTACCAGACCGGTTAATACCGGCGTCAGAAAAAACAGAGCCAAACAGGCTGCCGCTTTCATCCATCGCTTCCTTTTACGTCTCATATCACACTCACTCCATTGCCTAGTCTGACGGCAGCAACCCGAATCCATTTGACTTGTTACCGTCAGGCTATCATCATATATAGCAATATATAAGTTTCGACGTACTAGTATGCCTCAATATCAACTAGTGATATATTCTCCACACGCCTTGGCAGAACAGAATTGGCAAAACTGATAAACTCGTCGGCCCCGTCGCTCACAAAAAAGTCCTGTGTGACCTCTCCGCCTGCAGGCGCCAATAACTCTTTTTCCTTTAACATCTCTTTCAGAAACTTTGCCGTTTCATAAGCAGGATTTACAAGTCTGACCCCATCGCCTGTCTCCCGTCCGATAACTCCCCTCAGCAGCGGATAATGCGTACACCCAAGTACTAACGAATCAATCTCATACTCTTTCATATCATGCAGATAGCGCCCTACTACATCCTCGGTAATCCGGTCTTCAAAAAGGCCCTCTTCTACAAGCGGTACAAAAAGTGGACACGCTTTACTGACAACCGTAATTTCCGCATCGATCTGGTGCAGATACCGCTCATAAATACCGCTCTTAATCGTGCTTCGGGTACCAAGCACACCTATTTTCTTATTTCTCGTTGTTTCCGCAGCCATCTTTGCCCCCGGACGCACCACGTCAAGAATCGGTACATCGACCATTTCCTCCAGCTCCTCGCGAGCCAGTGCGCTTGCCGTATTACAGGCGATTACAATCGCTTTTACCTTTCTCGTCTGCAAAAATCTGGCAATCTGCTTACTGTATTTGCAAACCGTCGCTTTCGACTTCGTACCGTATGGTACGCGGGCGGTATCGCCAAAATATACCAGACTCTCCCCCGGCAGCTGCCGCATAATTTCTTTGGCAACAGTTAATCCTCCGACACCAGAATCAAAAATGCCAATCGGTGCATTCATAGTATTCCTCCTTTCCGGAAACGTTTGTAATCGGGGAACTATTTCTAATCTATATCTTTTTCCGTTATATCTTTCTTGCGGTTAAACATATCATAAATACATGGTACGACAAACAAAGTCAGAAGCGTACCGTAAATCAATCCTCCAATGGTAACAATCGCCATCGGCCTCGTCATATCCGTTCCCATACTGTTTCCGGCTATCATTGGTACAAGACCTAATACCGTAGTGACCGCCGTCATCAGAATCGGACGGAGACGGGTGACGCCGGCTTCCCGTATAGCCTGACGCTTCTCCATTCCTCCACGGCGCAGCTGATTGATATAATCAACAAGCACAATACCATTATTTACAATAATGCCCGCCAACATGACAAAACCAATCATGGCAATAACGCTCACATCACTACCGGAAATCCAAAGTCCGAGGAAACCACCGGTAAAGGCAAGCGGAATCGTGAACAGAATAATAAACGGCGATAACAGGGATTGGAACTGCGCCACCATAATCAGATACATGAGGATAACACCTAAGAGCATCATCAAAAGTACCTGCCCCATCGCTTCCATCGTCGCTTCATTTTCACCATCGAAAATAATTTCATATCCCGCTGGCGCCTTGTAATCTTTCAGCGCACGTTCCACATCAGCGGCAACATCGCTTATGATAAATCCCTCGTCTATCTCTGCCTTGACGGTAAGAACTCGCATCTGCCCGTCATGTAAAATGTTATTCGGTGAATCCGCCACTTTAAAATCCGCAATCTTACTTAGCTTTACTTTTTTATTTTTCTTCGTTGTCGTATCGGTATAGTCTATCTTCATATTTCGGATATCTTTGCGCGTCAGTGACTCATCCGCGGATGATTCCACGTAGATACCAAGATTATCCGTATCCGTTGATACGGTCGACACGGAAGAGGCGTCTTTTACTTTCGCATGAATTTGCTGATATACCTGCGCCACGGTAAGGGAGTACTTCATCGCCTTTGCCTTGTCTACCGCAACGCGGTATTCCTGACCGGCATCCTCCAGACCGTTCGTAATCTCCGACAGACCGTCTACCTCTTCCAGACGTGCCATAATATCTTCTGAGACATTCTGCAGCTTATCCAAATCTTTCCCTTTTACCATAATAACAACGCCATTGCCCATCAGGGCGCTCATATCCATGGCAGAAGCATTTACATCCACTTCGCAGTCCAAATCTCTTGTATTTTCTGTTATCCGGTCTGTAATTTCCTGATTGCTTAACTCACGCTCCTCTTTGAGCAGAACATACATCGTAACAACATCCTGACTGCTTCCTCCCGTCAGCATGGACATCGATGAACCATTGCCGATATAGGCGCCCACCGTTTCTACATCCGGCACCTCGCGGATTCTCTCCATTGCCTCATTGGAAATCTTCTTTGTTTCTTTTAAATCCGTATCTTCTTCTAACGTGAGGTTGACCGTCATCTGCGTACTCTCCATCTCCGGCATCATCGAGAAACCGCGGCGGAACGAAAGCGCGGCAAACAGAATAAGGAAAACAATGGAACCTATAAAAACAAGCCATTTGAAGCGGAGAACTCCGCCGATCAGTTTTCCGTATATTCGCTGCATCGCCCCAACAATGCGAAATTCCTTTGAAGTAACATGCTTAATCATACCGGCCGACATCGCAGGCACAAGCGTCAGCGCCACGAGCAGACTGGCTCCCAGTGTATACGCAAGCGTCAAAGCCAAATCAACAAAAAGCTGTTTTGTAACACCCTCTGTAAAAATAATCGGTGAAAATACGCAGACAGTTGTGAGGGTCGAGGCAATAATCGCTCCTGCCACCTGTTTAGCGCCCTCTACTGCCGCCTTGCGGGTAGAATACCCCTCCTGTTTCAAACGAAAAATGTTTTCAATTACGACAACTGAATTGTCTACTAGCATGCCGACGCCTAATGCCAAACCGGAAAGAGAGATAATATTGAGCGTCACGCCGCTAAAATACATCCCCACAATCGCCGCCACTACACTGAGCGGAATGGAGCAGGCAACAATCAATGTCGGACGAAAATCTTTTAAGAAGAACAGCAATATTAAAATCGCCAAAATTCCTCCGATAAGTAAATTCTGAATGACAGCGTCCACCACAAGGTCAATGTAAACGCCCTGATTCATCAGGATGGAAATGTGCAGCCCCTCGTTTTCCTCCTCTAGCTTTTGGAAGCGTTTTTCCAAGTCTCCCGTCACATCGCCGGTAGAAAATCCAGACTGCTTCTGCATCGTAACCAAAACTGCCGGATTGCCATTGACAACGGTATATACATCATCGCTGTTGTCCGTTACGGCTACGTCTGCCACATCGCTCAGCAAAATCGGGTCGAGACCATCGATTCCCAAATCACAAATTACTAAATCTTTCATATTATCCGCTGACTGTATCTTATCGCCGACACGCACAAGATAGGAAGCATCATCTTCCGTCACATAGCCGGATGGCATATCAAAGTTTTCTGCCTTTAATATGTTTTCCACCATTTCCTTAGTGATAATCTTGTTTAAATCCGCATTTTCTTTCGTTGTCTTTCGATTATCCTTGAGCTGCTTTTTCGCATCGTCGAGTTTAGCCGCGCCACTGTTCATCTGCGCCTCGGATACGCTGAGCTGAATGCTTGCCAAAATTTTCTGCTTATTCAGCTGCTCTAATGCTTCTGTCGTCGATATCTTTCCCTGCTGCAGCTTCTTTTTCGTAGCCGTCAGTTTTTTCAAACCGCTGGCGATTTTTTTCTTCGCTGTTGTTATTTTCTTTTTATTGGCGTTCAGCGTCGGCTCCTGCTTTTCCAACTCCACCAAACCGCCTTGTGCATCCGAAAGATTTTTTGACAGCTCTTGTATCTTACCCGGCAATTCATTTTCTTTGAGGCCGTTCTGCTCCAACTGACCGCGAACTACCTGCAATTGTGTCTTCACGGCTGCCAGAGAAGTTCTCAGCTCCTGCGGCGCCTTATCGCCGAGAGCGTCTATCTGGGATTGCAGCGATGTCTCCTGCGCCGTCAACTGTTTCAGACTTGACTGCAGCGTTTCCATTTGCGATTTCGCTGTCTGCAGTGTCTTAATCGTTGCCTGCAACGACGCCTTGTTGGCCGCTACCGTTGCCAGTCCGGTATTCACCTGCTTTTCTGTCTTTTCTAATGTCTTTTTCTGCTCTTTGACCTGCTTAATGTTCTCATCAATCGTCTTCAAACCCTCGCGGATTTGCTCGGAAGCAGAATTTAACTTTGTCTCCCCTTTGGCAATCTTATCTGCCGCCTTTTCCTTGCCATCCTCTAACTTATCTCTCCCGTCTTCAATCTTTTTCTTACCCTTATCTATCTTCTCCTGCGCTTCAGAAAGCTTACCGTCAATGGCATCCTGAACGATTTCATTCATTTTATCCAGTTTCTTCTGCTGAAGCAGCACCTGAATTTTCTTTTCCACGGCGCCGGATTCATTGACCGAAGCAACTCCCTCCACACTTTCCAGTTCCGGTATAATATCCTGTTTCGCCCGCTTCGTCACCTCTGTACTTTCCAGCTTATCATAGTCGAGAGCCGCTACCATAATCGGCATCATATCTGGATTGAGTTTCATAATCGTCGGACTGCCTATATTTTCCTCCCACTGCGCCGTAACCATATCCAGATTTTCTCGCATATCTACAGTTGTAGAACCCATATCTGTGCCATCATTAAATTCCATGATTACAACCGACATATTACTAATCGACATGGATTGCACTGCTTTTACATTATTGATACGGGCCATGGACTGCTCGACCGGCTCCGTGACAGCCTTTTCCACTTCTTCGGGACTGGCCCCCGGATATGTTGTCATAACAATCGCATACGGAAATTCCATACTTGGCAGAAAATCAGTACTCATATTGCGAAATGACAGAAAACCAAGAACCAATATAATAACCACGCCTACAAAAACTGTAAACGGTTTTCTAACACTAAATTTTGATAACACTCATATGCCCCCTTAAAAAACCACATTGTCAATTGCTCTTCATTGTAACATTATCCGGTAACAGGTTCAACTATGAAACGAAGGCATATTGTGAAAAAAGTGTGTCCTCATGGCTTTTTATTGTATTTTTTCTTCCAGAACTTCCTGTGCTTTTTGAAGCTGAATATCTTTCTTTCCTCCGAGCTGCTCCGAATCGCCGGCGCTCTTAACTTGCACATCCGGCGTCAATCCTTTCCCCTGTATACAGCGTTTGCTTGGGAGAAGATATTCCCCTGTCGTCAGCTTAATTCCACCCCCGCAGGAACTTTCTAATGAAAAGACAGTCTGTACAATCCCTTTGCCAAAACTTTTTGTTCCCAGCAAAACAGCCGCCTTACGGTCCTGCATGCAGCCGGCAAATACTTCCGAAGCGCTGGCGCTCGCCTCGTTAATTAAAATTACTACCGGCTTGTCAAAATGCTGTTCATCGGTAGAAGTATACAGTTTATCTCCCTTTACGCGATTTTTTTCCGTAATAAGCTCACCCTTTGGCAGCATATAATCGAGCATCTCAATCGTCGCCGTCAGGGAACCGCCCCCATTATTTCTCAAATCAATAATCAAGCCCTTTTCGTCCTCTTTTTCCAATCGGGAAATGGCATCTTTAAATTGTTTGACGGTTTCTTTATCAAAACGGGAAATGCATACATATCCCATCTTCCCTTTCAGCATCTTGCTCGTCACGGTTTGCATAATAATCTTTTCACAGACTACGGTTATCTCCTTAGAGACGGTCTCCCCATTCTCCTTGCGCAGAACCGTCAGTACCGACTTCTTTCCCTCTTCTCCTTTGATTTGACTAACTGCTTCCGTCAAACTTACTTTGCGAATTTCTTTACCATTTATTTTGACAAGTTCATCTCCGGCTTTCAATCCCGCTCTCTCCGCCGGCTGTCCTTTTTGTACCTCTGTTATAATCTTTCTTCCCGTCTTCTCATCCTGCCGAATGGAAGCGCCTATTCCCGCGTAGTCCCCCTCAATATTCTCCATACTCTCTTTTAGTTCCTGTGGCGTATAATAAGCAGAATAGCGGTCTCCCAACGCAGCCACCATTCCTTTCGCCGCATATTCGGATATTTTCTGCTTCGGAGTATCTTCTTTCCAGTAATAACGGTCAATATAGGATTCTACAACTGTCGCCCTCTCCCATATATCATCTGCTGTCGAGCGGTTAAATGAAATATAGATACCAAAATATCTTGTTACCACAAGAAACAAAACAATGAGCAGTATCCCCGCTATCATCCCTTTAATAAAACTTATTCTATTCCCCCGTTTCATTACCATCCTCCATTCTCTATCTTGAAACATAATTAAGCGGATTGACATACGTTCCGTTTTTTGATACCCCGAAATGTAAATGAGGGCCTGTGGAAATGCCCGTGGAACCGACATAACCGATTACTTGTCCCTTGCTGACAGTATCTCCGGCTTTTACAATCCGGCGGGAACAATGCATATAGACGGTATAGAGACGTTTCCCATGCGATATCATAATGTAGTTACCGGCGCTTGAACTATACGTCGATGTCACGACACGTCCGCTTCCTGCTGCTAACACAGGAGTTCCAGAAGCAATCGCCAAATCCACCCCTCGATGGTAACTGCTCGCCCCCGCTCTCGGGCTCTTTCTCGGCCCAAAAGACGAAGAGATACGTCCGGCGCCGCCGCTGAGCGGCCAGCGAAGCCCTGAGTGGGAGGGCATCTCGTTGGAATCATCTCCCTCCATCCCCTGCTCTCTGTCTATCTCTTCCTGCTTTTTCTGCAGAAGTTCTTCTACTTTATTCTCTGCGTCAATTGCCTGACGGATGTACTCGTCCGCCCGTTCCTGCGAAGAATCCAGCTTTTCATTATATTTTTTTATTTCTTCTTTCTTTTTCTTTTTGAGTTCTGCGACATATTGCTTTTCTGTCTTTGTTTCGCTTTCTAGTTCTAACAGTTCATTCCGCCTTCTCTGTAAGTCCTTTTCCTGTGCGCGCACTTCACTTTTTATCTTCCTGAAATTTGTAAAAACCCGGTTATCATAACTGCTAATCTTCTCTACATATTCGGAGCGTCCAAGTAAACTCGACATACTCGTAGCGCCAAAAATAATCTGCCAATATTCTCCATTGCCATTTTCATACATATATTTTATGCGCTTTTTCATTGTGATATACTGCTTTTGCTCCTCTTTCTGCGCCTGCTTCAGGTTCTTGTCAGCCGTCTCTAATTCCGCATTCGCTTTCGCTATTTTCTTCCCCAGCTCTTCCAGTGATTCTTCTAATTCTCCGGTCTTTTTATCCAATTTTTCAATATAAACGAGCGACTTCTCCCTCACCTTTTCTATCTCCTGTATTTCTTTTTGAAGCCCGGCCGCCTTTTTTTCGAAACTCTTCTGCTTTTCCTCTTCCTCCCTAATTTCTCTGTCATAATTAACTGCCTGTGTGTGGCTTCCCGCCAAAACAAGAAAAAGGGTGCAGAGCATGGCAATCCGCGTAATATAGCGCTTTCGCATTTCAACCTCTCCTTTATTGTCAAATATTCAAATTGCGCCTTACCGTTATAAAACTGCCGGCAAATCCAATCCCCATCCCAACGATAAGGGAGAGCGGCACCAGCACAGAAAAGACCTGTCCGGCAGATAGGAATGATAATTCCTGTGTAAAAAGGGAAAAGTGACTGTGAACATACTGTATCAATCTTCCATAAGTAAGAGACAGAACAAGGAGCGGAAGTATGGCTCCCACCAGACCGATGACGATTCCCTCCACAATAAACGGCGCCCAGATAAAGAAATCAGCCGCCCCCATAAGACGCATAATGGCAATTTCCTGACGTCGGACAACGATTCCGGTCGCAATCGTAGAATGAATCAAAAAAACCGATACTAAAAGCAGCACCGTTATCAACACTATCGTTATCACTCCCACAAGCTGATTAAAGTTCGATAAACCGCCCGCCACCTCGTCTGATTTCTTGATATCTCTTATTCCGGCAACGGTTTTCAGGTATTCTACAAGTGTATCCTGCTTAGCAACATCCGTTAGATAGATTTCATACGAGGCGGAATCCGCCAACGGATTGTCCTCTCCAAAACTCTCTATCAAATCCGGCGAATCGGCAAAATTCTCCTCTTTGAACCGCTTCCATGCCTCTTCCGCCGACACAAAAATAATCTTGTCAACTTCTTCTCTTGTGCGAATCGCGTCGCCTATCATTTGAATGCCCTGTTCTGTTATATTTTCATCAAAAAAGACCGAAACCCCGACCGAATGTTCCGCACTGTGAACAATATGCTGAAAATTGCCGAGCACAAAATAGAACAATCCAAAGACAAATAGACACGCCGCAACCGTTCCCACCGAAGCCAGAGTAAACATACGGTTCTTTCTCAAATTCACAAAGCCCTGTCTAAGGCTATACAAAAATAGGTTAATCCCTTTCATATTCATACCCGCCTTTTTTGTCGTCCCGAACTAAATGTCCCTCCTCTAATGTAATCACTCTCTTCTGCATAATGTCTACCACATCGTTGTTATGAGTGACGACTACAACTGTAGTGCCCATCTTATTCACTTCCTGTAACAACATCATAATATCCCATGCCGTCTCTGAATCTAAGTTTCCGGTAGGCTCATCCGCCAGTAAAATGGCAGGACGGTTGACTAACGCTCTGGCAATCGCCACACGCTGCTGTTCTCCTCCCGACAATTCATGCGGATAGGCATCCGCTTTCCCTTTCAAATCAACCATCTCCAACATAATCGGAACATTAATGGCAATCTGCCTCTTGGGCACTCCGATTATCTGCTGCGCAAACGCAATATTGTCATATACCGTCTTTTTCCCCAGTAAACGGAAATCCTGAAACACCACACCGATTTGACGGCGGTACACAGACACTTGTTTTCTTTTTAGCTCCGTAACCTGCCGTCCTCCCACAAAAAGCCGTCCCCCAGTCGGATTCAGTTCTTTCAGAAGCAATTTAATAAAAGTGGATTTGCCGGACCCACTTTTACCTACTACAAAAACAAATTCCCCTTTATGAATCCGAATTGATATATCGTGCAGAGCGTCTACTCCCTCTGTATACTGCTTCGAAATATGCTCCATAGCAATCATGGGAATCACTTTTTTTCTGCTTTCCATCCCGTCAGTCCTTCCTCAATCCTCTGACTCTAATAATCAATCGTCTCCAGATAATTCATATATTTTACAACCATCAGGGCAATCCGAAACGTAATCGCATCCTCAAAAATGCGAAGATCAAGCCCCGTACTCTTCTGCAGCTTATCCAAACGGTACACAAGAGTATTTCGATGAATGTATAGTTGTCGGGAAGTTTCTGAAACATTCAGATTATTCTCGAAAAATTTATTAATCGTCGACAACGTTTCCTCGTCAAATCTGTCCGGTGTATTATCTGCAAAAATTTCTTTAATAAACATCTTGCAAAGCGGCAGCGGCAGCTGATAAATCAGCCGGCCAATCCCTAAGTTGCTATACGCCATAACTTTCTTGTCGCTGTAAAATATTTTACCGACATCCAGCGACATTTTTGCCTCTTTATAAGAGCGCGAAACTTCTTTAATATCTTTGACAATCGTACCGTACGCCACATGGACTCGCGACATCGCCTCTGTATTGAGCATATCTACAATCACCTGCGCTGTCTTGTCCAAATCGTCATACGTTTCTTTCTCCGACAGTTCTTTTACTAAAATTATATTTTTCTCATCGACCGCAGTAATGAAATCTTTGTTTGCCCCAGCAAACAAACCGCGGACAGTCTCCAGCGCCCCGTTATCTTTTTCTTTGCTTGTCTCGATAATAAACACGACGCGACGCGCATTCATTTCAATATGTAATTTTTTAGCGCGATTAAATATATCAACAAGAAGAAGATTATCTAATAACAGATTTTTTATAAAATTGTCCTTGTCGTAGCGCTCCTTATAGGCGACCAACAGGTTTTGGATTTGGAAGACTACAATCTTACCAATCGTATAAACTTCCTCGGCATCCCCTTTGGCAATCACAACATATTCTAACTGGCTCTCATCAAACACTTTAAAAAACTGATACCCCTGTAATACTTGACTATCTGCAGGCGAATCCACAAACGGGCGAACCAGTCGCTCATACTCATGGTTTCCATTTGTCGTCTCTGCCAATATATTGCCTTCTATGTCTACCACACTGAGGTCAATCTTCGTAATCCCCCTAATACCATCAATCGTATTTTGCAAAATCTGATTTGATATCATGTATACCTCCTCATTTTTCCATTTGCACCTAATTGTAACACTTTTGCGTTTAAAAGTAAAGGCGCCCACCGATGGAAATATTTCCATTGATAAGCGCCTGAAAAGCTCATTTTATTAATTAGTTTGAAATTGTCTCCTGCGTCTCTTTGTCAAATAAATGAATTTTAGCGCCGTCCATCGCCAACTTAATCGTATCTCCCGGACGAGCCGTTGTACGAGGATTTACACGTACCGTAATATCAAAGGTCTCCACCGTGAAATACAGGAATACTTCTGCACCGAGCATCTCGTATACTTTAACGGTAGCTTCAAAAGAGGTGTCCGGAGAATTGCTGATAAACATCTCCTCATCTTTAATATCTTCCGGTCGAATACCAAATGTAACTATCTTGTCCTCATAACCTCCGTCAATTAATTTCTTCGCCTTATTTTCCGGCAATTTGATGGAGTTGGAACCAAACATAAGGCGTACGTCAGAACCGGATACTACAACCCTAGCGTCAATGAAATTCATCTGAGGTGAACCGATAAATCCGGCAACAAACAAATTGTTAGGTTTCATATATAAATCCAAAGGCGAATCTACCTGCTGAACAACACCGTCTTTCATAACAACGATACGTGTTCCCAGTGTCAAAGCCTCAGTCTGGTCATGTGTTACATAAATAATCGTGCTCTCCAGTCTCTGATGCAGCTTGGAAATCTCAATACGCATCTGTACACGGAGTTTTGCATCCAGATTCGAAAGCGGCTCATCCATCAAAAATACTTTCGGGTCACGGACAATGGCACGGCCCATCGCCACACGCTGTCTCTGTCCACCGGATAACGCTTTCGGTTTACGGTCTAATAAATGTTCAATATCCAAAATCTTAGCAGCTTCATGTACAAGACGGTCAATCTGGTCTTTCGGAACTTTTCTCAGCTTCAAACCAAATGCCATATTATCATAAACGGACATATGCGGATACAACGCATAGTTCTGGAATACCATCGCAATGTCACGGTCTTTTGGCTCTACATCGTTTACCAGTTTATCCCCAATCCACAATTCACCGCTGGAAATCTCCTCCAAGCCGGCAATCATACGAAGCGTTGTTGACTTACCGCAGCCAGACGGGCCAACGAATATGATAAACTCCCTGTCTTCTATCTCTAAATTAAAGTCCTTAACAGCATGAAAGCCATTCGGATATACTTTGTTGATGTTTTTTAATGATAAACTTGCCATTTCTACTTCCTCCTAGGATTTTTATTTATTGTCTCAAATACCTATGTGATACTATACACCATATCTATCAAAAACACTATATTCAAAATTCACAAATCATTTTGCCACTTTTCGTGTAATTTGCACATAGGAGCGCCCTTTTGACGCCCTGCCCTGCATAGACGTGTGTCACAGTTCACTCTCACCAAATCCCTCTCCCATCACTTCCCTCGCATCCGCAATAATAACAAAGGCCCTCTCGTCTGCTTCCTTGACATATTTTACCATGGCAACGGCCTCTCTGCGGGAAACAACACACATCAGTACCTGTTTTTCCTCTCCTGAATACATTCCACTGCCCTTTAGCGCCGTTACCCCCCGCTGCAGCTTTTCCATGACAAGCTGCGCTATCTGCTGTGATTCATCAGAAATCACATACAAAACCTTTGCATAGCGCATGCCTGCCGTTACTCCGTCCATGATTTTTGACGTTACAAAGACTGCCACAATCGCATAAAGCGCCGTACGGATTCCGAAAATGAGCATGCCGGCAACGACAATTAGACCATCGACGATTCCTAAAATATTCGGCATCCGCATCACCGGAAAAAGCGGATGCATAAGAGAGCTGAGCAAATCCGTTCCTCCCGTTGTGCTTCCCGTACTAAACACAAGTCCCAGTCCTACGCCATGCAGAGCGCCTCCCAAAATGGCCGCCATCAGGTAATCTTTATTCACAGCAGGCAAAATCGGAAGAACAGCCAGAAACACACTGAAACTAACCATAGCATAGAGCGACTGGAACAGAAAATCCGTCCCGTGCCTTTTTCTTGCCAAAATAAATAAGGGAATATTAAGCGTAACCGTAGTTATCCATACCGGAATGTGAAACAGCGAATGCAGAATAATTCCCACACCGGAAAAACCACCGGTAACCATGGACAGTGGTTCATATATAAAATTTGTTCCCAACGCCATAAGAAATGTTCCTATTGTGATAGCACCATAGGAACATATTTTCTTTTTCCATATGATGGACATCCATTACCTCCAAAACTTCTTTTTAGTATTATAGTCGTCCATTTTTCTGTTAAATATACGCTTTCGAAAAGAATGCGAGTATGGCATTCTCACCAACCAGCGATATACGCTGCCCAAATACATTTTCTGTATCCACATCGGAACATGCACGTTTTCCCTTAAAATCAGCGGCATTACGCTTCCCGCCACAAAGCAGAGTTTGGCATTAATCTTTGATTTATTGTTTTTTAGCCACTCTTCCTGCTCGGTACTCGCCATTGACAAAAAGACTACATCCGGCAATTTTGTATTAATATCGTTTATCAGCGCCTCTTCCGTCACTTCTCCGTCGGCCGCATAGACGCCCGATATCTGCTCCTGCGGAAAATGGTCTCTCCAAAATTGATAAAAAAACTTCGCCTCCTTGGCATTCCGCAAGACAAGATAAATCGATTTGCCGTTTAAATGGGGGGACTCCAGCAAATCCAGTATACTGTGATAATCGACTATCATGCCGCCCATTTGCAATACATCTACATGATGCGCTGATAGGATAGCCTTTTCTCCCGGTAAAACCAAATCGGCTTCTTCCAAAGTTGTCTGAACCAAATCATTTTTGTCATAGGCGTCAATATAATCTAGCGATATCATATGTACAATATTTAGATAATCATTCTCCAAATAACTTTGTAATTCCTCCAGACAGGTCTCCTGGGTCAATAAATCTACTTCGATATCCATGACCTTTACTTTGGTTCCCATCTTCCCTGCCTCCTCTTCTTATTTTTTCATTAGGACAAATCGTCATTTGTTCCTAAAACAATTTCCACGTCCGCACCGCTGCCCAACTTGGAAGTCAGTTTCAATACCGGAGATTTAAAATACTTTTCAAATTTTTTCCCCGTTTTCTTTTTACTGGTATAAATCGTTGTTGTCTTGCACAAATCGCCTGTCGCATTGTCAATCCCTTTTACAACAAAACCGGCCTCCTCAAGTTTCTTCTGGTACTTGGCGGCAAGCCCCGTAATTTTGCTTCCGTTGTAAATGAAAACTGTTGTTGCGGATGCGTCTTTTGTCTTGACGGCAGACTTGCCCTGAGGCTTCGCATAAGACCTTTTTTCCCATATACCCTCGACAAACTCTTGATTCTTTTGTTTGTCCAGTTGAAATGCACCAGAAGACTCTGTGCCAAAAGCCTGATGTGTATAAATCAAATCTCTCTTAACCTGAATCAGTTCTTTGGCATAGCGCTGCTTTTGGGATAATGTGATATTACTAATTAGCGTATCCCATTTTCTCTCAATTAAATCATTCATTGCTTCTTCATCTTTACATTGTGCCGCTTCGTCCAGCAATACTTTTGTCGGACGATAAATGATTTTCTTACCCGTCTCACGCTCAAAACATTTTTTAAACTCTGACGATTTCAGTGCGGTAAAATAACCGATATCCGTTTTATATGCCTCCTGCAAAATCAGAATACCATACTCGTAAGCAACATCTCCGCTAAAATATTCGTTGAGTTTTGACATCGTTACCACTTGTGGCAGTTTACCGCTCTTCTCCAGTAGCTTCTGGTAATTTTTACCGGAAATGGTAACTTGTGTATTTACCGGAATGGTAATATATGTTAAATTCTTTGTTCCGCTGTCAAACAGCTCCAACACCATTGCCTCAATCCGATTTGTCTTATCATCAAAACTGTATATTAAATTACTAGATTCATTTCCCGCATTAATGTCCATGACGTGTTCATACTGTGTACTTCTCTCCACGCGCGCTGTCTTTTTTAAAAACGTAATGGTAAGATAATAACTTAAAACACCCACGCCAAGCAACAACAAAATGACTCCGATTGTCTTAAGAAAAGGAATCAAAATAATCTGCGCTATACTACGGTTTCTCATATTTTTCCCTCCCTGAAAATCATTGCTCCAAAAATCCGTATTTTACATTATAACAGATATGGTAAAATTATACAACTTTACATTTTTTAGATTTTTTACATAAATTTTACTTATATATCTCTCTGATTTTACAAAGCCATGATACCGTTATCTCATAATGAAAAAGGAGGTATCAAAATGAATATTCTTACTATTTTATCCATGATTGGGGGATTAGCGCTGTTTCTTTACGGAATGCACATTTTAGGGGAAGGACTGGCGAAACTTTCAGGCGGAAAACTGGAAACATTTCTCTCTAAAATGACCGACACCCCCCTAAAAGGGGTGCTGCTCGGCGCGGGAACGACGGCCGTCATACAATCCTCTTCAGCGACTACCGTCATGGTCGTCGGTTTTGTCAATTCCGGCATTATGCAATTAAAACAAGCAGTCGGAATTATTATGGGCGCAAATATCGGAACAACAATTACATCATGGATTTTGAGTCTGTCCGGCATAGAAAGTGATTCTGTCTTTGTTATGCTGCTAAAACCGGAAGCTTTTTCACCGATACTGGCAATCGTTGGCGTTTTCTTTCTAATGTTCAGTAAATCGGAGCAAAAAAGGGAGGCCGGAGGCATTTTATTAGGCTTTGCCATATTGATGTTTGGTATGGATACTATGAGTAATGCTGTCGAACCTCTGAAAAATGTACCTGCATTCACGCGATTATTTGTCGCTTTTTCAAACCCCTTCATTGGAATCCTTACCGGCACAATACTGACTGCCGTCATACAAAGTTCCTCGGCATCCATCGGTATTCTACAGGCGCTTTGTGCGACGG
This sequence comes from uncultured Eubacterium sp., assembly GCA_910577295.1. GTDB lineage: Bacteria > Bacillota > Clostridia > Lachnospirales > Lachnospiraceae > Eubacterium_F. The sequence continues at coordinate 32,622 of CAJTLS010000021.1, forward strand.
GGACCGTTCCTTTTTCTGCTGCCCTGCCGATTATTATGGGGCAAAATATAGGAACTTGCATTACAGCGCTTTTATCCTCTGTAGGAGCGAATACGAATGCCAAAAGAGCCGCATTTATACATTTATATTTTAATGTAATCGGAACAACAATATTTACGGGCGCTTTCTATCTCGTACACGCTTTCATCCCATTTGCTTTCCTAAACCAAATTGCCACACCGGCAGGCATAGCAATCATCCATTCCTGTTTTAATGTTGCCGCCACAATCCTTTTACTTCCGTTTTCTCAGCAATTAGTACGGTTCGCAAAACTATCCGTTCCCGAAAAAAGTTCTGCTCCAAAGCAGAAACTCCCGCCGGAACTGGCCGCATTATCACACATGGACAGGCGTTTTCTTGATAATCCGCCGTTTGCCCTGAATCAATGCAAAACAGCAACAGGCGCCATGTTGGCGTTAGCAGGTGAAACAGCAGAAAAAACAATTTTGCTAATTTCTGATTATAGCGAAAAAAAGGCGGACGCCGTAAAAAAACTGGAAAATTATGTTGATTTATACGAAGATAAAATAAATAATTATTTGTTTGAAATCTCCCAATATCCGTTATCAAAATCGGATTCGAAAGAATTGTCGCTGATGCAGCACTGTCTCGGCAATATCGAACGCATCGCGGATTATTCGCTGGACGTTGCCATCCGCATGAAAAAAATGAAAAAGAAAAAACTTTCTTTCTCAAAAGACGCAAAAGAAGATTTGGCATTATATCATGAAATCGTTTTGGCTCTTGTAAAAAATACAATACATTATTGGGAAACATATGATACCATCGCAGCAAATGATGCTTTCCGGTTGGAAAATGAGCGGAGGCGCATTGAAAAAAGAATCACAAAAAACCATAAAAAACGTCTGAAAAAGGAAAAGTGCAGCGTCGATATGGGCTTTATTCTATCTGATATTCTACTTGGATTAAAGAAAATAGCCGAACACTGTATTCGTATTATTGATGTCGTACAATCTTCTCATTTGGACTAATCCGGAAACTCGACGCAAATCGTCGTTCCAATACCTACATCACTATTTAATGAGATAGACGCCTTATGGACTTCAACAATATGTTTTACGATTGCCAAACCAAGACCGGTGCCGCCGGTCTTTTTTGAGCGGCTTTTATCTACACGAAAAAAGCGTTCAAATACACGCTTTTGATACTTTTGCGATATCCCAATCCCATCGTCCTGAATAATCAATTGCTTTGTAACCGTTACCCATACATGCCCACCCTTTTGATTATAACGAATAGCATTATCACACAAATTATAAAGTAATTCCTGTATCAATTGTCTATTTGCATGAATCAAAAGAGGTGTACCTTTTAGAGAAAGGGAAATTCCATGTTTATCTGCTACCGGTTTCAGCATATCCATACAATCTTTGCAAAGTTCATAGACATCAACGGTGTCAAAAGAGATTTTATGTTCCAAAGGAGAATCTAATTCGGATAATTGCAAGATGTCATTAATAAGAGCCAATAGCCTCTGGGCATTCTTATGGATTTCCTCAGCAAAATGCCGTCCCTCTTTTTTGGATGCCATTCCATTGGCAATTAATTCCGAATAACCGGATATGGAAGTCAGGGGAGTTTTTAATTCATGACTTACATTAGCAGTAAATTCCTGTCTGGCTTTTGCATTTCTCAATGCTTCCTTATGTTGTGAACTTATTCGCTCAATAAGAGGCATAAGTTCTTTATATGTAGTGACTTCATCCAAATGATTCAGATCGGCAGCCATTTGTTCAATTGGCCGGACAAATGTCTTTGTGAGGTGCCTGGCTGTCCCAACGGATATCAGAAAGGCTAAAATAGCAGTTAGCACCGTAAAAGGCAGTGTATTTCTGTACACATTCCATATACTCCCCGCCTCTTTTGCGATTCGAATAACTGTGCCATCATCCATTTTCTTAGCATAAAAGAATATATTCTTCTCCATCGTCTGCGACTTTCTGATACAGAAACCTTCCCCTTTTTGTATTGCCTGTTTTACCTCCGGCCTGTCTCTGTGATTGTCGAGTTCCATGCCTCTTGTATAACTGTCATATGATACGGAACCATCCCTCGAAATCCAAGAAATCCTCAACTCATCTTCCGGTTTTACAAACCCCCGGTCTTTCATCTGCTCCAATAAATCCAAATCATCTATTAATTCTGCAAAAGAACGAAGGTCGGAATACACTTCGTTTTGAAATAAACGATACGACACAATCGTTGTAAGACATACCGTCACAATAATGGAAATGGCAACTACTAATATGAAATTCATATTAATTCTCTTTCTCATTCACATACCCCTTTATCAGCCAAGTACCCTACATTTCTTACCGTTCTAATTACTTTTCCCGCAGTTCCCAATTTTTTTCTCAGTGTCTTAATATGTACATCCAGCGTTCTTGATTCGCCAATAAAATCTATCCCCCATACTTTTTCCATCAATACTTCTCTTGTCATGACTATGCCGGCATTTTGTATAAGAAAGGATAAAAGCTCAAATTCTTTATAAGTCAGCTCAATTGGCATTTCTGAAACCTTACACGACCGATTGGCTTTGGATAAAATAATATCGGATAGAATAAGTACATCTCCTGACCCGTCCGGTTCTGTTCTCCTGAGAAGAGCCTTTACACGCGATATCAGTTCCATAATACCAAAAGGCTTTGCTATATAATCATCTGCACCCGAATCAAGACCTTTTACTTTATCCATCTCTGTTGTCTTTGCCGTCACCATTATGATAGGGAGATTCTTCGTATCAGGCTCTGAACGCAACTTTTTCAGAACAGATATGCCATCTTTGTCAGGAAGCATGATATCCAGCAAAATCAAAGATGGTTTAGCGTTTTCGATGTATGCAAAAAAATCAGAAGCACACTCAAAACCTACGGCATCATAACCGCTGTTTTTTAAAGCAAATAGCTCAATTTCGCGAATATTAGCGTCGTCTTCTACAATATATACGGATTGCATTCTGTCACCTCTTTACACACTAAACTAAACTACGTCTGTTTATTTAGAATAATAAAGAATAACTTCTAATGCGTCAATAGTTGAGGAACAGGTTTTTCTTGAATTTCACTTGAATGTCACTTACAATAAAGAACAAATAAGAAAGCGACGACGCAGAAATGAGGTAACTATGAAAAAAAGAACTGCAATTGTTACCGGAGCTTCCGGAGATATTGGAAGCGCCATTGCCGAAAGACTGGCCGCAGACGGCTACCACTTAGTTTTAATCGGAAACAAATCAAAAGAACGTTTACTGGAAGTTGCCGATAAATGCCGCGTATATACCGGACAATCCGAGAAGACAATATTTTCCATCGCAGGAGATTTAGGAGAATATACCGCGGCAGAAGCTCTTTTGGCAGAAGCTCTTGAGCTGTTAGAACAAATAGATCTTTTAGTGAATTGTGCCGGTATGGCACACATCGGACTGCTTGCTGACATGTCTCATGACGAATGGAACAATGTACTGAACACCAACCTTTCTTCCGTATTCTACTGTTGTCGTTCCGTTGTTCCGGCAATGGTTCGGCAAAAATCAGGACGTATCCTCAATATCTCTTCCGTATGGGGCTCCATCGGCGCCTCCTGTGAGGTCGCCTACTCGGCGGCAAAGGGCGCCATCCACAGTCTGACAAAGGGACTGGCTAAGGAACTGGCGCCAAGTAACATTGCCGTGAATGCTTTAGCTTGCGGTATGATTGATACGAAAATGAACGCTTGTTTTTCCAAACATGAGATTGAAAATATCTGCGATGAAATTCCTGCCGGACGAATGGGTACTCCCGCAGAAGTGGCAGAAGCCATTGCTCTTTTGGCAGAGGCGCCTATTTACCTCACCGGACAGATTATTACAATGGACGGCGGATGGTGCTAAACGAAACCATCCGCCATACGGTAATTATTCTTCAATAATTTATACCACTTATAATAACTTTTTTGCTTCTGCCAAAGAATGAATTACTTTCCCATGTTGGAGACAGATACAGCAATGCGTTATTTTTTTCTTATCATATCATAACAATCATCAAGGGCACAACCGTTCCCATAACAATCGTTGCGGTTACTATAATCATTACGAGCGTTGCCCCCACCATAATAACCGTTATGTTGTCCGTGGTGATACATATTGTTATAATTACCCCAACCAGTATCCTGCTGTGGCTGCTCTTTTAACTTTCCATCGTCTCCTGTGCTATCACGAAAACTTTCTCCCCCACTCATACAAAATTCCTTTCTTCTTCCGACTGTTGATTCCATGGAAAAATGCAGAAGAACCAGTACGCCTGCCACAATTACTATAAGCATAAGACCGGAAACTCCAAAAATTATCCATCTCTTTTTCATATAAACCTCCATTCCGAATCATTTGACTCTGATGTTTATCATGTTACATCTATACAATAACAACTTATTTTATTCAAGTTATCATTAAAATGTAAAAGAGTTGTTAAACACAAAATTTTTTTAAACAGGATTTTTTTAATTTTTCTTTAATCATTCTGTCCTCTCATGCCAATCTCTATTTGCGTTCCTTTTCCCTTTTCAGAGATAATATCAATCTTCCAGCAATGGCTGTCTGCAATATGCCGGCAAAGATACATTCCAAGACCGGTTCCTCCCAATTTTCTGCTCCGCGATTTATCTTCCCGATAAAATGGCTCAAAGATATGCTCCCTGCATTCTTTAGACATACCAATGCCATTATCCGTCACTAATGCCCTATCTTCATTAAGAATAACAGAAATATCTCCTTCCTCTCCACAAGCATGAAAACTGTTTCGGATTAAATTCATAAAGAAAATCTCCATCAATACCTGATTACCATATATGGCTCCCTCATCTGCCTCAAAATGCCAACGAATCTTTTTCCCTGTCAACTGATAAACTGACAGCTGCTGCAAACGGTCGGCCAATGCCTGACATAAAATTTCCTCTTTCTCAATTTCCCCTTGTTGTAACAGAAGTACCTTTCGTAAAATTTCCGTTATGTCTACCATACGTCCGGATTCCCGCACAATATAGTCCGAATACTCGAGCTGTTTCTCTCTGCCAATATCCGTATTTTGCATCAGTTGCGCATAACCACGAACGGAAGTAAGCGGCGTGCGCAGCTCGTGGGAAAGCGCGTCGATAAACTCCTGTTTCCGGCGCGCCTCTTCTTCCTTGTTCTGAATATTTTCCCGCACCTGCTCCGTCATATAGTTAATATCCTCTGCCAGTTTGGACAACTCATCCTTTCCTTTGACGCGAATGTGGCAATAATAATCTCCGGCCGCAATTTTAGCGGTTACTTTTGATATATGGGATATCGGTTCGAGAAATTTTCGCATAACAAGATAGAGAAGTACGGCCATGAGCAAAGAAGCAATAATTTCCGTCAGACCAAAGGTAAACAACTGCTTTTCCCATGTTGTCAATATGCCGGAAATATTTTCATAAATGACAAGGCGGTAATGCGTGCCGGATAATCTGCCGGAAGTACAAGTATATTTTTCACCATCTTTTTCCCGAATGGCAACCTGTCCAACTTCATCCTTCAACATTAACGTCTCGTCCAACTGCGCCCCATTCGTCAAAAAATCCGACTGCAATTGCCCCTCGGCGGCAGAAAACGTAATCTGTGTTCCATTCTCCGATTTGGCGCAAAGCTCTTTTTTTCTCCAGAGTTCAAAAGTATGGCCGGACGTACTGTATTCGGAGACATACGTCTGAAAAAGCTGCCATTCCAACGTCTCATCTTCCCCTCCTTGCGCCATGTCCTCAGCCATGGACGAGGCGATATGCCGCCAGAACGATACCGCCGTATTCTCCACGGACTCCAGACTCTTTTCATAAGACGAACGGAATACAATAATGTTACAGAGATTAAGCACAAGCAAAAAAAGGATGATTACAAATAAATATATTTTTTCCCATATCTTCATACTATCCTCATTTCTGAGCGTCACGGTACTTCGAGACGATAGCCCAGCTTATACACAGTTTTCAATTGCTTCCCCAAATCCAGTTTACGCCGGATTGAAGCTACATGAACATCCACCGTCCGGCTGTCGCCCTCATAATCGTATCCCCATACCTGCTCGATTAAGCGCTCCCTTGTCAAAGCAATATTTCTATTGCGAATAAAATACTCAAGTAACTCATATTCTTTCAGCGTAAGCAGTACCTCTTTGCCATCCAGACTGATTTTATGCGATTGCAAATCAACGCACAACTTCCCCGTCTCAAAAATCTCTTTCTGACTTCCGGCATTCCGCCGGAGCACTACGTTGACGCGCGCAATCAGCTCTAACATATCAAAAGGTTTTACAATATAGTCTTCGGCTCCCCGATTCAGCCCCTTTACTTTATCGTAGACGCCATCCCTTGCCGTCAGTATAATAACCGGAATATCTTTGCATTTCGGCAATATATCATATCCGGAACATCCCGGCAGCATAATATCCAATAAAACTAAGTCGTATGTATGAGTGCGAATTGCCTCCAACGCCCTCTGTCCATCATAAACCTGAGTACAGGCATGTCCCGCCAGTACAAGATTCTCCTTAATCAGATTGTTTATCAATTCCTCGTCTTCCACAATAAGGATTTCCGCCATACCTTCCCTCACTTCCACACACTGCAGCTGCTGTCATTGTTCTCTATACATAATAACAAACACTTATTAGAAAGTTGTTAAATCAAGGCGTTGAATCTATGGTTCCCCCTCCAAGGACATACGCGCCATCATAGAGGACAACTGCCTGCCCCGGCGTCACTGCCCGAACCGAAACAGGGAAGTCCAACGTAAAAAAGTCATCTCCTACTGCGGAAATAATCGCTTTCGCCCCACTGTCATTATAACGAATTTTAGCTGTCACTTCCTGTCCGGCCTCAAAACCGGCGGCTGCCATATAGTTCACCTTGCGGGCAGTTAAACGATTGGCAAAAACCTCTTCGCCTCTACCGAGGACGACCTCGTTCGAATGCGCCCTGATTTCCACGACAAACATCGGCTCCCCAAAAGCAATCCCCAATCCCTTTCGCTGGCCAATCGTATAATGTCCAATACCCTTATGTTGGCCGAGTATCTTACCGGAAGTACTGACAAAATTACCAACTTCCTCCTTTACTCCGGTCTCCCGCTCAATAAATCCGGCATAGTCATTATCCGGGACAAAACATATCTCTTGACTGTCCGGTTTCTGTGCCACCCGCAGTCCTGCCATTTCCGCCAGTTCACGTACCTGTGGTTTTTCATATTCCCCGAGTGGGAAAAGCGTGTGAGCTAACTGCTCCTGAGTCAGATTATAGAGCGCATACGTCTGGTCTTTTCCTTTTGCGTCCGAGCGAAGCAGCGTATAGCGCCCACTTTCCAATTGCAGGATTTTGGCATAATGTCCTGTAGCGATATAGTCCGCTCCCAGAGCAAGGCTCTTTTGCAACAATGACTCCCATTTTACATAACGGTTGCAGGCAATACACGGGTTCGGTGTACGCCCCTCCCGATATTCCCTCACAAAGTAGCGGATGACATTCTCCTCAAACTCTTTGCGAAAATTCATCACATAATAGGGAATATCCAATTGTTCTGCCACTCTTCTTGCATCGTTTACTGCCGAGAGCCCGCAACATCCGCCCTCACGTTCTACCGTGCAGGCATCCTCTTTCTGCCAAATCTGCATTGTCACGCCTATGACATTATACCCTTGTTTTTTTAAAAGGTAGGCTGCCACAGAGGAGTCTACTCCTCCTGACATGCCTACCACTACCGTCTTATTACTCTTCATCATTGATATCTTCTTTCGGTTTTTCCAATCCCTCAATCGTAATACCATGCTTCTCGGCGTAATCCCACAGCGCCGCATGAATCGCCTCTTCGGCGAGCAGCGAACAGTGCACTTTGACCGGAGGAAGTCCGTCCAATGCTTCCATCACCGCTTTATTTGTAACTTGAAGCGCTTCATAAATCGTCTTTCCCTTGACGAGTTCTGTCGCCATACTGCTCGTCGCCACAGCCGCACCGCAGCCAAATGTTTTAAACTTACACTCTTTAATAACTTTTGTATCTTCGTCAATATCGAGATACATTCTCATAATATCACCGCATTTGGCGTTTCCTACCGTACCTACGCCACTGGCGTCCTCTATCTCGCCAACATTTCTCGGATTCGAAAAATGGTCCATTACTTTTTCACTATACATCTATTTACCCTCGCTTTCTTTCTTCACAAAATCATCATATAACGGAGACATGCTGCGCAGTTTCTCGACAATGGTTTTCAAATTGTCAACCACATAGTCAATATCTTCTTTCGTCGTCTCTTCTGACAAAGTCAATCGCAAAGAACCATGTGCAATTTCATGTATCAGGCCAATCGCTAATAATACATGGGAGGGGTCTAATGAACCTGAGGTACATGCCGAACCGCTCGATGCACAAATTCCTTGCTGGTCTAATAAAATTAAAAGTGACTCTCCCTCTATAAACCGAAAACAAACATTGACATTATTAGGCAAACGCTTCTCACGATGTCCGTTTACTCTTACATAAGGTATTTCATTCTCAATTCGGGAAATAAGATAATCCCGAATTTCCGTTTCCCTTTTGGCATTTGCCGCCATGTTTGCCATCGCCAGACGGGTTGCCTCGGCAATGCCGACAATACCCGGTACATTATGCGTACCGGCCCGCCGTGAACGCTCCTGCCCTCCGCCATGAAGCAACGCTCCTATCTTAATGCCATTGCGCAAATACAAAAAACCGATTCCTTTCGGACCATGTAATTTGTGGGCGCTGGCGCTCAGCATATCAATATTCATCTCCTGCACATCAATCGGCACATGGCCAAATGCCTGCACCGCATCGGTATGAAAGAGTACGCCATGTCTCCTTGCAATTTCTCCTATTTCCTTAATTGGTTCTATCGTACCTATCTCGTTATTCGCAAACATAATCGACATCAAAATAGTATCTGGACGGATGGCCTGCTCCAGTTCCTCTAAAGAAATCAAACCATCTTCATCCACATTGAGATAAGTAACCTCGTAGCCGTTCCTCTCCAGCCATTCGGTCGTGTGAAGCACTGCGTGATGCTCAATCTTCGTCGTAATAATATGGCGCCCTTTATCCCTGCAGCTCTCAGCCGCTGCTTTGATTGCCCAATTATCTGCCTCGCTGCCTCCTCCGGTAAAATATATTTCTCCTGAAGATTTAGCATTCAAAGCCTTGGCAATCTCTTCACGGGCGTCTTCCACCGCCTTTTTTGCCGTTCCTGCAAAACGGTATACGCTTGACGGATTTCCATAGTTTTCCATAAAATAAGGCTTCATCGCCTCGAAAACTTCCGGCTTCATCGCCGTAGTCGCCGCATTGTCCAAATATATCATCTCATCACTCATCGTGAATCCTCCATTTCCAGTCTCTTTCTATTAAATCCTAGTTTCCTGATAGGATTTTAACCTTACTTTCTTATTATAGCAATTCTGCCTGTAATGTCAAGCCAAATACCGTTATCTATAGGGCAATCGCTTAATCATTTGTCATTTTCAGGGCAGCGGGTATCATGCGGTATCTCATCCGGTATCCACTC
>CAJTLS010000022.1 GCA_910577295.1 uncultured Eubacterium sp.
TTTGAAAAAGCCTGCTTGGAGACAGAAAAATCTTTTTCTTCAAAAAATAAATCTAATTCTGTCGGCAGCGACTTGCGTGGCAGCCCTAATATAAAGGAAATGATATCCTGAAATGATAATTTTCTGTTTCTCGTGAAAGCATTATCTTCCAAGGAATGTTTTGTTCTAAATTCATCGGAAGTAATAAGAGTTTTAACATTTTTAATTAGCTTGCAAATACTATTTTTTTTAATCATTTTTCTGCCTCGCAATCAAAGTTTATAATCAATTGCGCGGCAACATTTTTTGGCGTACTTGTCAAGTGTTTTATTAAATTTTTTGAATTATTTCCTGTTGGTATAATGGGGTAATGTCGGCTTAAGTTGACGACATTGTTTAGGGGTAATTCCCCTAACCAGTTGCATTTTGTGATACAAAATGCGTATCTGGCGAAATTCATCTCAAACTGAACGGCAAGAGGGGAAGAACAGATAAAAAGAAGAACTGACTGAGGTTAGATGTTTTATTTGAAACATTTTTATGTTACAATAAGCTATATATTTACGATTGAATTCCAAATATGGAATCAAACATGGATATACAGAATGAAGGATTTAACAATGTATAGATGGTAACAGATACTGAGCGTGGGAGCTATATTAAGCTTTGATTTATTTTGAGTAAATTAAGAAGCTGTATCCTAGTAGCAATTTAAAGAAAAAACAGAGGTAAAGGTTTATGTTTGATTTTAAGGATGCGAATGAGGCACAAAGAGAGGCGATATCGACTACAAATGGTCCTGTACTTATCACTGCAGGACCTGGAACAGGAAAAACTTTCACGCTTGTGCAACGTGCTATTTATATTATACAGGAATGTGGGATTTTACCGGAACAGATACTAATGGCTACTTTTACAGATAAGGCGGCTAAGGAGATCGTCACTCGTATTACAAATGAATTAGCATCAAGGAATCTCTCTGTAAATGTGAATGAGATGTATGTGGGAACTTTTCATTCACTGTGTCTGAGAATTATTAAGGAACATTTAGAGTATACACGTCTAAAAAGAAATTATCGGCTTCTTGACACTTTCGACCAAAAATATCTGGTGTTTCAGAACATTAGCAAATTTAGAGAGATTGATGGCTTTGAATTGATTTTTCCTAATAGGGGTGCGTGGAGATGTTCAGAGGAAATATGCACTTATGTGAATCACCTTTCGGAAGAATTAGTAAGTGCAGAGCAGCTTATCTCTGATAATAATCCCGAAATTAGTGCTTTGGGGCGTATATTGCAGGCTTATCAAGCTCTTCTGCAAGAGGGGAATCTCCTTGATTTTGCAGCAATTCAAACAGAATGTTACAGATTGCTGGTGGAACATCCAGAAATATTGCAGGAATTGCGAGATAAAATTCAATATCTGATGATAGATGAATATCAGGATACCAATTATATACAGGAGCAAATAGTCTTTCTGCTCGGTGGTGAGCATGAAAACATTTGTGTAGTGGGTGATGATGACCAGGGGCTCTATCGATTTCGAGGTGCGACGATACGAAATATTCTTGAATTTCCACAGAAGTTTTCAGAGGGTAAATATAAAATCGTCCCGTTGACAGTGAATTATCGCTCGAATAGCGACATCGTAGATTTTTACAATAAGTGGATGTCAACAACAGAGGGATCAAAATTCAAATTTGAGTGGGGAAAGTATCGATATGGGAAACGCATAGATTTTCATGCAAAAACGACACGAAATAGTCCGTCAGTTATAAAATTGTCGAGTTCGGAAGATGTGGATGAATGGCATGAGCGAATTCTTGGGTTTATTAACCAACTAAAGGAATCTGGAAAAATAACAGATTACAATCAATTAGCTTTTTTATTTAGTTCTGTTAAACATTCTCGTGTTACTGCTTTGGCAAACTTTTTGGAAAATAACGGTATCAATGTATATTCACCTCGTTCAGATATGTTTTTCAAGCGGGATGAGATTATGCTGACATTAGGATGTCTTATGTTGATGTTTCCGGTATATGTAAAAGGCTTAGAAAATGGTGAATATAATTTTTTGCAGAATGAACACTATTTTTATTATCGTGACTGTATTGTGTTGGCAAATCAGTTTGTCACGAAACCGGAAAATAAAGAATTATTGAAATTTATCAAAAGGCATGGTAAAGAACACGCTGGGCTGACTGGTACTACAGACTATGCATATTCGGGACTGCTCTACCAGCTTTTTATGTTTCAACCGTTTCGCTCGATGCTTGATGCAGATATGAGTGCTGGAGTGGTAGATATCAGACCCACTAGAAATCTTGCACTATTGACACAGATTATTGGAAAGTTTGAATATCTCCACAGGGTTGATGTATTTAATGGCACATATATCAATATAAATACAGAACGGTTATTCAATCTGTATTTGCGATTGCTGTATGATGGCGGCATCTCTGAATATGAGGATGATGCGGAATATGCTCCAAGTGGCTGTGTATCTTTTCTCACGATTCATCAATCCAAGGGAATGGAGTTCCCGATTGTATTTGTGGATTCGCTTGGCAATGTGCCAAGGAAGTCCTATAAAGAATTGATGAATGAGGTCGAAGATAAATATTTCCATCGTCCTGCTTTTGAACCGTATGAGAATACTAAATTTTTTGATTTTTGGAGACTTTATTATACGGCGTTTTCGAGGGCGCAGGATTTATTGGTTTTGACTTGTGATGAAAATAAGAGGACACCAAGTAAGTATTTTTCTGAAATATATGAAGAACTGCAAAGTATAGAGAGTCCTATCTTTGACTTAAAGGAGTTTGATTTCAAAACTGTTAAGAGAGTGAATCTAAAGGACACATTCTCCTTTACGTCACATATAACGGTTTATGAAACCTGTGCTTTACAGTATAAATTCTATAAAGAATTGGAATTTATGCCTGTCAGGGAGAATGCTATGGTATTTGGTACACTTGTCCATGAAACCATAGAAGATATCCATCGTGCAGCGATTCGTAACGAGGAACACTTGATTACAACTGATAATATTACACAGTGGTTTGAAAATAACTATACTTCTCTAATCAAGTCAGAACATACTTACCTGGCAGAACCGCAACGGATGGCGGCATTGAATCAGGTATTGCGATATGCCAAAAGGCAGACTGGCAAATGGGATACGATAAAGCAAGCCGAGGTAGATGTCAGTCTTGTGCAGATGGATTATATTATTGAGGGAAAAATAGATTTGGTTAAGGGTATAGATGATACCGTTGAAATTGTTGATTTTAAGTCTGAACGGAAACCAGATATGGAACGAATGCGACAGCGTTTGGAGCATTACCGAAGACAGCTTCAGATTTATGCATACTTGATTGAGCAGCGTACGGGAAAGAAAGTCAGTAAAATGCATCTTTATTATACGGGAGAGGAGAATGGAAATCCCATGATTTCTTTCCCCTATACAAAGAGTGCAATAGAAGGAACGGTAGCTGCTTTTGATGACACAGTACATAAAATATTGCGGAAAGAGTTCAACCATTGTTCTGATAATCCACAGACCTGTAAGAACTGCGATTTCCGTTTTTACTGTCAGAATAAATAATGGAGGGGTAAAACGAAAATGGATAAAAACAGAATAATAAAGATCAAATCACAATTTGATGCGACAATACATAGGGTTCCAGATACAGAGGTAGAGTTTTGGTTGGCACGTGAACTTATGATATTGCTGGGATATGAGAGGTGGGAGAATTTTGAAAAGGTTGTGAAGCGGGCGATAGAGTCTTGCGAAACCTCAGGAATACAGGTGTTAGACCATTTTCGTGAGGTCACGAAAATGGTTCGGCTAGGGAGTGGAGCAAAACGAAAAATAAAAGACTATATGCTGACTCGTTATGCTTGTTACCTTATTGCACAGAATGGTGATCCCAAAAAGGATGAGATTGCGTTTGCACAGGGATATTTTGCAGTGCAGACGAGGAAGCAGGAACTTATTGAAGAAAGAATTTCCTATATTGAACGTACAGAAGCACGAGGGAGGTTACGGGAATCTGAAAAAAGGTTGTCCCAGAATATTTATGAACGGGGCGTGGATGATGCGGGATTTGGTCGTATTCGTTCTAAGGGGGACAGTGCTTTGTTTGGCGGGCATACCACACAGGAGATGAAGGAGAGGTTAGGGGTAAAAGGCAGCAGACCTTTAGCTGACTTTCTGCCTACTTTAACGATAGCTGCAAAGAACCTTGCTACTGAGATGACGAATTATAATGTGGAGGAAAAAGATTTACAGGGGGAAGTGGCGATTACATCAGAGCATATTCAGAATAATAGTTCTGTGCGTGAAATGCTTGGGGAGCGTGGAATAAAGCCAGAAGAATTGCCGCCATCGGAAGATATAAAAAAACTGGAGCGTCGTGTTAAGTCCCAGGAGAAGAAAATTGCAGAGCAGTCGGGAAGATTTCTGATTACTAGTGATAATGAGGAGGAATAGATACCATGGAGAATGAGCAACTTACTTTTGAATTTGCGAAACGTCCTACAATCAAAGGATTTCCGGAGCTTAGATGGACGGGAAAGAGACCATATGAATTTACACAGTATTATCCGGCACAGCTTCGTGAGAGATATGGGGAAGAGCAGAATGGCTGGATTAATAAAATCTTTTGGGGTGATAATTTGCAGGTAATGAGCCATCTGTTGAAAGAATATCGTGGACAAGTTGACCTTATTTATATTGATCCACCGTTTGATAGTAAGGCGGATTATAAAAAGAAGATTAAAATGAAAAATATTAGTGGAGTTTTTTCAGATATATCAACCTTTGAAGAGAAGCAATATGGCGATATTTGGATAAATGACGAATATCTTCAGTTTATGTATGAGAGATTTATTATTTTAAAAGAACTTCTAAGCGAGAAAGGTAGTATTTATATACATTGTGATTGGCATAAAGTACATCATCTGCGTTTAATATTGGATGAAGTGTTTGGAATTAGTAATTTTAGAAATGAAGTAATATGGTGGTATCTATGGGGTGGAAGAGGGAAAACTCAATGGAATAGTAAACACGATAATATTCTGTTTTATACAAAAGGTGATACATGGGTATTTAATTACATGGATGTATTGGATGATCACACCTTGATGACAGAGGGTTCAAAGAATCGTTTAAAATATGCAGGTGCTATGGTGACTACAAAAGGTGAATCATCAGCGTTGCCTTCTGATAAAGTACTACCATCTGACACATGGTATATTGCAACGATAAATGCAATGGCAAAAGAAAAGGAAAATTATCCTACACAAAAACCTGAAGCGTTAATTGAAAGAATTATAAAAGCTTCTTCTAATCCCGGAGATCTTGTATTTGACTGCTTTATGGGCAGTGGTACAACCCAAGCGGTAGCAATGAAACTTGGCAGACGTTTTATGGGTGCTGATATCAACTTAGGTGCAATTCAGACTACAACGAAGCGTTTGATTAACGTGGCAAAAGAGTTGCAGCCCGAGCTGAATCCGCAATTCACGTTAGTTAATGGTGGCAAGAAATCAGTAACTTATGATGTTGTTGAGCCAACTTATTCAATGGTTGCAGAAAGTCCTGCAGAATATTATACTGCTGCAAGTTCAGAAGAAATTTCTGATTCGAATAGCGGATTTGTTCATGAGAGTGTAGATGTGAAATCTCCTGCAGATGATGTCAAGTACACTGGCTTTGAAGTCTACAATGTAAATAACTATGATTTTTTCAGAAATCCAGTGGAGGCTCGTGACCTTATTATTGAAGCATTGGAAATTCAGCCTTATTCACAAAGTAATGTGTGGGATGGAGAGCTAGATGGCAGAATGGTAAAAATTATGCCAGTCAACCGTATTGCAACAAAGGCAGATTTAGAGGAACTAAAAGCGAACCTGCCATACCACACCTACGAGAAGCGTAAAGAGGAAAACCCTAATCAGCCAGTAGAGCGGATGACGATTGTATGTATGGGACATGAGCCGGATTTAAAAGCTTCACTGGAGCAGGAATTATCCGAATATAAATTAGATGTAGAGATAGTGGATATTCTTCGTGACAAAAAGGAGTTGCAGTTGAAACGTGAAGCAGAGTCAGAGATTGTCCGAGAGGGGGATAAATTGGTGCTCCGTTCCTTCTATCCAATGAATCTTCTGCAGAAGCTATCACTCCAAAAAGAATATGTGGAAGACTGGAGACAGCTCGTGGAGTCCATCATGATAGATTGGAACTACGATGGTGTTGTTATGCAGCCTTCTGTAACAGATGTACCGGGCAAGAAAGAATTGGTAAAAGGTATCTATGACATTCCAGAAGATGCGGGGACAATCAAGGTCAAGATTACCGATTTGCTCTCAGAGTCGTTAGAAATGGAGGTGGAGTAATTCATGGCAAAAAAATCCGCTACTGCATTCGTTGAAGATTTTGCCTTTAATGAGCAGCTTTGGTATTACTATGAAACCAACCGAGGCAAAATTCGCTCAAGATATAATGACCTAACAAAAAAGTTCCTTGCCTATAATGACAGTAACGAAAATCCAGATGCATTTCTCCGTAAACCACAGTTCGAAGCACTGGAAATGTATGTCTTCATCAAGGAATTTATGAATAATGCGCATATGTACGAGATATTTGATGATTGGAGGAATCAGAGAAATAATTTCTCGGATGTCTCCTATTATACAGTTACCAAAGGCGGGCAGCAGTCACTCTTTACAACTGACTTAAACAAGCAGAATGAGATGGTTTTCAAACAGATGAAAAAATACAGGGAGAGTTATCCGAACTACATCTATGCCTTGACAATGGGACTCGGCAAGACCATCCTCATGGCAACCTGTATTTTTTACGAGTTCCTTCTCGCTAAGAAATATCCGAAGGACAAGCGTTTTTGCCATAATGCATTAGTCTTTGCTCCAGACAAAACGGTCTTGGAATCTTTGCGTGAGATTATGACCTTCGACAAGACAAAAGTTGTGCCACCTGAGTATGCTCGTGTATTGGATGCAAACATTAAATACCATTTTCTTGAGGGAAGCGGTGTTATGCTCCACACGATTGATGATTCTGATTTTAATGTAGTAATCTCCAATAATCAGAAAATAATCGTGAAGAAAAAACGGAAAGCAGATAAAGCCGTAGATGTTTTATTTGGTAGTGGTTCATTGCTTTTAGACGTTTATGGTGCTGCCAGTGACGATGATGAAGATGTATGGGATGATGCTTCTTTAATGGAGAATCAGCGCTTCAAGAAACTGTGCCGTTTACCACAGCTAGGTGTATACGTGGATGAGGCACATCACTTATTTGGCGCAAATTTGGAAAAGGAACTCCGCTCTGGTGGAGCAAATAAAACCACATTGAGGAGCACAATTAATCGTCTGGCACAAAGCACAGCTATTGTTGCCTGTTATAACTATACGGGAACACCCTATGTCAATAAACAGGTATTGCCAGAAGTTGTCTATGCGTATGGGTTGAATGAATCCATCGCAAAAGGATTTCTAAAAGATGCAGACCCCATTGGTTTTGATAATGTGAAAAATGAGGAATTTCTCCATGCAGCCATCAAAATGTTTTGGGAACGCTACGGAGGAAAATTATACGAAGGGCTTCCTCCGAAACTCGCTATTTTTGCAGCAGGTGTCGAGGAAGCAACTAACATAGTTCGTCCAGTGGTTGAGAAAGTCCTCAGTGAACTTGAGATCCCTCTTTCTACTATTCTTGTTAATACAGGGGATTCAAAAGTTACAAAGGACGAAGATATAAGGAATTTTAATAATCTGGATGTGGTGGGAACAGAGGGAAGTAAAAAACAATTCATTATACTTGTGGAAAAAGGACGTGAGGGTTGGAATTGCCGTTCTCTGCTTGGAATTGCACTTTTTCGGAGTCCCAAGTCAAAAGTTTTTGTTTTGCAGGCAACGATGAGGTGTTTGCGCAAGTTGTCGGATGAACAGCTAAAAGCCACAGTTTTTTTATCTAAGGAGAACTATGATACTTTGGATGATGAACTACGCAAAAATTATAATATGGAAATTTCCGACTTTGGGAAGTCCTCTGCAACGAAGAAAGACAAATACAAAGTACGGGTTCTTCCACCACCAAGGAGTATTCGTATGAAGAGATTATGGCATGAATATTCGTTGGTTGAAAAAAAATATTCGACTCCAATTGATTTTGGTATTGCCACTTTAGATGAAGAGAAATATAAGGCGAAAATGTATGAGAAAGGCAGTTTGCGGATTGGTCTCTCTGAGAAAGAAACCAATATAGATGACATGAAAGATCAAAATAAATATAGTGAATTTTCTCTTACTGGAGAAATTTCACGCTATATGAATATTCCATGTCTAAAGATAGCCAAAATCCTTCGTGAATCGGTTGACGGTGCAGCAGTTATAGTGGATGCGGTAAATCGCCATAATGAAATTTTGGATGATGTAATTATTCCAAAGATTTTCCATGCACTTTATGAGGTGAAGAGTACGCAGAAAAGCGAGGATGTGGATATGGTGCTGCTCAGAGAGCCTAAAGATGCCGGATATTATGAATTTACGGCATCTGATGAATTGGTAATTACTAAGGGACATAATAACTTTACTTCTGCTGAAATTGCAAAGAGTTTTCATGCTGACACCTATTGCTTTGATTCCAAACCGGAACGAGAATGTTTCCTACAGTATATTACTAACAATCAGGTGAAGGAAATTTATTTTACCGGTATGTTTACATCAGGTCAGGGAGACTTGGCTGTACAGTATTTTGACCCAGAATCAAAGAGGGTGAGAAAGTATTATCCCGACTTCCTTGCATTGATGGAGGATGGCTCCTATCAGCTTATTGAGGTTAAGGGAGATAACATGATTGATGATGCTGTTGTGAATGCAAAGAAAGCAGCAGCGGAGGAGATGGCAATAGCCAGTGGAGTTCGTTACTTGATGTATGCAGGAAGTTTGTTGATGAAGAAGAATGTTTTGGATGGAGCGGATGACTGCTATCAAAACAGTTTGGAAGAAATTACGGAGGAAAAGTAATTTGAAGATATCGAGACTTATAATAAAGAATTATAGAAATTTAAGGGATATTGATATTCATTTAAATGGCACTGTTGCTTTAATTGGAGAAAATAATAGCGGAAAAAGCAATCTTCTACGAGCAGTGACTTTTCCATTTTTAACGGATGAGACAGGATATTCAGGTAAAAATCTTTCGTGGATAGATATCAATGATTCGGCAAAGGATTTATATTACCAGTATATTATGGAAAATCAGAATAGGATAAAGGAAGGAGAAATTACGAGTGAAGAATTTGCTGAGAATTTACCAATAGTAACTGTTGAAGTACATTTGATGCCAGAAAAGGATGAAAAGTATTTTGTTAAGGAACTAAGTTTCTCTATTGACAATGGTGACATGGAATACGGGTTATACTATAAGTATGGTCCGTCTAAAATAGACGAGATATATAAAATGATACAGAATCTTCTTTCTAAAGAAACGATAGATAGGAATAATTTGGGTTCTGTTAAAATGAATCTGTTACCTACAGAGTATTATTCTTATTCTATTTCTGTTCCGGGGAAGGGTTCTATTTCTTATGATATATTGAAAATGTATAAGTATTTGGAACTTGAAGCAGAACGAGACGATTTTTCCAGAAGGAGGGAGCAAATCGGCTCAAAATCACTTGTTAAGCTGCTACAAAAGGGATTGACAGGTGATGACAAGCTAAAGGTGGAGAAGGAATACAATCACTTCTTTGAAGAAATGAAAAAAATCAGTAATATGAATGCTATGTTTAACTGGCAGGAGAATTCAGATTTGAAAGGAGCAAAAGAGTTTTTTTCTCAAATTAGCGTATTGCCCAATATGCCATCAATGCGAACCATTTTTAGTAGTATTCGTCTAGGTTATTCAGATACAGAACTTTCGTTGCAGGGTTTAGGATATAGAAATCTTATATTGTTATTTGTTTTGATCAATTCTTTGTCGGAAAGACAGAACGATATTGCATTAAATATACTGACAATTGAAGAACCAGAAGCGCATCTATGTATCAATAATATACGCTTGATGGTAAGTTTTTTGAAATTATTTTCAAACAATAATTGTTTGACACAATTATTTTATTCTACCCATAGTACAGAGTTCGTTAATAAAATGGATTTAAAAAATATTGTGGTTATGCACAAAGGACGAGCATTTTCGTTTTTGGATGAGTTAGATGATAATGCAAGGGATTATTTGACGAAGAATCCAAATTTGGATTTATTTAAGTTGTTTTTTTCTAAAAAGTGCATTTTGTTTGAAGGTATCTCTGAAGAGATGTTACTTCGAGCATATATTGATTCTAAACAAGAATTAAGTGACATTGAACTAATTTCCTTTCATAAGGGATTTATAAATATAATAGAGATTTGGAAAAAGGTAAATGAGGGAACAGGAAATAAATTAGGAATTATTCGAGATTATGACAATCAGGATAATGCTAAAGAGAAACATGAGGCGTATAATGACAACGAAAGTGTCTGCGTAAGAACCACATCTGAATATACACTTGAGCCAGAGATTGTAAATACGGGGAATAACTGTAGTGTGCTGAAAACAAAATATGGAGAATCGTTCGGCTGGAAGGATTATGATGCAGAACAAATACAGGTGGCATGGAGAGAGGCAAAGGCTTCAGATATGTTAACTATTTGTAAAGATATAGCAAATGGTGAACTGCCCGAACTGCAGATGCCAAATTATATTCAAGATGTATTGGATTTCCTAAATCAGGAGTAATTATTGAAGTGAGGTAATGTTTTATGGAAATATATATAGCTGGAGCCGGGGCTGGCAAGACGACAACAATGGCAGAACATATAATAAAACTTCGTGAAAAAATAGAAAAGTATAAAATTATCTTTTGCATTACTTTTACTAATAATGCTGTTGATTGTATAAAGGGAAAACTGACAGAATATTATGGGGAGATTCCATTCAATATTATGGTTAGTACGATACATTCTTTCTTATACCAACAGTTAGTAAGACCATATTATTATCTGCTATATGGTAAACAATTTCAACGAATTTCCGTTGCAGATTTGCCGACGGATGCTAAATATAAAAAGGGGAAAATAAGCAGATTGGAAAAAGGGGATATATTACATCAGACAGCGATACCAGAAAGAGCTATGTGGGTCATCTATCAAAAAAATGGAGATAGAAAAGGAATTAAGGATAAACGCAAGGTGATTAAAGATATATTTTCTGAATATTGCGGGGCAGTTTGTATTGATGAAGCACAAGATATTGATTCCAAAATGCAGGTTATTATTGAAGTTTTGCATGAAATGGAAATTGGTCTTTTGTTAATGGGAGATCCCAAACAGGATTTAAAAGGACATAAGTGTCTAAGAAGTCTTATTAAAAAGTATGAGAATGAGGTAAAATATATAAATGTATGCCATCGTTGCCCACAAGAGCATTTAGAATTGTCCAATTCGATTGTTGCAATTTCAGAACAACAACATTCAAAAAAGTCAGGTGGTGTGATTAGGATTCAGTTTGAAATGGACATATCATATAAAAAATTGATTCAAGATAAACAATATGATTTAACATACATTTCAAAAAAACAAGGCATCTATAATACCCATAAGGAAAAGGGGAAACAGTCTAACGTATTAGCTGTTGCGGAGGAGATGGAGGCGATAGTAAGAAAAAAATACTCAGATAAGAGTGAAATGGATGTAAAAAGAGAGGCGTATTATTACGCAGAGAAATTGATAGATTTGTATGTAGATACTGGAAATAGAGAAAGAGCGCTTTATAAATTATCTAAAGAAGTCATGATAGATAAAAGAGAATATGGTATCTTGATAAATATGTTGCTGGATAAGGATGAAGAAATTAACGATGAAAGAGTTGTTGTAAGTTCTATAGAAAGTATAAAAGGGCGAGAAGGTAAAAATTGCTTGTTTATATTAACAATAGATTTAGCAGCGTATTTATTTGGAGATAAAACAGAGGATAATGCAACGAAAAATCAATTATATGTTGCATTGACAAGATCTTTAGATAAACTTACAATTTTTATTACGGATAAAGTTGAGAACAAATACGGAAGGGAGAAGATAGAAGATTTTTTTAGAGAGTATTTACCGTAGAGATTTTTAATACCATTACATGGTATATGTCCTTTCCAAAACACCATCTCACGCACTGTTCAAATACCATCAAAAATAGTATCCTCAAATTAGTTAGGATATCTTAATATGAAAACAAGAAATAAACTGAATTTGAGGAGAGGATACACCATGAGCAAAGAAGGCAAAATAATTCCATTAACAAACAAAGCAGATGCAGGCAGTGGAAGAAAAACAATTCCAGAAGACATTCCCCTCTGGCAAAAGTACACCCTATCTGTAGAAGAAGCAGCGAAATACTTTCGCATAGGCAGGGCAAAACTTCGCAAGTTGATTGATGAAAATGCAAATGCTCCTTATATTCTGTGGAATGGAAACAGACCACAGATAAAGAGAAAGCTGTTTGAAGAATACATTGACAAAATCAATGTTATCTAGGCAGTAGCCGTAATTCTTAGCATTGGTAGTAGCAAAGCTAAGAAAAAGGCAAAATGACAGATTTCTTATAGCAAACAGGGCTTTGATGCGGTATAATAAAATTATCGTATTGAAGCTCTTTCTTGAAAGGAGCGAAGCAATATGGCAGAAAAAAGAAGAGATAAAAAAGGACGTATTTTACGGAAAGGGGAGAGCCAGAGGACAGACGGACGTTATATGTATCGTTACATGGATTGCAGTGGCGAATATCAGACGGTGTACAGTTGGCGGTTGGTGGAAACAGATCCACACCCAAAGGGCAAAAGACAGGAGGATGCCTTACGCACCAAGGAAGAGCTGATTGAGGAAAACAACAGGGATTTGATTTCCAATATTTCCAGTAGCATGACCTTGAATGAACTGTTTGATCATTATGTTAAGATGCAGACCAAGCGAAAGAAAATTAAGAAAAGAACCAGTGAGAACTATGTGGGTATCTGGAACAAGAACCTTTATAATTTACCAATGGCAAGTATGTCAATCGGAAAGATTCGTAAAACTCATATTCTGAATACTTACCAGCAGATGCAGGCAAATGGAGTGGGCAATGGCAGTATCATTCTGCTTCATAAGGTGCTAAATGCCATGTTCAATTATGCGGAATCCGAAGATATGGTAAGAAGGAATTATGCAAAGGGTTGTACAAAGGAGCTGGGAATCTACAACAATAAGAGAGAAGCACTGACGATAGAACAACAGGAAGATTTCTTGGAACTTGTAGAACATAGTCAGGAACTAAGCTGGTATTATAATCTGTTTGTATTCTTTTTTGAAACGGGTTGTCGTTGCGGAGAGAGTATTGGTTTGACATGGTCAGATGTGGATTTTCATAAGCGCTTCATTAAGATTGACCATCAGCTTATCTATGAGTTAGATGAAAATGACGAGTGGCGATTTCAGGTGACAGATCCAAAGACCATCAAAAGTATCCGAAAGGTTCCTCTAAGTACGAGGGCATTGCAGGCATTAAAAATGCAGAAAAAACAGATGCAAAAAGCTGGCTTATTGGAGAATCGTACAGTAGATGGTCATAGTGGGTTCGTATTTCTGCGAGAGGATGGACAACTGTTAAATGCCGGGCGACTGGATTTGTTGATTCACCGTATTGTATATGAATGCAATGCCAGAAAGATTGCGAATGCTATCAAGACAGATACCGAACCGGAAATGTTGCCAAACATTTCTACCCACATTCTCCGGCATACTGCTTGTACCCGTATGGCAGAAAAGGGCATGGATCAGAGAACCTTGCAGGAGATTATGGGACATCAAAATCTGGCACTTACCATGAAAGTCTACAATCATGTAGACGAAAAGCGTATGCGTGATGAGATGGACAAGCTGGATGCTGTGCGGAATGTAAGCAAAGACATAGGAAATGACAACAACGGCAATGTGTTCAAGGTTTCTTGAGATTTCCAATTTCAAATGCTTTGTATCTGTTATCTGTGTTCTATTTGCGAAGGCTGATGATAAGATAGTAGAGTAAGACGAAACAAGAGAACAATTCTCTGGAAATACTTCGCTTTTTACACAGAATCGTACACAGAACACACCCTCATTTTACACAGTTTTTACACAGAACCACCGAAAAAATACAAAACCATTTGAAAACACATCATTTTCAAATAGCGCCCCCAACTTCTTCAAACTGCCCAAAACAAGGGCATCTAAAAAGATACAACAAATTCTGAAAAGAAACAAAATCTATACAAAACTCCCTCACCTTACAAAACCGTCACTTAACAGTCACCTGTCCGTCACGTTGTTTTGCTAGTATAATAGAGAACAGTATATGGAAATGCTTTAGAAATGGGAGGTAAATAATTTATGAGTATTTTACAGGTAGAGCATTTATCAAAAATCTACGGGAAAGGAGACAACGAGGTCGTAGCGCTCAATGATGTTTCTTTTTCGATTGAGAAAGGAGAATTTGTCGCCATTATCGGGCCGAGTGGCTCTGGGAAATCAACTCTTTTGCACATTCTTGGCGGTGTGGACAATCCGACATCGGGGAAGGTGTATATGAACAGTCAGGATGTATATGCACAGAAAGAGGAGCAATTGGCGATTTTCCGTCGGCGGCAGGTGGGAATTATATATCAGTTTTACAATTTAATTCCTATATTAAATACAGAAGAGAATATGACGCTGCCGCTTCTTATGGATGGAAGAAAGGTAAATCGCGAACATTTGCATGAACTTATTCGCATATTGAATTTGGACGGCAAAGAGAAACATCTGCCGAATCAGTTATCCGGCGGGCAGCAGCAGAGGGTTTCCATTGGGCGTGCGCTCATGACTTCTCCGGCTGTCGTACTTGCCGATGAACCGACAGGAAACCTTGATTCGAAGAACAGTCAGGACATTATTGACTTGTTAAAACACTCTAACGAAAAATATGAGCAGACGCTTATTGTCATCACCCATGACGAAAAGGTAGCGATGCAGGCAGACCGTATTATTACGATTGAAGACGGGACAATTGTCAGAGACGAGGTGAACCGCGGATGAATATTTTTCAAAAGTTTACGCTGCGTTCATTGAAGCAGAACCGAACCCGGACGATGGTAACCATTGTCGGCATTATATTGTCCGTTTCCATGATAACGGCGGTGACAACAACAGTAAGCAGTCTGCAGCAGTTTATGTTGGAGGAGACAATACAGAATACTGGTTCATGGCATGTCTTAGCAGAGGATATTAATGCCGCTCAAGCAGAGAAGATTCAGAAGCGGGAGGAAGTAGAAAATTATGCCGTATTAAAAAATGTAGGATATGCGAAATTGGAAAAATCACGGAACAAAGAAAAGCCATATCTCTATATTGCTGCTTATGCAGGAAATTTTGAAGAGCAGCTCTCGGTGACTGCGGTAGAGGGGAGGCTGCCACAGAACTCATCGGAAATTGCTTTGCCGACCAGTCTGGCAAGCAACGGTGGTATCAGATATAAGCTGGGAGACACGCTATCCCTTTCCATTGGAATCCGTAAAAGTGCAGAGCAAAAACTTCTGTGGCAAAGTTATGTCGATGAGGAAACGATTCAGAAGGAGACATTTGTAGAACGAGGGAAAAAGGCTTATCAGGTAGTTGGTTTCTATGAGAGCGCAACCATTGACGGCAATTCCTCGGCCGTAGGGTATCCGGCACTGACAAAAGCGGATAATACGGAAAAGGACTTGGGAGAAAGGCTTTATATAACGATGAAAGAGCCGGGAAAGGCAACAGAGTTTGCCGAGCATCTGAAAGTAAAAGAGGATTCTCGTTTTTATGTTTTACCTAACGTACAACACAATAGATATTATTTGTTGTATGCGGGGTATTCCAGTGGAAGCAATTTTGATTCCGTATTGACGGGTCTGATGATGATTCTCATTGGTATTATTATGTTTGGCTCAATCTCACTGATTGGAAATTCCTTTTCAATTTCCGTCAATGAGCGCAAGAAGCAGTTTGGTCTGCTATCTTCCATCGGGGCAACGAGAAGACAATTAAAACGGGGAGTATTTTTTGAGGCGGTTGCTTTGAGTGCAGTAGGGATTCCGCTCGGAATACTGGCAGGTATCGGCGGTATGACGGTAACGTTCCATTTTGTCGGTGATTTATTTCAGTCCATGAATTTTTCGGAAAGGACGGGCAGTCCGCAATTGCAGATGCATATGGCGGCTGCTGGGTGGGCCATTTTATTAGCTGCCGGTATTGGTTTCCTTACTATTTTAATATCGGCGTATCTGCCGGCGCGGAAAGCATTAAAAGTGTCAGCGATTCAGACGATTCGTCAGACTGCCGATATCCGGATTCGTTCACGGCAGGTTAAGACATCGAAACTTACTGGACGATTGTTTGGCATTGAGGGAGTATTGGCGTCAAAAAACTTTAAGAGAAACCGGAGAAAATATCGAGCAACCGTATTCTCCCTGTTTATCAGCGTTGTACTTTTTATCTCAGCAACGAGTTTTTGCGATTATATGGCAAAGGGACTGGATATGTTAGTGCAGGAATATGATTATGATATCTCTTACCGGATGGAAGAATCACCGGCGGCGGAAAAGCTTTACCGGAAAATGTCGCAAGTGAAAGGCGTAACGAAATCGGGATACTATCTTGACACGGTTGCGGAGGATATGGCGCTCTCGGTCATTGTACCAGATGCAATTATCAATGAACAGTACCGTAAAGATGGTTTTCTGTCAGAGCCGATGGACGAAAAACAGGAAAAAATAGTACCATCTAAATGGCAGATGGTTGATAATGTTTATATTCTGTTTGTGGAAGATAATGAGTACCGTCGGTATTTGAAGAGCCAGAATTTAAGACCGGAAGAGTATATTAATGGAAAACAGTCGAAAGCTGTTATCGCAGATAAGATAACTGTGCCAAGAAAGGAAGTCTACACGGCATATCATATATTGAGTAAGAATCTGGAAGAAATCACTCTCTGTTATCCAAAGAAATTACCGAATGGGTATGCGGTTGATATCGGCGCTAGAAGGATAGGGAAGAATGGACAATTGCTTTATCGCATGGCTCAATATGAAACTGTTACAAAAAAGGCGGAGGATGGAGAAGAGTATCAGTCGGAAGAGGAAATTAAGGGGTCTTCGGTCTGGGTGGAGGCAGAGAAAGTTTATGATAAAAGAGTAACCTTATCTGGTACGATAGTAGAAGAACCTCCGTATGGGATTCAAATTAATACGGGTATGGTAGTCTGTTATCCAGAGAGTGCGATGACAGAACTGTGCCCGAAGACAATAAAAAAAGAATGGGTAATGTCGTTTAACAGCTCGAATACGGCGGCGACATATACGGAGATGAGTGATTTGCTGGCGGAAAACGGGCAGACAACAGAAAGTCTGAATAACATCGCTAACCAGATACAGGCCTCCCGTTCACTGCTTATTGTTATGAGAATATTTTCCTATGGTTTTATTGTGCTCATTTCACTGATAGCCATGGCTAATGTATTCAATACGATTTCGACGAATATCTCCTTGAGGAAGAGGGAATTTGCCATCTTACAGTCAATAGGTATGACGAAGCGGAGTTTTCATAAGATGATGAACTATGAGTGTATCCTGTATGGGTGCAAGGGCTTAATCTTTGGTTTGCCTGTGGCAGTTGTCGTCACCTATTTCATTTATCGAGCCTTGAATGGTGGCGTTTTGATTTCTTTTTATATTCCGTGGTACAGCGTGGGAATTGCTGTTGTCAGCGTTTTTGTAGTCGTATTTGCCACGATGCTTTATGCAACCCGTAAATTGAGGAAAGATGATGTCGTTGAGACATTAAAAAATGAAAATTTTTAAAGCCTTGTCAAATCGAAGCAATCATGCTAAGATAGAGAGCAGAGAGACAATCTTCGGGGCGAGGTGAAATTCCTCACCGGCGGTATAGCCCGCGAGCGGTTTTTATGAACTGCTGATTTGGTGTGATTCCAAAGCCGACAGTATAGTCTGGATGATAGAAGATTTGTTGTTTTTATAATGCGAGTTTATGCCCCGAGTATCGTCTGTTACCCGGGGCATTTTTGCATTCGGTGAAAGGAATTATTCTTTATGGGACAGGATAATGGGAAAGCGATGATGACAAAACAGGATTATATGCGATTGGCGCTGGATATCGCCAAGAAAGGCATGGGCCATACTTCACCAAACCCTATGGTTGGTTGCGTAGTAGTCAGAAATCAGCGAATTATTGCCGAGGGGTATCACGAGCGGTATGGTGGGTTTCATGCTGAGAGAAATGCATTGACAAGATGTACAGAGGATTTAACAGGAGCGGAGCTGTATGTGACGTTAGAACCATGCTGCCATTATGGCAATACGCCGCCCTGTACGGAGATTATCATTGAGCGGGGCATTAGTAAAGTATATGTTGGCTGCATGGACCCCAATCCGCAGGTCGCCGGAAAGGGAGTTCGGATTCTGCGAGAACATGGTATTGTGGTAGAGACCGGAATATTGGAAGAGGAATGTCTGGCTCTCAATGAGATTTTCTTTCATTACATCACAGCGAAGATGCCATACGTGGCAATGAAATATGCTATGACTATGGATGGCAAAATTGCTTCCCATACCGGAGACTCTAAGTGGGTGACCGGTGAGGAAGCGAGACATCACGTACATGAATTGCGCAAACACTATTCTGCCATTATGGTCGGTATCGGCACAGTGCTGGCGGATGACCCTATGTTGAATTGCCGCATTGAGGAGGGAGTTGACCCGGTGCGGATTATATGTGATTCAAGATTGCGCACTCCGCTGGATAGTCAGATAGTAAAGACGGCAAAGGAAATTCCGACTATTATATGTTATGATGAGGGGCAGGAAGAAAAGCTTGCCGCCTTGCGGAATGCCGGCGTGGAAGTAATGCGTATAGCAAACAAGGGTAAAGTGGATATTCATGGGGTGATGAAGGAGCTTGCCGCTCGTGGCATTGACAGTGTTTTAGTAGAGGGAGGAGGAATATTCCACGGAGCTATGCTCAAAAGTGGTTTGGTTAAGAAAATTTACTGTTATATAGCGCCAAAACTCATTGGCGGGGAGGACGCCAAATCACCGGTAGAGGGAACCGGGTTTCCTCTTATGCGGGAGGCGCTGGATGTTTCCGATATAGAAATTATTAAATTAGGAAAAGATATTTGTATTAGCGGTCATGTCGGCTAGATAGCTGTGACTGTATGTGCTGAAGCAGCAGAAAAGAGGTGGTGAACCATATTTACGGGAATAATAGAAGAGATTGGAACTTTGCTGGAAATAGAGCGGGGCAGCCAATCAGCTTTGCTCCATATCGAATGTAAAAAAGTTTTAGAGGGAACACAGGTTGGCGACAGTATTGCTGTTAATGGCGTCTGTCTGACGGTGACAGCGATAAATGGCGGAGGGTATACGGCAGATGTTATGTCAGAGACATTAAATCGGAGTACACTAGCCTCTATGAAGCGGGGAAGCCGGGTGAATCTGGAACGTGCCATGGCAGCAGACGGACGTTTTGGGGGGCATATTGTAGCAGGTCATGTCGATGGTATCGGTGAGATTATAAAAGTTGCGAAAGGTGAGACGGCGATTTGGTATCGTATATCAGCGGCATCGGAGGTTATGCGGTACATTGTGGAGAAAGGTTCCATTACGATTGACGGCATCAGTCTCACCGTGGCGCAGGTAAGCGATACTGATTTTACCGTGTCGGTGATTCCACACACGCAGGCCAATACGATTTTGAGAGAAAAAAGAGCAGGTGATTATGTGAATCTCGAGACGGATATCATTGGCAAATATGTGGAAAAATTATTGCACCCGAGTGCGGAGACAAGAAAAGAAAGTAAGTTGACGATGGAATTTTTGAGGGAAAATGGTTTTTAGAAGACAGGGAATGGAGAATGATTATGATAGAACTGGCAACAATCGAAGAAGCGTTACAGGATTTGCGAGAGGGAAAACTGATTTTGGTAATTGATGACCCCGACCGCGAAAACGAAGGAGATTTAATCTGTGCGGCAGAATTTGCCACGGCAGAAAATGTAAACACGATGGCTACATTGGCGAAAGGACTCATCTGTATGCCAATGAGCAGCGACATGACAGAGAAATTGAAACTGAATCAGATGGTTGAAGTAAATACCGATAACCATGCGACGGCGTTTACCGTTTCCATTGACCATGTAGATACGACAACGGGAATTTCAGCAGTGGAGCGTTCACTCACGGCGATGAAATGTGTTGAAGACGGGGTAAAACCGGAGGATTTCCGCAGACCGGGGCATATGTTTCCGCTGGAGGCAAGGGAGGGCGGTGTACTCAAACGTGCCGGACATACGGAAGCGACTGTCGATTTGATGAAGCTGGCTGGACTGAGAGAATGCGGCCTTTGCTGTGAAATTATGCGAGAAGATGGTACAATGATGCGTACTACCGAACTCTTAACGTTTGCTAAGAGACACAATTTTAAAGTAATAACGATTGAGGACTTAATCAAAAAACGGCTGGAAAAAGAAAGTCTTGTAAAAAAGGAAGCAGAGGCAAAACTTCCTACAAAATTTGGAGATTTCACCATTCATGGATATGAAAATATTACGAATGGGGAACATCACGTGGCGTTGACAATGGGTGATGTGGGTGATGGTGAGCCGGTACTCTGCCGCGTGCATTCGGAATGTCTCACCGGTGATGTATTTGGCTCTCACCGCTGCGACTGCGGGGAACAGTTGGAAAACGCAATGAAGATGATTGCCGGAGAGGGGAGGGGCATTCTTCTCTATATGAGACAGGAAGGAAGAGGAATCGGACTTCTCAACAAGTTAAAGGCATACGAACTTCAGGAACAGGGATACGATACGGTGGAGGCAAATGTCAAGCTTGGCTTTGCACCGGATCTTCGGGAATATGGGATTGGCGCACAGATTTTACATGATCTGGGTGCAAAAAAATTGCGGCTGATGACAAATAATCCCAAAAAGATTGCCGGATTGGCGGGTTATGGTATTACAATCGAAGAGCGTGTTCCGATAGAGATAGCACCTAAGCCGGAAGATTATAAGTATTTAGTGACAAAACAGGAAAAAATGCAGCACATGACACACTATGATGTCAAGTGATGCATCATAATAGAAAAAAGAATAGAAGGAGATAAAGGCTGAACTCACTGCCTGATGCTCCGGAATGGAGGAAAAAATGAAATTATTTGAAGGAAATGTAATTGGAAACGGTATGAAAATTGGTATCGTGGCGGCAAGGTTTAATGAGTTTATTGTAAGTAAGCTGATTGGTGGAGCGGAGGATGCTCTCGTTCGCCATGGTGTGGAGACCGATGATATTGAACTTGCCTGGGTACCGGGCGCTTTTGAAATACCGATTGTAGCACAGAAGATGGCTCAGAGCGGTAAATACGACGCGGTCCTCTGCTTAGGGGCGGTTATTAAAGGTTCTACCTCCCATTATGATTATGTATGTGCAGAAGTGAGCAAGGGAGTGGCTGCGGTTGGTCTTAATACGGGTGTGCCGACGATGTTTGGTGTGCTGACAACGGATAATATTGAACAGGCGATTGAGCGTGCAGGTACAAAAGCCGGAAATAAAGGGTATGATGCGGCATGTGCGGCAATTGAAATGGCGGATTTGATGAGGAATATGTAATCTGTTTGCAATGAAAATGCCCGGAAAGAGAGGAATTTTATGAATATAGCAGAAGTAAAAAATCAGGTGGAGCATATTCGTACGAACATAGAGAAAGTGATTGTCGGAAAGCCGGACGTAATTGATTTGGTATTGACGGCATTTTTAGCCGGAGGTCATGTGTTGTTGGAAGATGTTCCGGGAACTGGTAAGACAATGCTCGCCAAATCACTGGCGGCATCTATGGATATGGATTGTAAGCGGATACAGTTTACGCCTGATCTTCTTCCGAGCGATGTCACAGGCATCCAGTACTTTAATCAAAAAGAAAGTGATTTTCAGTTTCGGGAGGGGGGGATTTTTACAAATGTCCTGCTTGCGGATGAAATTAACCGGGCAACACCCCGCACTCAGTCGGCGCTTTTGGAATGCATGGAGGAGCGTCAGGCGACAATTGACGGTACGGCGATGGCATTACCGGAGCCGTTTTTTGTAATTGCCACGCAAAATCCTATTGAGGTATCAGGAACTTTTCCACTGCCGGAAGCACAATTGGACCGCTTTATTATGCAGGTTCCAATGGGATATCCAAAGCGCAGCGATGAAAAAGAGATTCTTAATCGTTTTTCACAGGATAATCCGTTTGAACAGCTGCGGGCAGTATGTACGAAAGAACAGTTTCAAGAGATGCAGAAAGCATGTGAACAAGTATTTGTACATGACAGTATAAAAGACTATTTGTTAGACATCGTAAAAGGAACGAGAGAGCATACTAATATTTTGTTAGGTGTGAGTACGCGTGGAGCGATAGCTTTTATGAAAGTGGCAAAATGTTATACTGCACTTCGGGGCAATGGTTATGTAACGCCGGAGACAATAAAGAAATTGGCGCCTTATGTGCTTGGGCACCGCATTATTTTAGAAGACGCCTATGGCAGCAAAAAGAAAGCGCCGGATTATATTGAGGAGATCACTCACTTTACGACAGTGCCGACGGAGGATTTTTCAAAGTGATAGTATTACTTGCGCTTGTCCTTGTATTCGTTTATTTGGTAATGACCGGTCATTACCAGAAACATTGGATGGAGGACTTTGAGGTTAAACTAAATTTTTCGGAAGAACAGGCTGGGGTAGGGGACAGTTTGTTTCTGTACGAGACGGCCGTCAATAAAAAGAAAATGAATTTGCCGGCTGTCTGTGTGAAATTTGGAACATCAAAGCATTTAGCCTTTGAAGGTCAGGAGAGTGGAACTGTTTCCGACCATTTTTATCGGAATGATGTAATGAGTGTGGATGGGTTTCAGAAAGTACGCCGTAAGCTTCGCTTCACATGTAAAAAGCGGGGCTTATACTGCATTGAGGAAGCGGAACTTGTCAGTTATGATATGTTTTTTGTAACTCCGTTTGTCCATCGTATAGCAGTAGATGCAAAGCTTTGTGTCTACCCGTCTCTTATATCGGTAGAGCGTCTGCTTCCGATTTTTCGGTCTCTAAATGGAGATTTACCGACAAGAGTGCCTCTTTTCGAAGATTCGTTTGCCTTTGCCGGAGTACGGGAGTACACGCCTCAGGATTCCATGCGCAGGATACACTGGAAAGCATCTGCGCGCATGGGGGATTGGCAGGTAAAAACAACGGAATATAATGCTTCTACTCCTGTCGTCATCATGCTGAATCTCGAGTCGCCGGGAGTATTTATTCAAGAAGAAATTATGGAGGAGAGTATTCGTCTTGCGTATTCGTTAATTTACTATTTTAGCGCTCATGGAATAAAGACTCGTTTTGTGGCAGTGGGGAATGAGAAGATACGTTTGGAAGGTGACGCGCGTCATCAGATTTCATCGGCAAGACACGTTTTGGCAACGATTGCCTATGACGATGTTTGCTGCCGCGGAGAAGAATTTATAGAGAGGGAGCTGCCAAGTTTCCATAAAAATGAACACGTGATGCTGATTTCTGCTGCCGGTAAGAAGCCGATGCAGCAGGCAGTAGAGCGGATGATGCATTGTGTGGAGCAGGTTACATGGGTGGCGCCTGTGATTTCAAATAATAGTGAAGATAACGAGTTTCGCGAGATATCGCCTGCCATTGAACGTTGTCTTGTGAAATGGGGTGGATGATTATGACAGAGTTTAATAAAATGAAAATTACTCATTTTTATTACAATTATTTATTAGTAGTATGTCTATTTACGTCCATTTTTAACTGGTTTATTGGAGATTTATTTTCATGGTTAAGGTTGTTTTTACTGTTGTTTGTACCATTGCCGATTGCATGGAGGAACAACCGCAGAATGGAAGAGAGATTGCCGACCAGCCATTTCTCGTCGCTTGTGTTGGCGGGAATATTTGTGATACCAGGAACGATGGGAAATGGGGGAACCGCTAATATAATGGCTTGCTGCTGCATATTTATTGTGGCGCTTTTCCTGTTCTTTTTGAATAAGTATCTGCGTGGCAGGTATACTATATTGCATTGTAACCCCAGTGTATCGGAGGAGACAAAAAGAAGAGCTGGGCGGATGCAGCGTAAACCGCTGCTGATATTGTCATTGGTAGGCGGCGCAGGCATACTTCTGTTTATTCTTTTTTCGGCAATGATGCCGGGGATGGAATGGGAGCCAAGAGGGCGTTCGCATCGCGAGCAGCAGGAACAGGAAAATACATTGAAAGAGAGGCAGGATGTAAAGAGGAGCGAGATACAAAGGAAAGTACAGGAAGAACAAGAAAAAGCGTCGGATAATTTCTGGCTTCGGTTACTGCGGTATGTCGTTATTTTTGCGGTTGTGGTGATGGGAGCATTGGCGATTGTTTATGCCGTCTATCGTTTGATATTATATTTAATGAAATACCGCCGCAAATTGATATATGAGTATGAGGAACTGGCAGATGAGGGAACTGATTTTGATGAGATTACCAGATTGGTGCCGGTTGTAAAAAAAGCTATGGTATTTCCTGATGGATGGGACGGCAAGATACGCCGGGCGTTTTATGAGTCAGTTCGCAAAGGTGCGGGAAAGAAATCCATAAATTGTTCGCTGACTCCAAGAGAACTGCACCGGGAATATATGAGTGAAACAGAACAAGATGAATGTTTAACGAGATTGTATGAAAAGGCGCGTTATGCAGAAGATTCGATAAGCAGGGAAGAGTGGGGAACATGGATAGAGATTTCACAGAATAAGCGCTAGACATCTGCGGAAAGCAGTGCAGAAATGAGGGAAAGTATGATACGTTTGATTGCATTTGATATGGATGGTACAGTACTGGATGACCACAAGAAAATATTGCCACAGACAAAAGAAGTTTTGGAGCGATTGGCGGAACAGGGAATAGAGCTTGTGCCGGCAACGGGACGCCCTTTTTGCGGTTTGTCCCCGGAAATAGAACGGCTACAGGGTGTACGTTATGTCATTACTTGTAATGGTGCCGGTATTTATGAGAAAGAGACGGGAAATTGTCTGATGGGGGACAACATAAGTCTCGATTCTTTATTGCCGTTGTTGACCGAGTTAGAGCCATTGTCTGTTATGGCTGACCCTTTTTTAAAGGGGAAGGCTTTTATGAGTGAGAAAAACCGGCCGCTTGTGGAGAAGATGCATGTGTCGGAAGAGTTAAAAGAATATATTCGTACTTCACGCACGCTTGTGCCGGATTTGGTGGAGTATTTGCGGGAACGCGGGGACGACGTGGAAAAGCTGACGATTAATTTTGCCGAAAATGAGGACGGGGTGCTTCAGGGATATGACGAAGTGCTCAATATAATTCGTAAATACCCGCAGATGAATGCTGTTTCAGGCGGTATTAGGAATATTGAAATTACAAAGAGCGGGGTAACTAAGGCCAGCGCTTTGATGTGGCTTGGAGAGTATCTTGCCATTGACAGGCAGGAAATGATCGCCTTTGGGGACAGTGAGAATGATTTGGAGATGCTTCGCGCGGCCGGTATCGGCGTGGCAATGGAAAATGCGGAAGAAGAAGCAAAAGAAGCCTCCGATTTTGTTACTTTGTCAAATACCGACAATGGTATTGTTTACGCTTTGCAAAAATTTGGGGTTTTAGCTTAACAGAATGTTTCTGCACAGGAATAGGAAAAGGAGGAATAAAAAATGAATGGAAATCCATTGATAAAGACAGACTATCCGGACCCGGATGTTATACGTGTGGGAGACGCTTATTATATGGTCAGTACTACGATGCATTTTATGCCCGGCTGTGTGATACTGCGTTCCTATAATCTAATCGACTGGGAAATACTTACTTATGTGTATGAGACATTGGAATGCACCGATGAGGAATGTTTGAGAAATGAGAAGAATGCTTATGGCCGGGGGATGTGGGCCGCTACGCTGCGTTATCATAAAGGAATCTTTTATATTTGTTTTGTGGCAAATGATACCGGAAAGACGTATCTGTTTCGCTCTAAAAACATTCAGGGGCCTTGGACAAGAAGTGAGATAAAGGGGTTCTATCATGATAGTTCATTACTTTTTGATGACGATGGAAAGGTGTATATTGCCTATGGAAATCGACAAATTTTCATTACTGAATTAGATGATACGTTGACGGAGCCAAAGCAGGACGGTTTTCATCAGATGGTAGTGGAGGACCCGGATGATGTTTACCTTGGATATGAGGGAACGCATTTCTATAAAATCAACGGCAAATACTACCTCTTTTTCATTCATTTAAAAAAAGGGGAAAATACAAGGCGTTCTCAGGTTTGTTACATGGCAGAGAGGATTAAAGGGCCGTACCGCGGGGGAGAAGTGCTAGATACCGATGGTGGTTATTGCAATTCAGGCGTTGCACAAGGCGGGATTGTTGACACGCCGGATAATGAATGGTATAGCATTTTGTTTCGTGACAGCGGTGCCGTGGGACGGCTTCCGGTTCTTGTTCCTGTACATTGGCAGGAGCATTTCCCTGTCTTTGGTGTGGACGGTAAGATACCGGAAATAATGGAGCCATATGACAGCCGTCCGGGCTACACTTATGCACCTTTGTATGGTGATGATGAATTTACGGAGAAGAAGATAAAAAATATATGGCAGTGGAATCACACGCCAAGACTTGATTTTGTAAAGATGGGGAAAGGACAATTATCTCTGCAGACATGTGAAATTTGTAATAATGTGACACAGGCGCCTAACACGCTGACACAGCGGCTCATGTATCCGGGCAGCGTCGTAAGTGTGGAATTGCGGGCGGAACAATTAGAAGACGGCGATATTGCCGGATTGTGCCTGCTTCAAAGCGACTATACCCTAATCGGCATTACGAGACAGGACGATTCGTTTTTCCTTGTACAGTGGAAGCGGCCCGGGGAAGCAGAGGGGAAAATGAATCCGCAAACCGATACGACATGGCCGGCGGAAGTGGCGCGGTTTTTACTGGATAAGCCGGTTATCTGTCTGCGCGCCAGAGCGGAATTTACGAAGATGAAAGATGTAGCAGATTTTGAAGTGTTCATGGATGGCAGTTGGCAGCCGTTTGGAGAAAAAGTGAAACTGCATTTTAAGCTGGACCATTTTTGTGGTGTTCGTGCCGGATTGTTTTGCTATGCGACAAAACAGTTGGGGGGAATGGCGGCATTCGCCCATTTTAAGCATGATTTACTTGGTGTGGATGAACGGTCTGAGTGAGGACGCATTCTTGTAAAAGAAAAGGAGGAAAAGGTTTATGCAGATTTTTCTAAATATAGTAGTATTGTTGATTGGTTTTGCAGCACTTATTAAGGGGGCAGATTTTTTTGTGGACGGAAGTGCGTCGGTAGCCAAACGCCTGAAAGTGCCAGGAGTCATTATCGGACTTACCATCGTAGCGATGGGGACGAGCGCGCCGGAATTGGCGGTCAGTGTATCGGCGGGATTATCCGGCTCGAACGCGATTGCGGTAAGTAATGTGGTGGGTTCGAATATATTCAACCTGCTGGCCGTATTGGGAATCTGCGCCATTTTGAAGCCATTACCGATAGGACAGGAAATCAAAAAACGGGATTATCCTCTGTCTCTTCTGTTTTCTTTAGCGGTTTTCCTCCTTGCCGGCAATTTGGTTTTAAGCGGGCGGTGTAAAAATATTCACGATATGAACGAAACGGCGGGAACACTATTCCGTTGGAACGGTCTGGTGCTGATTGCCGCCTTTATTTTGTATCTGCTGTATACCATTCATATAGCGAAGAAGAACCGCTTGGAAGCCGAAGAGGAGATAGAGCTGTTGACGCCGGTTCAGTGTGCCGTCTATATTGTCGGTGGAATTATTGCCATTATTCTCGGGGGGCAATTGGTAGTAGACAGCGCTGAAAAGCTTGCACTGGCGTTTGGAATGAGCGAGACGCTGGTTGGGCTTACGATTGTGGCAATTGGGACAAGCCTGCCGGAGCTTGTGACTTCTGTTGTTGCTGCCAAAAAGGGTGAGAACGGTATGGCGGCAGGCAATGTAGTTGGTTCCAATATATTTAATCTTTTGCTCATTTTAGGAGTGTCCAGCACAATTCATCCCGTGGAAATCATGGTTGCTTCTTTTGTGGATTTGGGAATGCTGCTCGGCGTGAGTTTGATTGCCTATACGTTTATTTTTACTGGGAGGAAAATAAACCGTGTGGAGGGAGGAATAATGGTACTGATGTATATCCTTTATACGTGTTATGTAATTGCCCGTTGACAAGTTTCAGGGAATGCATGATTTAATATACTAAATAGTAGTTAGGGGGAATACACTATTTGTTTCTGAGCGAAAACAAATAGTTTTGTTCCGACACGAGAAACTCTTCGAGTTTTCTCGTGCGGTTCTTCGCGATAAATCGCTCAGAAATGGGGGAATACAAGATGAAACGAATCGAGAATCAGGTTTATGATGAGGAGAGAGCATGGTATGGCTGTGAAAATGTAGAGCTGATAAATTGCCGTTTTGACGGGCCGGCAGATGGGGAGAGCGCTTGTAAGGAAGCAAAAAGATTGTCCGTACGGGACTGTTTTTTTAATCTGCGTTATCCTTTTTGGCACGATGATGAGATTCAGATTGAAAATTCAGAGCTGACAAGTTTATGTCGTGCAGCGCTTTGGTACTCAAAAGACATAACTATTCGGGGAACCAAACTGCACGGCATAAAGGCGTTGCGTGAATGCGGTCAGGTCACAGTGGAAGACTGCGATATTGTTTCACCGGAATTTGGTTGGTCAGTGACGGATATAAAAATGAAGAACTCAAAGGCAGTGAGTGAATATTTTATGATGCGTTCTTCAAATCTTGTTTTTGAAAATGTAGAATTACAGGGGAAATATTCTTTTCAGTATATTGAGAATGCGGAA
Organism: uncultured Eubacterium sp.; assembly: GCA_910577295.1. Taxonomy (GTDB): domain Bacteria; phylum Bacillota; class Clostridia; order Lachnospirales; family Lachnospiraceae; genus Eubacterium_F. The sequence goes on from CAJTLS010000022.1 coordinate 29,037, forward strand.
TTTGTCAATTGCCATTTCGATACCAAAGATGCGTTTTGGCACAGTAAGCATGTTGTTGTGCGGGATAGTGTTGTAAAGGGAGAATATTTGGCGTGGTATGCACAGGACATCACTTTTATCAATTGCCAAATAACCGGTACGCAGCCATTTTGTTATGATAGGGAATTGAAACTTATTGATTGCGAAATGTTAGAAACGGATTTAGCATTTGAAAAATCGGATGTGGAAGCAACGATTACGACGTCGGTGTTGAGTGTAAAAAATCCTCGCAGTGGTCATATTGTCCTGCCATCGGTAGGTGAGATAATAATGGATGATGAAGAGGCAAAAGGAACGGTAGAGATAAAAAAGGTATAATTGTAGCTTTTATCTCTATCGCTCCCTATGTTTAAATGCATATGGTAAATAGTTACTGATAAAAATTTTATTTTTTATTCTTTTCAAAGAAAGCATCAATATTTTCCTTGATATCTTCCGGTTTCAGATTTTTTAACAGATATCCGGCCGGTTTTAGGGACTTAACTTTTTTCACACTTTCCGGGTCGCTTCTTCCTGTCAGGAAAATGACAGGAACATCTGCGAGCGTCTCGTCGGAACGAATCATTTCCAGCATTTGTTTTCCGTCACAAACCGGCATTTCATAGTCTAAGAGAACCAAATCCGGTTTGCTCAGTGAAATATTGCGGATTGCGACAATACTGGATTCAGCTAATGTTATATCGTAATCTTCTTCTAATAATTTGTTCATATGCTGTCTCACAGTTAAGGAGTCGTCGACAATTAGAATTTTTGGCTTTTCGCTTAAAACTTCTCGCCTTTCCAGATACTCTTTTACTTCGTCCATAGCGTTTTCTGCCTCAATTGGTGTTCCAATACTGTTTTCAAGCATATGCGGGGCAATGACGCAATAGGCAAAATATCCGGCGCCTGTGTTAAATAATAGGCTGATGTGTGGGTCATCTTTTACAAAAACTTTTTGAAACTGTTCATAAGACAGAAGGTTTTCGGTTTTCAGTTCATACTTTTCTGCTTCGGGAAATTGCTCCATAACGCGCTTTACAAATTGCCGCGCGGTATATCTTGCAGCATGAACGAGCATATTATCCAATTTATTTGTCTTGATACCCATGATTTTTCCAACCGTGTTAATTAGCAGTTTTTCTTCAAAAACTAAAAAGACTTCCTGTTTCTTTTTATCCTTATTCGTTCCATAAATCAGACGGTAGTATATACCGTTGCCGAACTTCTCCCCATTGTAAGTATCGCTGATGAGGTGTGATTCAAGTTGGAACATATCAAACAGAAGCTGGGTAATTACCTTTTTCATAGCGGTCAAATCTTCTGACATAAGAAGGGTGGCCGATTCTTTTTTACTATCATTGACAATATTAACATCTTCTGACAATGTATGCCCGATAAGCCAACCGGCACAAACACCGAGAAAATGTTCTACGGCATCCGGGGAGTAATCAGACTGTTCTAATTCCAGTTCCAACGCCGGAAGTGTATTTTCACGAAATCCTTTATGTAAATGTTTGTGCTGTTCAATTCCTTCGTAATTAATGGAATCCATATATGCTTCCTCGTCTGCAAAATGGCCGGCAGCATGCTGTTTAAAAAATTTGATTCCCTCACGGCACGCCCATTGGCGAGTTGAATCTTCTTCTTTGAATTCAAAAAGCTTATTGATAATTTTAAAAAGTTTTTTGTGCTCCTTATCAATGATATCTACTCCAATATTGAACTCATCCTTCCAAACAAATTGATTTTCCATTTCATATCCTCCTGCTGCAATATAATAGAATACCGATTTTTTCTCTTATTTTTGGACTTATAAATTCGCTTTATATCAATCGTAAATGTAAAATAATCATATCATATTTATAAAATATTTTCATCTGTTTTTTTGGTAATAAGTTCATTTGTCCCACAGGCCGTTCCCAGGCAATGTCCCTGAAGAAGCTTTGTTTCATATCCGCACATAGTGTTCCGCAAGAGGTCTTCGCGTGGAGTTACGGCATTTTTGGCTGTTAATACAAGGATAGTAGAACCACCATATTCAAAATATCCTTTTTCCTCCCCGCGCATGACGAAACCACTCTGTGTATGATTCGATATTTTACCTACAAGGAGAGCGCCAACTTCCATTTGCACGATGTCGCCAAATTCTTTCGTATGGATAACGGTGTATTCGCGTGTATTCTCCTTATAAATCGGTAAATAATCATTTGCTATCGGGTTCACGGTGTGAAAGGAGCCGTCGATATGATAGTTTTTCGATTGCTTCCCGGAGGCAGCATAAACATAACGATGATAGTCGTCCACAGTCAGACGCAGAAGAAACGCATAGCCGCCTCGAAAGCGTTTTGCTAAACGGGGACTGCGCAGCAAAGAGCGCAGGGTGTATTCCGTACTTTTAATGGAAAATGTAGTATTCTCCTGAATCTTATATACGGTAGCCTTACAGTCGCAAGGACTGATAAGGATATTATTATCATCTGGAAGAGGACGTTTGCCTTTCTTAATTTTTCTTGTAAAAAAGTCGTTGAAAGAGGTATAGTCTCTTTCCATATAAGAAGACATATCGATGTTGTTTTTTTTGATAAATTGCTCAATCAATCCCACGGATTGTGAGGAAGAAAGATAACGTCCGGCAAGTTTAGAAATTTGGGGCTGTACTAATGGTTTTAAAAGCATTCTTCCCGCAATATTGGTATAGAGATATTCTAAAAGTTTATCCTGACTCGTCGTATTTTTTACTAATTTTCCGTTCAAATCAATGTAGTCCATATAAATCCTCATTTCTGAGCGATTTATCGCGAAGAACCGCACGAGAAAACTCGAAGAGTTTCTCGTGTCGGAACAAAGCTATTTGTTTTCGCTCAGAAACAAATAGCCGTGTAAAAAATCAGCGCATTAGCGTGATTTTTTACACTAATCCTCATTCCGGAACCTGTGTAATCTGTACAGGCTCCCATATTATAATTAGCTAAATAAGATACATCCCAACACCGACGCCACTAATACCATCATGGCAATGATTAGGGCGTTGCCTGGTTTTTTTATTTTAAAATCCAACACGTACAAAAAGGCTACAACAAGATGCATAACAGCCAGTGTAACGACAAATGCGCGGTCAGAGACCAGCGGCCGGAATAAATAGACGATAGGATAGATAATCGTAATCGTTGTAATTGGTAAACCGCGGTATCCCTTGCTCTGGTCAGAATCTGGATGAGTGTGCTTGAGCTCTTCCAGTACGTTAAAATAGGCCAGCCGTATGACGCCGCAGAGGACGAACAGAATCTCAATGGCAATCCCCCACGGTTGGTTCAGGCCCATATGGTAGGAAATGATAACCGGAGTCACGCCGAAGCAAACCATATCGCACAGGGAATCAATCTGGACGCCGAATATTTCCATCTCCCGTGTGCGGTTTTTCATGGCGCGGGCAATCTTTCCATCAAATGTGTCACAGGCGCCGGCCAGAGCCAGAAACAGGATGGCATATTTAAAATTGCCGGTGTGCGACATTGCCATGGCACAGACGGATAGAGCTACGCCGATATAAGTAACGATTACGGAATAATTATAAAAACCAATCATATTGTTCACTCTTTCTCTTTCTTGTTTTGTTTCAAGTCAGTGACAGTAAAATGCGTATAAAGAGAGACGATACTGCTGACAATGACTAATACATAATAGCTGAAACCCCGGCTGACGAGCATGGATGCTGTCATAAGGGACGGACTGCCGAAAACAGGGGTAAAAATGCGCTTGTAAAGCCCCTCGCTAATACCCATCCCCCCCGGTAAAGGCAGCATATCTACGGATATCGAAATGATGGATTGAAGAATGGTAACGGTCATATAAGATTCCGTACTCAACCCAAAACTGCGATATACAAGATAGGTAATAGAAAACAGAAAAAACCGTTGGATAAAGGAAATAATGGTTGTGTTAAAAATAGCCATTTTATTTTCCTTGAGAAAGTTGGAAGCGCCCCGGTATGTTTCCATCGACTTTTCCAAACGCTCCGTACGGTTACTCTTTTCTTTCATCAGGTGTATTTTTTTAAGAAAAGAAAATCCTTTTGTGATGAGGAACTTTGCAGTCCCTGGCAAAAATACCAAAAGGCTCATAAAGCAGACGCAGAAGACATTCAGTGCAATTCCAAGATAGAGAAAGAACTGAACGTCAGCACTCAGCGACTGGACTAACGACTGGCCGAAGACGGCAACTGCCAACCCGATAAAGACAAGAACAAATTTGTATTCAATCGTTACTAACATAAGAATGATGGTAGCCGTTGGAATATCAATGTTCTGCTTTTTCATATAGTATATCTGCATTGGCTGTCCACCCGTTGCCGACGGGGTGATACAACTGTAGAAAAAACCTACGAAAGAGTAGCGTATGCAATTAAAAAGCGGTACTTTTATGTGAACTGTGGCCAGCAGGTATTTAATAATAACCGACTCGCTGCAGACGTATAATATGACAAGCAGAAAGCCTACAATAAGAAAAACTGGTGCAATTCCGTATAAAATAGATACGATTTCTCCAAAATCCTGACCACGAAATACCATCCAGACAGTTGCGGCTAAAAGTGCAATGAGGAACGCCGCATTCAGAATGTTTTTTCTTGTTTTCTTACTCACAAAATTCTCCTTTTAGTAAATGCAAAATTTTTTTATTTAATTTCGTAAAAACTTGTTCCACCAGCCGGTAGGCGGAAATTTTCCGGTTGATTTGGAAGAGGATTTCCGCAAGGGCAATACCGGCGACGGTATCTATCCAATAGTGCTGTTTCGTAAACTGTGTGGACAGAACAACAAGGAGAGCTGCAATGCACGAAAACGTTTTATACCAGACAGGTATCTTATCGCTTTTGCGTATACCTGCAAAACACAGCCAGCTTACGAGGCAGTGAATGGATGGAAACAGGTTTGCCGGTTGGTCAATTCCATATAAAAAATTCAGCAAAAAGGCGCTTAATCCGCCCTCTGGTACAACCGGACGGATATTTGTAGTTGGCAGTGCGATAAAGAACAGGGCGCACACGAGCCGCGAACTCATATCCGTGATGACAAAACGGTAGAACATGGATTTGTTATCCTGATATATTTTTGCGACTAAAATGTAATTTGCGACCCAGAATATATAACAGCCAAAATAAATATAAATCCATTCCTCGACAAGTGGAACGGAGGTATCCCATGAAGTCGTAAAATCATGATGGTACCAATCTGCGCACAAAATCATGGTTCCGCTGTAGACAAGCATGTTTAAAGCGAAACAGGAAATCAGTGGAATAATCGCATAAAGCGGGCAGATTGGCTCCACATATCTTTTCAGCCAATGATACATAAGGTCATTCCTTTCTAAACATACTTTTTTATTTTACAATATTTTTTTAACTTTTGCAACTTATGATTGTTTTGCTTCTTATAATATGGTAATATATGTGTCGGTATGGAAGTAGATTATATACAGAGATATTTTAATATAGAAAGAACTATCGGGAGGTTTTTATGGGACTTATGGATGTTTTGACGGCGGTTATATGGGGAATCGTAGAGGGGATTACCGAATGGCTGCCGGTTAGTAGTACGGGACATATGATTTTGCTGGATCAATTTATAAATTTTAAAAATGAGCAATTCAGTGAAATGTTTTTGGTTGTTGTCCAGTTGGGCGCTATTTTGGCTGTCGTTCTTCTTTTTTGGGAGCGAATTTGGCCGTTTCAGCGAAAAGATAAATCGGCGCCGATGGTAAAAGGACAAATTATGGGAATGTGGGGTAAAATTATTGTCGCCTGTCTGCCTGCGGCAATCGTTGGCCTGCTGTTTGATGATATTATTGACGAAATATTTTATAATCCCTATGTTGTGGCGGGGGCGCTGATTATTTACGGCGTACTGTTTATTTTAGTTGAGAATTGGAATAAAGGGCGGAGTCCGGCGATTACATCGGTGGCAGATATGGGATATGATGTAGTAATTATCATTGGTATTTTCCAGTTGTTAGCGGCCGTAGTTCCGGGAACTTCCCGCTCTGGAGCAACGATTATTGGAGCTTTGCTTTTGGGAGTTTCGCGTGGCGCTGCGGCGGAATTTACGTTCTATCTGGCAATTCCGGTTATGTTTGGCGCGAGTCTTCTGAAAATTGTGAAAAGTGGATTCCACTTTGAATTTATGGGAACGGTTACTTTAGTTACAGGTATGGTTGTGGCCTTTTTTGTTTCGTTGTTTGTCATTCGATATCTGATGAATTACATTCGCAAACATGATTTTAAAGCTTTTGGCTATTACCGTATTGTTTTAGGCGTATTGGTGCTTGCCTACTTTTTGTTCGCCGGAGGTTTTCAGGCGGCCTGATTTTGTGCGCGGGCGCTAAGTGATTGGGATTTGCGGCAGCCCTAAATAATTGAGAAGCCCCACATAGATGGCATAGGCAAATTGATAGGGTTCGTTGGCGAGCAGATAAGCGTCTTCTTCGTTGGAAATGTAGGCGAGTTCCACGAGTACGGCAGGCATATTCGTCCGTCGCAGTACATAGAGCGAAGGGCGGACGAAGACGCCGTTATATTTTGTGTCAAGACGCCGTACAATTTCCGCTACGATTTGTTCTCCCAGATAGTAGGCTGGTGAGTTCGCACTATAGACATAGGCTTCTGTTCCGTTGATTGCCGGATTGACATTGGCGTTTACATGGATGCTGATAAAATAATTTGCCCCCCATGCGTTGGCGGCTTCGGTGCGCGCGCGCAGGCTCGAGGAGTTGTCATAGCCGAGAATATCATCCGGTGTCTGGCGTGAAGTAATGGCGTCAAAGCGGTAATCGGCGTTTAAGATATTGGCGAGATAGGTACCAACCAGATATGTGATATCCTGTTCGCGAAGTCCAAACCCTTCCGCTCCAGCGTTAAAACCATAAGGATTGTGACCTTGATCAACAAAGACTCGTATTGGCATAAAACGTCCTTTTCATTCTGTATGATTGGTTTATTATATGAAAAATAGGGGGGATTGTGATGAAGAAAATGAGGTTGGACAAGTTTCTGGCAACATATACAACATTGAGCCGTAAGGAGGCAAAACGAAGTATCCGTCAGGGAGAGATACAGGTCGACGGCGAAACGGTCTTGGAGGGAGAAAAGAAAATATCGCCCTGTCAGCATATTTGTATGCGGGGGCAGAGGATAGAGGCAAAAGAGCACATCTATATCATGATGAATAAATCTGCGGGGGTATTGTCCGCTACGAGAGATAAAAACGACACGACAGTAGTAGAATGCGTAGAATGCGGGGGGCACGAGCTGTTTCCGGTCGGTCGGCTTGACAAAGATACGGAGGGATTTTTACTGCTGACCGACGACGGGAAATTGGCGCACCGGTTATTATCTCCGGCATATCATGTGCCGAAAACGTATTATTTTACCTATGAGGGAGAACTTGTGGAAAATGCCGCAGAGCTTGTTGCTGAGGGAATTGATATAGGCGGGGGCGTTCGGACGAAAGCGGGCATTTTGCGCTTACTTGAAACGGGAACGGCAGAGCTGACTATTGAAGAGGGAAAATATCATCAGGTCAAGCGCATGATAGCGGCGTTAGGCGGGAGAGTAACTTATTTAAAAAGAATATCCATGGCGGGGCTTGCGTTGGATGATAATTTGCGGCCGGGAGAATACCGTGAATTAACAGAGGACGAACTTGCCGTTTTGACAGAGAGCGCAAACAGGAGCTAATGATTTGAGAGGAAAAAGATATGGCAAAAAAGAAATTTTATGTGGTGAAAAGGGGAAAGACACCGGGGATTTATTCCTCATGGGACGAGTGTAAAAGTCAGGTTGAGGGGGTTTCCGGCGCCCTGTATAAAGGCTTTGCCACGCAGGAGGAAGCGTTTGACTATGCCGGTGAGGAGTTGGTACAAAAGGCCGTATCCGGCAGGCAGACGACGTTGTCGTTACCGGCAGAGAATTCCCCGCAGCCGTTGCCAGAGCTTGCGAGCGGCGAAGCGCTTGCTTACGTGGACGGGAGTTATAACGCAGAGACGAAACAATATAGCTGCGGCGTCGTATTTATTTATGCGGGTAAGGAGAGGCATCTGTGCAAGAAAGAAGAAGATGAAGAGATGGCGGCGATGCGCAACGTAGCTGGAGAGATTATGGGCGCGCGACTGGCAATGGAAGAGGCTCTGCGGCAGGGAGCCGGCAGTCTGACGATTGTATACGATTATCAGGGGATAGCTGCATGGTGTACCGGAGATTGGAAAACAAATAAAAAGGGAACCAAAGCATATAAAGCATACTATGATTCCCTACAGGGGAAACTTTCCATCCGTTTTAAAAAAGTAAAAGGCCACTCAGGAGACACTTATAACGATTTGGCGGATTCTCTGGCAAAGAAACTGATTTTCTAATGTTCCATCGCCTGTTTACAAAAATACATCTGCGAATTAAGAGGCGTTTTCCCTCGTTGGTCTACTTTCTCATAAGTGCCGTCCGGCATGAGAATGTGGGCCTTTTTTGTATCGGCTAACTGGATATCCAAAATATGTTTTATTTTATCCTGCAATTCCGGATCTTCTACCGGAAAAAGTATTTCGACTCTCTTATCCAGATTACGCGGCATCCAGTCGGCGCTTCCCATGTAAAATTCAGGTATGCCGCCATTTTCAAAGTAAAAAATTCGGGAGTGCTCCAAAAACGTACCGACAATGGAACGAACGTGGATGTTCTCGCTCAGTCCGGGAACTCCTGCGCGCAGGCAGCAGATTCCCCGAACGATAAGACGTATATTTACGCCGGCAGCGGAAGCTTCATACAGGGCTTTGATAATACCGGGGTCGCAGAGAGAATTCATTTTGGCGATAATGGCAGCCGGCCGTCCCTTTTTCGCGTTATCGCATTCCCTTGCAATAAGGGAGAGGAAACGGTCGCGGAGCCAGAGAGGAGCGAGGGACAGTTTGTTCCACGCCAGCGGCTCGGAATAGCCGGAGAGCATGTTAAAGACAGCGGTAGCATCTTCACCATAACGTGGTTTGCAGGTAAAGATTCCCATATCCGTATATAGTTTGGCGGTAGAATCATTGTAGTTGCCGGTGCCCAGATGGACGTAGCGGCGGATTCCGTCTTCTTCCTTGCGCACGACAAGAGTAATTTTGCTGTGAGTTTTTAAGCCAACCAGACCATAGATAACGTGGCAGCCAGCCTTTTCCAGTTTGCGGGCCCAGACGATATTATTTTCCTCGTCAAAACGGGCTTTCAGCTCGACGAGTACCGAGACCTGCTTCCCGTTTTCTGCTGCCTCCGCTAAAGAAGCAATAATAGGGGAGTGACTGCTGACACGGTACAGAGTCTGCTTGATGGCAAGGACATTGGGATCCTTGGCGGCCGCGCGTACAAAATTAACTACCGGCTCAAACGATTCATAAGGGTGATGGAGAAGAATGTCACGCTCCCGTATCTGTTCAAATAAATTGCGCGTCGGATCGAGCATGGCCGGCGGCTGCGGGATATATTTTTTGTCCTTAAGCTGTTCAAAACCCTCTAAGTCGTATACTTTCATAAGAAACGTCAAATCGAGCGGACCGTTGATTTTGAAAATGGAATCTTCGGCGATATGCAATTCCCTGCGAAGCGTTTTGAGAAGACGTTTGTCAATGTTATCTTCCACTTCAAGGCGGATGGCCTCTCCCCACTGTCGTTTCTTGAGCTGTTTTTCTATCTCAATCAGGAGGTCAGCGGCCTCATCTTCATCAATGGTGAGATCCGCGTTGCGCATAACGCGGAATGGAGTGGCGCAGAGTACTTTATAGTTCATAAAAAGTTTCTGGATGTTCTTTTCTATAATCTGTTCTAACAGGATAATCGTCGTGCAGTTATCTTCGTCTTCCGGAATGGTGACTACGCGGGGAAGAACAGAAGGAACCTGTACCAAAGCAAAATCAATGGTATCCTTTTTCTTTTTGTCCATTAACAGCGCTCCGATATTGAGCGATTTATTGCGTATGAGCGGAAATGGACGTGAAGAATCAACGGCCATCGGCGTCAATACCGGAAAGACTTCCTGCTTGAAGTAAGTATCGACATAATCGGTCTGTTCTTGTGTTAATTTTTCATATTCGGTTACTATTTTCAGTCCGGCTTTGCGCAGTGCAGGCAAAAACGAACGATTGTAAGTAGTGTATTGAGTAGCGGCAAATTTGTGCGTCGCTTTCAGGATGGCGTCAATCTGTTCTTTACTTGTCATTCCCGCAATGTCCTTTTTTGTGTAGCCGGCATTGACCTGATCTTTGAGGGAGGCAACGCGTATCATAAAAAACTCATCTAAATTAGAGGCGGTGATACTGAGAAATTTTAAGCGCTCCATCAACGGTATGTTTTTATCTCGTGCCTCGGAGAGAACGCGCCAGTTAAAATCCAGCCAGCTCAGTTCCCGATTTTGAAAACATTCTTTTTGTTCCATGATTTACCCTCTCTTTCCACTTCTTTTTTGGCGTAGTTGCGGCCGAATGCCGAATACTTCTTCAAAGACGTCTGCTTTATGATAAAAGAGTCCCTTTTCCAATGTGATATCAGCCATAGTATCGGCAGTAATGGTCAGAATACCATCTTGCAAGGTCACCCCTACCTTTTTTATTTTTTGTCGGTTGCTTTTATCGAGTACGTTTGCCGTTTTTAAAATGGCGTTTAATTTCACGATGGTAATGTATTCATCACGCGTGAAGTCTTCCTCCAAATCCTCAAAACGAGGAAAAGAGGCTTCGTTGTACCTTACCATATTGGCAATCATGGCGCGCTCAATATGTGAAATTCCAATAATTTCAGTCGACATAATAATGCGATAGGAGCATTCTCGGGACTGAATTTCAGTGATATAAGAACCGCAGCTATGCAGGATAACGCCTAATTGAAGAAGCAGACGCTCCCGCTTTCCGAGTCCGTGGAGTTTCCGAATGCGGTCAAAGATTTGCAGCGCCAAAGCCTGTACATTTTCGACGTGTTCCCTGTCGACATGATATTTATTCGCAATGCTTAGTGATGCGGATAAGATATCTTCTGTAAAATTGTGGGTTGATGTAATGCGCATTTTCTTTTCGGCATATTCCGCCGCGATTACGTCGCACAAATTAATGTTGGAAAGAAGTATATCATCACAATTTGTCAAATCCGATATTTTCTGACAGAGTATCAGCGTCGGTAAAAATAAAGTTGCCTGTGTTCCGATTAAGTCTTTTGGAAATTTATTTCTGTTCAGCCATTTCGAGGGAAGAGTGCCGTCGAAATCACTGTGGTCTTTTTGGATATAATAATATATTTCCGGAATCATTTCCCCCACGGCAATTATGTGTTCCACTGTTGTAGAATGCAAATTTAGTTTTTGAAAATAGACTAAATCCCGCTCAATGTATTCATCAATCAATCCCTGAAAATCGTAAGTCTCTTCCCGCATGGCTTCTAGTAACTCGCGGATACGGGAGGAGCCGAGCAAGAGATTTTGCGTAAGCTGCAGTTTCCCATTTTCAAAAAAGGAAAGCTGTACGCTTCCGGCTCCTATGTCGATAACGAGAGTTCCCTCTTCAATCAAATCTTCAAAGGACTGTTCGCGCAGAGCCACGGCTTTAAAATAGAGGAAGCGGGCCTCGCTGTTGCTCAACGTGCAAACATGAAATCCGGTCTGTATTTTTATCTGGTCGATGACAACGAGGGAGTTACTGGCCTCACGCAGGGCGCTGGTCGCATATGCCTGAATGACTTCCGCACCATATTCCTTTATGCTTCGTTTGAAGTCATTGAGTATTTTGCAGATTTCATCAACGCTCTGATAAGAAATAAATCCCTTTGTATATGTTTCCGTGTCCAGAGATATTTTGTGCCGGATGTAAGTCAGTTCACGAATGCCGCGTTGTTTGGACATTTCATAAATCTTCATGGATAACTCATGGGAGCCTACATCAATAGCTGCAAAAGTAATGGATGCCATACATTTTCCCTCCTGTTCATTATACTTCTATTGTACACGGAAACCGATGAATTTGCAAAGTACTTTTAGGCAATTATTTAATTATTTGTTTCCATGCTGCGGGTATCCTTTCGTATCTTATCTGGTATACTGCTCCCAACGAAAAATACATTGTTTCTCCCGTTTGCAGGAATATTCGCCGCCCTTTGCAAAACTCGCTGTCTGCATTGTCGTTTTTCCTGACTTTTGCAGCATTGACCGCTCGCC
>CAJTLS010000023.1 GCA_910577295.1 uncultured Eubacterium sp.
TCTCAAGTTTCACAACTCTTTCTCCCGATAATTATCAATTATCCCTACCAAAGTTATTATACGACATTTACTTATAAATTTCTATATTTTTCTATAAAAATTTTCAAAAAAATAATAATTTCTACAAATTTTTACTAATTTAAGAATTTTTCTCAAACACATCCCCATCCGCATACCTTTAAGGAATGTCACAAATTATCAAAGTTTGGAATTTTAGGGAATAATTCCAAGCTCTATGAGCAGGATGGTTTTCAAGAGAGGTCAATCGATTGATTTATGCCGTACCGGCAAAAGAGAAATAGATATTCCTCATTGAAAATTAGACATTATCAGCGCCTGATATTGTAAGCGTTGCCATGGATTGACTGTTTTCAGTATCCATTAAAATATTAAACAAAAAATACGAGTTTAGTGGTGCGCCCCCCTAAAGCCATAGATGTCCCCATAATTACAGCATTGTTCACGTATTCTGTGCGATACATGTACTTTCCTCATCTGTAAATGAATACAGAAAGAGGTAAGCCGCAACCCCGAACACACGGGGCTTGCGGCTTACCTCCCATAAAACCAATCCTAAAAGCGTTTGTTCGAATGGAGTATCAATCCTTGCGATTTTCATCTCCTTTCGAGTCAATCTGTGATTTTCCATCGTTTCAGTGTTGGAATAATAGAAAGCAATTCCTGTCTGGCTGCTTTTTCATCAATCCCTTTTGCCTCATTAATCCAAAACGGAATACAACTTTCTATCATTTCTTCCATTGTTTCGTCTTTTCCGAATTTCCCACCGCTAAAACAATACTTGCAGTAATCCTCACTAATGCTTCCATCTAAATTTGTTCCCCGCTCGTTTTCTCTCATAATCATCCCGCAACTTTGGCATACATTATTACTCATCCTTTTCCTCCTCCAATAAATGATATCCACCTGTGATTTCACAAACATTATTATCTGGATCAAGCACGCTAAAATAATAATATCCTTCATTGACTTTTTCGATTTCCGTCATTTTCCCGATATTTAACGATTTTAGTCTGTTGTATTCTTTTGCCAAATCTTCGACCCAAAAGTTCAATACAAATTTGTAATCTCCATCTTCATAATGATGTCCCTGCAAACTGTCTTCGTTCATGAGTGCTAAACACTTATTATCAAAATAGAATTCCGCAAATTTATTTCCACAGTTTCTAGTGGATACTGACATTGATAATAGCTGTTCGTAAAATGAAATAGACTTTTCAAAATCTCTGGCAATCAAATAGATAGAACCCAAATGTATTTCCTGCGGTCTAAAATTTTTTATTTCCTCATCTTCCAACAAAATTTCATCTGTTCCCACCGAAAACAACTTGCTCATCATAATAACCCTATCAATTTCCGGAAGTGACTGGTCCATCTCCCATTTTGAAACAGATTGCCTTGATACAGAAAGCATCTCTGCTAATTGCTCCTGTGTCAAACCATTATCGATTCTAAGTTTTTGAATTCTGCCGCCTAATCCCATTTTCTCCTCCTTCAGGTGTTTTTCTTAATTATAATCAGGAATTTTACTTTCGTCTACCAAGTTTAACTGGAATTTTCGCAACCAGAGGGCGCCCTAATAATTCAAGTAATCACGGATGTCTTTATCCGTAATGATGGAATATACCTTTGCTCCGTATCGTTCCTCCACCATCTTTGCTCCCAAACCTTTTTCCGCTGCCTCTTCATTCGTTAGATTCGCAATCACAATTACTGCAACCACCTCAATATCAGCCTCATCTTTCAACCGTTCAATTCGTTCACACAGCGTTTTTCCTGTACCAATCAAATCATCTACAATAATGACTTTATCACCATCCTTCAATGTATGCCCACATATCTTGCGACCTCTGCTATCTGGTACCTTTCTGTCAAAACAAAAATCTGTTGTCACACCATATTTCTGAAATAATGCACATGACGTCGCTGTAGAAAATGCAATTCCGTGATATGCAAGTCCCACAATCACATCATACGGAACACCAGTTTCCCGGATACAGTCCGCAAAGTATTCACCTATCTTTGCTATTTGAGCATTCGCTGTAAACTTTTCTGAATTTAAATAATAGTTTTTCTTTTGCCCGTTTTCTAAATCAAATTCGCCTGTCTGCAAAATTCCATTGCCTACCATAAATTTTACAAACTGCTCTTTATAAGTTAGCGCATTCAGTTTGTATCCCATCAACTCATCAATACTAATTCCAAAATAGTCTGCAAGTTTTGGTAACACCTGAATATCTGGAAGCGCTGAACCATTCTCCCATTTACTAATCGCCTGACCCGTGACCCCTATAATATCGCCCAGTTGCTCCTGCGTAACCCCCTTGTTCTGACGGATTCTTTTTATATTATTTCCTATTATCATACTTAACCATTCCTTTCTATATTATATGTTAAGGCACCTTACACTAAAAAAATAGCATAACTTCTCATCAAACACAATTGAGGCTTAGTTAATATTTTTGAAACTAATGGTTGGATAATTCAATTTATTACACTACGTCCTTATGTGCTAATTCCTTACCGTTTACAGCCGCCGGATAAATGCCGTTTTGTCCGCACTATTGCATTGATATTCATTCTCTAACAGGTGCGTAATCACATTAAAAATGAACACCGACAGCAGAATATTCAAAGGTATAAATGGACAAAAATATGTGCACCACTATTTTTAATGATGCGCTTATAATTTTTTACAATAACTCAAAACGTCTTATCCTTTACAAAAATATTTGTATGTGTTACGATCAGTTTACTTTATATGAAATGAGGTGTGAACATGATTAAGTAGTCTATGATTAGAATGTAACTAACAATTTTAGCGCACTTGGATGCGTTTGTTTTGTTACGTCAAGATAGGCTTCTTAGTGTTCACATATACAAAATTCCCTCGCAAAGGCGCTCTTTTTGCTTTTGCGAAAATATTTGCATGCAGTTTTTGTATCAGTATCCTGCATAATATGTGGACGAATTGAACAACATGGTCAATTCGTCCCGGATATAAATTCCTTGCAGAAGAAATGGTGACCTATTCTGAGAACTATATGCCCCGCATTGATGAAAAACATATTTATGTTCTGTTTGACGGGCAAAAGACATCACAAAATGCCGTTTTCAATGCAGGTATACAAAGTTCTGGGGCTACAATGAAATGATTTATGATTTCAAAAAACCATTGTCATATCCCCTTCCACCCAGCTTCGAGTTCGAAGAATATGGGAATTTAAATACTGAAAAAGTGACCGAGTGCTGCTGGAAAGGTTTCGACCATGAAAAAACAGAAGGTCCTTGGGATGGTTACACAGAAAATGAATATCACATACTGGCAGCGCCGCATTATACCCCCATGCTGTACTGTCAAAAATCAAACTGGTGATTATGTATGCTATGCTGGTATGTGGTGGACACCAGAAAACAAACTGGCATATATGGAACCCTTATGTACCGTTCCTGAATTCCGAGGTAAGGGACTGGCATCGGCCGCATTGTCTGAAATGTACCGCCGCACGAAACCTTTGGGCGCTACTCACATGACCGGAGGCGGCGCCCCCTTTTATGCCGCTATTAGCTTTCAACGTTGTATTGAATGGACTTATTGGGAGGAGAAGTAATTTTAATCAATAACTCCCAATTGCAAATATGCTAAAAACCGCCCCTCGTATCAAACGATACTTCGGGGCGGTTCATTTACTACTCTAATTCTCTATTAAATTTCTCCAGATTCCTCTTTTTAAGAGAAATTACTCACTTCTGCGCAATCGCTGCCTGTGCTGTTTGGTTCGTAATATGGGCAACGCATACAAGAATATATTTCTGTATTTAATTTATAATTTGAAACGATTCTCAAGAATAAGCATTGCTTCTTTATGTTCGATAACTCTACCTATTTCCATATCATCTATACATTTATCCAATTCCTCAAAAATCTGCACATTATCCGTGTTTTTTCTACGCTCTTCTGTACTCCTCTCAGTTAATTCACCATCCACTTTACTCACGATAATTTTCCCTCAGTTTTTTTAACCAGAAAATTAAAACCTTTTTAACAAAATCACCCTATCTTCTTCTGATATTCTTAATGCGTCCATTGCCTGCTCCACTGTCCACTGCATCGATTCCATAAGATTTCTAATATCATCAAGCCTGCTTTCTTCTGCCCATTTCTCCGCTAATTCTTCCACTGCTTTACACATGGCCGCTCGACCTCCTTCCGTTTCTTTGAAATAATGTATCTGCTTCGCAAAAATAGGATAAAACACATCCTCCGATTCCTTACAATTAAAATCATGCACCAGTTTCCCAATTGGGTCATCTTCATTCTGGTAACTTCCGTTCACATATATAATATGCGAACCATCTTCAAAGGATATACCTGTCTCTTTTACCACTCTGTCTATATGATATAATGGTAAACCACTTCCCATCACATCATTTTTCGTGATAAAGATAACATAAGATTCATGCAGTTCCTTGAATTTCTGGCTTTCTTTCAACATTCTTGTATCAATCATACTGCTGTTGAATCTGGCTCTATGCACATCTGCGCCCTCATCCGCACGTTGTACTTCAATATCGTAAATCTTGCCAAAAGAATCTTTTGCATAAATATCTATACGGATGGAACGCCCGCCAAGCACGGGATTTTTATATTCTCTCTGACCGATTACCTCTATTACATTCATATCGTCACGCTCCAAAATAGTATTTAGCAAAAATTCCGTTGCTTCAATATTTCGGTCAAAGACAACACTCATAAAATCATCATCAAATAAGGAAAAATCATCAATCGTTTTGTTTAGTTCCTGTTTTCTTTCTTCTGATTTGTTTTCTGCCGGCAACACATCACCCCTCCCACTTTTATACCCTCCAGCTAAATTTACACCTTATCTTGAAAACATTTTAGCATTGCTAAGACCAAAATGCAAATAAAATCAGTCCTCTTAGCCGCCTCGCTACTCCCGAATGTTCTTTGCCCAGTCATGCTCTGGATCAATACCATTTTCTACTTCCCATTCCGTATGGCATTTTCCTGTATTTCCATGATAATCCGTCCCTTCAAAGACAAGGTTAGAATTTGGGTTATCAAACCATTTCTCGGGATATGATGTATAACCAGTCAATGAACAGATGTCCTCTAGCTTCCTGTGCCTGTGCCAATTTTTTAATCAAAAGCTCCTGAGACGCCTCATAATCAATGTCCGAAACAATATTAAAAAGAATATTGTCAGCCAGCAGGACAACATCAAATCCTGCTCCCCACTCATCCGAAATGATATCTGCCTTTCTCCACTTTATGTTTTTGCCGTTTTGTAATTTTTCATCAATTTTTTCTAGCATAAACTTATCAAAGTCTAATCCCATTACCTTATGTCCCGCTTTTGCTACAGATACCAGATAGCGTCCGCCTCCACAGGCAACATCTAAAATACGCCCCTGTGATTTCCTACCAAAGATAAGAAAAAATCAACATCTGTTGTATCCGTTTCATCCTCGTCGTACATATCTGCCAACCACATAGAAATAATTTCATCTTCACTGGACATTCTTTACCTCCGTTTTTGACACATGGTTAATAATATTGTTATAACAAATTATTTAATCTATTGCATGCTGAATTATTCAAAAAAGCATAAAAATCGCCCCTCACATCAAATAATAGACGCTCTGGAGCGATTATATTATGTTTCACTTATTTATCTTTATATTTGCAAATCAAAATAACCTACACTTGCTGCCAAAACACTTCCCAGCAAACTTTTGTAATAATTTCAAAAGAATATTTATGATTAAAATTTATGGCAGAAAATAAAATTTCTCCTTTTCACAAACAAATACATTATAGTAAAATGAATATGAATATCACAAGGAGAGAGGGTCAAGGTTACAAATGGAAATTTTAAGAATACACATTAACATTACTGAGACCAATGAGGTCATATCAGAAAACACT
This sequence comes from uncultured Eubacterium sp., assembly GCA_910577295.1. Lineage (GTDB taxonomy): Bacteria > Bacillota > Clostridia > Lachnospirales > Lachnospiraceae > Eubacterium_F. The sequence goes on from CAJTLS010000023.1 coordinate 5,969, forward strand.
ACTATCCGAATGATTTTATTTGACGGCTATTGCACCGGGGATTTTTTAACGGAACTGCGTGGACACCCAGCTCATAAGCAAAGAAAATCACACAACACTATCCGCACGCTATATGCTGAATGGACATGACAATAAAGACAAGCCCTGCCGCCTGTTTATTGAAAACAATGTCGAAAGTGAAACCGACATCACATATACACAACCTAAAATTTATACAGACAGTGAAAATTTAAAATGGCTGGAACAAGAAAAACTTGTCGGAAGGCTTGAGCATAGGGACGGAAAACTTGTGATACACATTACTGCATAATCAGAGAGGTTTATCATGGAGCTAAAAACCGCCCCTCGTATCAAACGATACACCGGGGCGGTTCATTATACCACTAAAACTCTTTATTACAATTTCCTCAGTATCCTACTTCTGCGCAATCGCTGCCTGTGCTGCTGCCAGTCTTGCAATCGGCACACGGAATGGAGAACAGGATACATAATCAAGGCCAATCTTATTGCAGAATTCTACAGAAGACGGGTCTCCACCATGCTCACCACAGATTCCACAGTGAAGTGTGCTATTAGCCGGTTTGCCAAGCTTAAGAGCTGTCTCCATAAGCTTGCCAACACCATCCTGATCCAGTTTTGCAAATGGGTCATTCTCGAAAATCTTAGCGTCATAGTAAGCATCTAAGAACTTGCCGGCATCATCACGTGAGAAACCAAATGTCATCTGCGTAAGGTCATTTGTACCGAAGCAGAAGAAGTCAGCTTCTTTCGCAATTTCATCAGCCGTCAACGCAGCACGAGGAATCTCAATCATCGTACCAACCTCATAAGAGAGTTCGATACCTGCTGCCTTAATTTCTGCATCAGCAGTCTCAACGACAAACTTCTTAACATATTTTAACTCTTTTACATCGCCAATCAACGGAATCATAATTTCAGGTTTTACATCCCAATCAGCATGAGCTTTTTTCACTTCGATAGCTGCACGGATTACAGCTTTCGTCTGCATCTTAGCAATTTCCGGATAAGTTACCGCAAGACGGCATCCACGATGACCCATCATCGGGTTGAACTCGTGAAGAGAAGCAATGATTGCTTTGATATCCTCTACGGATTTGCCCTGTGCATCGGCAAGTTTCTTAATATCAGCCTCGTCCGTAGGAACGAATTCATGCAAAGGCGGATCTAAGAAACGAATGGTAACCGGATTTCCTTCCAAAGCTTCATACAATGCCTTGAAGTCTCCCTGCTGATAAGGAAGAATTTTGTCAAGAGCAGCTTCGCGCTCTTCTACTGTATCTGCACAAATCATCTCGCGGAATGCTGCAATTCTGTCTTCCTCAAAGAACATATGCTCAGTACGGCAAAGTCCGATACCTTCTGCGCCCAATTCACGAGCTTTTTTAGCATCGGCAGGCGTATCTGCATTCGTACGAACTTTCATGGTACGGAACTTGTCTGCCCATCCCATAATCTGTCCGAACTCTCCTGCGATTGTAGCGTCTACTGTCTCAATAATGCCATCGTAAATATTTCCGGTTGAACCGTCAATGGAAATGAAGTCTCCCTCATGATATTCTTTTCCGGCCAACGTAAATTTCTTATTTGCCTCATCCATGTTGATATCTCCACAACCGGATACACAGCATGTTCCCATACCACGGGCAACAACAGCTGCATGGGATGTCATACCGCCGCGAACGGTCAAGATACCCTGAGAAGCTTTCATTCCAGTAATATCTTCTGGAGATGTCTCAAGACGAACAAGTACTACCTTTTCACCACGGGCATTCCATGTCTCGGCATCTTCTGCTGTAAATACTATCTTACCGCAGGCAGCTCCCGGAGAAGCACCCAATGCTTTTGCAACAGGCGTAGCAGCTTTCAATGCTGCAGCATCAAACTGTGGATGAAGAAGAGTATCAAGATTACGAGGGTCAATCATGGCAACTGCCTCTTCCTCTGTTCTCATTCCCTCTTCTACAAGGTCACAGGCAATCTTCAAAGCAGCCTGTGCAGTTCTCTTACCATTACGGGTCTGAAGCATATAAAGCTTTTTATTCTCTACCGTAAATTCCATATCCTGCATATCTCTGTAGTGGTTCTCAAGGGTGGAGCAAACCTCTGTAAACTGTGCAAATGCTTCCGGGAATTCCTTTTCCATCTGAGCAATCGGCATCGGTGTACGAACACCAGCAACTACGTCCTCGCCCTGTGCATTCTTCAAAAATTCACCCATCAGTTTCTTCTCACCGGTTGCCGGATCACGAGTAAAGGCAACACCAGTACCACAATCATCACCCATATTACCAAATGCCATCGACTGTACGTTAACCGCAGTACCCCATGAATAAGGAATGTCGTTATCACGACGATATACATTGGCACGAGGGTTGTCCCATGAACGGAACACCGCTTTGATAGCTCCCATCAACTGCTCTTTCGGATCATCCGGGAAGTCTTCGCCAATTTTAGCTTTGTACTCAGCTTTGAACTGGGAAGCAAGCTCTTTCAAATCATCTGCTGTCAAATCGACATCCTGCTGAACACCTCGGTCAGCTTTCATTTTGTCAATCAATTCCTCAAAATATTTCTTTCCAACTTCCATTACTACATCGGAATACATCTGAATAAAACGACGGTAGCAATCCCATGCCCAACGAGGATTGTTGGATTTCTCAGCAATAACATTTACCACGGTCTCATTCAAGCCAAGATTCAAAATTGTATCCATCATACCTGGCATAGAAGCACGGGCGCCGGAACGTACGGATACAAGAAGTGGATTTTCTTTATCTCCGAATTTCTTACCTGTAATCTCTTCCATCTTAACAATATACTCATTAATCTGTGTCTGGATTTCAGCATTAATCTCACGACCATCTTCATAGTACTGAGTACATGCTTCGGTTGTAATAGTGAAACCCTGAGGTACCGGAAGTCCCAAACTTGTCATCTCCGCAAGGTTTGCACCTTTACCACCAAGGAGTTCACGCATGTCAGCATTGCCTTCGCTGAACAAATAAACCCATTTCGTCATGTTAATTATTCCTCCTAATCAATAATAGTGTTTTGACGCAGGAACGGTTGTCCACATTTATGTCGTAAATGCACAACAACAACACAACTGTTCTGCAGTCGCTGTTCCCATTGTAACATAAAAAAAAAGGGTAGAAAAGCCTTTTTTGCTAAATTTAGGAAAAAATTTTTAAACTTCCTTTTCCGATTTATTATTTGACAATAAACTGTCTATTCCCCTATAATTAAATATATAAAAATGTGCTGGAGGTACAATATGACACGTATTATCACAGATAGTCTGTGTGATTTAACCATGGACTATGCCAAAGAAATAGACATAGACATTTTGCCATTAACCGTTCGTTTCGGAGAAACTGACTATACTTGTGGTATTGATTTAAAAAATGAAGAATTTTATGAAAAATTAGAGAATGACCCTCATCACCCTTCGACAGCCGCCGTTAATCCGTATAAGTTCGAAGAACTTTTTCAAAAATACCGCGATGCGGGTGATGAAATTGTAGCCATTCTATTTTCTAAACATATGAGCGCCACCTTTCAGTCTGCGCAGATTGCTGCAGATAATATCAAATACGACAAACTATATTTAATTGATTGCCAAAATGGCGCTATGGGACAGGCGCTTCTAATCGAAATTGCAGTCGCATTGCGCGATGAGGGAAAATCTGCTGCCGAGATTGCCGAAACGATTACTTCCTTATTGCCAAAAACAATGACATATATCGTCGTTGACTCCTTAGAATATTTAAAACGGGGCGGGCGCATAAGTAAGAGCGCGGCCTTTCTTGGCAACCTGATAAAACTACACCCGGTTTTGCAAGTCGTAGCTGACGGCGCTAAACCAATTGATAAAGTAAAAGGGAAAAAATCTTGTAATACATGGTTCATACATAAATTACAAGAGACACCGGCCGATACAAATTATCCGATAGTCATCGGTCACTCAAATGCACCACAGCGCGCAGAAGCATTTCAGGAACAGCTTCGTGAAGCGGGTATAAAAAATAAAATGATTACTACTTGTATCGGCCCGGTAGTCGGTACACATATCGGCCCAAACAGCTTAGGTATCGGCTATATTGAAGCCTGAACTACCCCGCAGACTAATGTATGGTGTCATTCACTTTAAACTAAATGCGAGTGATACCGTACATTAGCAACACTTAACCCTTTTCAGTCCATGCACTTTAATTTTATTGTTTTCCGTCATAAGTCCTTTTTTGTATACCGTATCCACACTATCCGGGATACGGATGTCCTCTCCATTTAAGGAATATGCGAAATACAACGTTTTTCCATCTTTCGAATACAGCCATCCATACTGGTCGCTGCGGTAATTTTTGTTGTTATCAGCAACGTCATATCCCATCCTGCGCGCGCCGTCTTCCCATACAACTGCACCCACCGCAATGTGGCGCACCGTTTCCGGCACTTTTAATCTCCCCTGAATCAGGTCTACAAAATGTTTCTCAAGATAGCGGATTCCTTCCGGCAGCCCCTCCGGTATTCTCCCCCAATCACCAAGCGCATGTTCGTGAATTTCCCGTATCGAAGACGGAATATTATTGGCATTGGCGCCTTGCAGCGCATATTTTTCCAATACTTCAACGCAGTTGCCGAGTTCCACAGTCAGCCAGCCTCCATGCCCAATATCAAAGGCATGCTGACATATAAGCGTCACCGAATCCGGCACTTTCACATTCATCTTACAGTGATACTTTGTGCACTCATAAAAGGCTTTCTCTTCTACATATTCCCGCCCCTCTTCTAATACTACTTCCAGAGGACCGCACCCATAAAACGCCTCCTTTTCTATCTTTACATGGGCCGGAATCGATAACTTCTGCGTTTTCAGCAAGCCAATCGGCTTCTCACGAAATTTTTGCGGAAGCTGAAAAGCTCTGCTGGCAATAACCCGAACCTCCTCCGGCAGGACAATTTCCCCCATCTCGGAATAATCCCCCAGATACCGCAGCAAAACACCATTTTTAACCTCAAAATAATTGCTTCCGGCAAAGGTCATCTGAACAACCGCTGCCGGCTGCACCGTTTCCGTGTTCCCTCCCGATTGTACGGTCTCCCCGCAGCCGCTCAAAACAAGCGCGGCAAAAAGCGGCGGTAATAATAATTTTCTACTTCCCTCCATAACGCATTACCTCCCATCTCATGTCCTATATCTATAACACGAATGGAAGAGGGAAATTGTTGCAAAAAAAACGGCGGCTGAGAAGCGCGCCGTTCCGAAAAACACTTGGTGTTTTTCGCTCCGCACAAAATGAATCTTCCCACAAGATAAAACGGCGGCTGAGAAGCGCGCCGTTTTATTGCCATCGCTTTGGCAGTATACAATTACCGCCAAAGCGCTTATGTTTCCACTGATCGCCTGCGGCGTCAAAGGATGTTACCGCCAAATACTGCCAGCGATTGGATGTCTTTAATGATTTGTAAATCTTTTTCAACGCTACCCATTGCCGGTTGTGGGAGGGGTTGCCGGAATCCGTGAGAAAAATCCGGTCAGTCTTCGCATCATAATGAAAAATCGTCACATAATGCCCTGCTGTATCTTTCCAATAACAATCACTATTATAACTGCTGACTACAACAATACATGCTATGGAATTCTGTACCTGCTTTTGAAATTCCATATAACTACTTGGTTTTCGCCACACATCCGAAGTAAATCCGGTTTTTTTCAATGTCGCTTTCATATATCCCCAGTCGATGGCTCCTCCACCGCCGTATCCGGAAACTTTTTTTGCGTACCCATACATATCTATCGGCGAACATTTCCCACCTGAAAATGTCGTATAAATATTTGCCATACAGCACAGACCGCATCCGAAGCTGCCAAACTTTCCTCCGTCATAGTATTCGTCGCCCCACTCGCCAGCCCATTCCAGACCTTTCTTCCATGATTTAGGCCCTTGCAAAAACGCCGCTACCGTCTCTGTCGGGTCAGGCGCAGGCGTCGCGGCAGGCGCGGGCGTCGCTGTCGGAGCAGGCGATATTGTCGGCTTTGGCTCCGTTGATGCCTCTCTCGAATTTACCGGAAAAAACTGGTTCAAAAGAACAGCCAACGCCAGCATAGCAATACTGAGCATGGCAATAATTATCATCTGCTTTTTAGAATACTGATGATTTTTCATTTCACCCTCCATTCCGAAGCGTTTACGCAACGGGGCGATGTAAAATTCATGTTTGCATCAATACCTTTTCCCAGCCTGACACGTCAGGCTATTCGTCAAAAAGTGAATTTATCTTCGAAATAAGCTCGCAACTCACTTATCTTTATTCTCTCCTGCTCCATTGTATCACGGTCACGTACCGTAACCATACCATCCTCTTCTGAATCGAAATCATATGTCACACAATAAGGCGTACCAATCTCATCCTGCCGACGGTAACGTTTTCCTATATTTCCGCGGTCATCATATTCACAATTGTAATACCCGCTCAGTTCCTCATATACTTTTTCTGCACTTTCGTTCAACTTTTTGGAAAGTGGAAGCACGCCGATTTTTACAGGCGCCAAAGCAGGATGAAAATGCAGCACGGTTCGCACGTCACCCTCGCCGATTTCCTCTTCGTCATACGCGCTGCACAGAAACGCCAGTGTCACACGGTCGGCCCCCAGAGACGGCTCGATAACATACGGAATATACTTTTCTTTTCTCTCATCATCAAAGTAACTCATGTCTTCACCGGATGTATTCTGGTGCTGTGTCAAATCATAATCCGTGCGGTCGGCAATTCCCCAAAGTTCTCCCCAGCCAAATGGGAACAGAAATTCGATGTCACTCGTCGCCTTGCTGTAAAATGACAATTCTTCTTTATCATGGTCGCGGACGCGCATCTCTTCTTCCTTGATACCGAGTTTCTGCAGCCAATTGATACAAAAATCTTTCCAGTATTGGAACCATTCTAAATCCGTATCCGGAACACAGAAAAACTCAAGTTCCATCTGCTCAAACTCACGAGTACGGAAAGTAAAATTGCCCGGTGTTATTTCATTGCGGAATGATTTCCCAATCTGACCAATTCCAAATGGTACTTTCTTACGCGACGTTCTCTGCACATTTTTAAAATTAACAAAGATACCCTGCGCCGTCTCCGGACGCAGATAAACCGTATTCTTCGCATCCTCGGTAACTCCCTGAAATGTCTTAAACATCAGGTTAAACTGGCGAATCTCCGTAAAATTGTGTTTCCCACAGCTTGGACAGCAAATCTGATTGTCTGCGATAAAACTCTCCATCTTCTCTTTATCCCAGCCATCCACGGAGCCATCCAGTTCCAAATCATTCTTGCCCGCATACTCCTCAATCAACTGGTCGGCGCGAAAACGCTCATGACACTCCTTACAATCCATAAGCGGGTCCGAAAAACCGCCTAAGTGTCCCGATGCAACCCAAGTCTGTGGATTCATAAGGATTGCACAATCTACTCCAACATTATATTTATTTTCCTGAATGAACTTCTGCCACCATGCTTTTTTTACGTTATTCTTTAATTCGACGCCAAGATTCCCATAATCCCATGTATTCGCAAGACCTCCGTATATTTCAGAACCCGGATAGATGAAACCACGGTTTTTAGCCAACGCTACCACTTTCTCCATTGTCTTTTCCATCTTCTATTATCCTCCAATGATTTGATTCATTTCCCTCATTGTACTATTTTAGATAGCGTTTTGCAAGAAAATAATAATTTAGAAGAAACGGCGTTTCTGTTAAACATATATAATCGTAATACCGCCGAAAGAATTATTCCCCTCAAGTGTGAGCGTTCCCGTCAACTCGCCGGTATGTTTATTTTCCTCATTGACAGCTCCAAAGCTGGAAGAAACATGGTTAATCACCTGCCAGTTATGCGGTACATACAACTGAACGCCGGAGAAATTGACGTCTACATTCACTGTTACATTTCCCGATGGTATCTGCGCATGGTCAAAATACACTTCTGCTGCGCCAAACGAAGCCTCTATGTTCACGGTCTGTAAGTTCGTAGACGTGATATAGCGGATTATGGAACTAAAAGAAACACGGAGTGACACAAATTCACCCTCCACGCTTTCCCTTTCAGCGTCGTCTTTCTCTTGCCAGCTTTCCGTGTCATATGCGGATATTTTCTTATGATGATTCGTATACCAATGCCGATGCTTTTTCCGAAAACGTCCAAACAACAAATGAAGTCCAATCGTTCCAAGTAAGGCAACAAGAAGTATCGTCCACGGGGTAATCGCAGTAATCCCTAACTGCTTATCGTACATAATCCCGATAAACGCCAGCGAGAACAAAATTCCTCCAAAATTCAGATTAGGGATACTGCTTATGAACACGGCCAGACAGACAACCGTAAAAATAAGCGTAAACGGCCCCATTTTCGGTAAATATCCCATTTGGCTTACAACAAGATACGCTGCTGCCAGTATAAGAAAACTGCCCCAAAAATAATTTCTTTTCATCATCTCATCCTCATTTCTGTTAGTTTCTCTTTTAATAGTTTCATGTAAAACCGAGATACAAAAACTTTCTTGTGTGTCCCCAAAAAGGCTGCTTCACTGGTTGTAGAAAAATTGCTTTTACTAAGAGAATATACCTGCTTTACATTAATTATCGCCGACTTGGAAATCCTCAGAAAATATCCCGGCAGCAACTCTTCCAATTCATACAAACGAAACTTAACATAATAAACGTCATTTCTTGTATGAGCTTGAATGCCGCTGCTCTCTGTCTGAAAAAACAGAATATCCTCAAGAGCAATATAGTACTCTGTCTCTTCTTTATATAGTACCAGACTTTGCTTCTCTGCCGTAACAGACGAAACTGCATTTTGAATACGCGCGATTTCATCGCTCAGGGAATGGCATCGGATTACAATCTCATCCTCTGCCTGCTCCTCTATCAATTCAATCCGTATCTTCATATTTCCTGCCTTCCTTTTGGCTCCTATCACCCTCTTGTGACAAAATCATCTTATCAAGATTGCTTTCCTTTGTAAACACAATGAAAGTAAGTGGTAAAAAAAGTCCGGTAAGCGGTAACTTCCAGACTTTAAAATATAATTATTTAAGATTCATTCCAGTACGGAGAGCGAGCAAAATGTTCGGTCGGTATGTGCATCAAAATATCGCTCCACAACCGTACCGAGCTCCCGCAATACCGTCTCTCCCACAGTAAATGTATACAATTTCTGCATCGGCGAAGATACAATGTACTGAAGCGTGTAAATCGTTGTTTCCGTAATCGGGATACCGGATTTTCCATCGTAACATTGTTCACATACAACCCCCGATTCACTCACATAAAAGTGATGCAGGCCCTCCGTTCCCTCACAACGAATACATGCAAAAATCCGCGGCGCTTCGCCGGCAATAACAAGCATCCGCAGCTCATATATGTAACGCACCAGCTCTCTCGGCAGAGAAGGAAGAAGAAGCGCCCGTAAAGACAGATAAAGCAGATTTAACTCTTCTTTCGCGTTCATGCCCTCGCGGGTAAAATATGCCGCCACTTCACAAAAATACAAAGCCATATATAAATCATCCAAATCTTTTCGAAGCTCCGGAAAATAATTATCTGCTTCCACTTGTTCAATCGTATAAGAATCCTTTCCCTTATAGATGTAAAATTCTCCGAAAGTAAACGGCTCTGTCGCTGCAGAAAGAGGACTTTTGGGACGTCTCGCTCCTCTGGCGAAAGCGGAGATTCGTCCCCGCTCCTTCGTCAGAAGAACAATGCGCTTATCATATTCACCAATGGTTGCTGCCGAAAGCACCATTCCCATTACTCGCTCCTTCACGCCGTCCCCTCTCTTCCTTTCTTGAGTTCTCCCAGCCTGTGTTCCCATCATGCTGTCTTCCGTCTCCTACATACGCCAAATAGTCCGACACTCTCCCCGTGCGGGCAAATGTATTCCAATTCTCTTCGTTTCCCATCATTTTCCTCCTATTGTACTTTGATAACAATAGGATGTCCTGAAGCACTTTGGGCTATTCTAGCACTTTCTGGCAATTGAGGCAAACGCAATTTTTTATTTACTCCGTCTCTTTATAACCAAAATTTTTCAAAAGGAAATCGCTGTCACGCCAGTCTTTTTTTACCTTAACCCAAAGCTTTAAATTGACTGGCATTTGCAAAAACTGCTCCATTTCCCGTCTGGCGTCCGTGCCAATGCGTTTGAGCATACTGCCCTGCTTTCCTATTATAATCCCCTTGTGGGAGCTTCTTTCACATATAATGGTGGCGTCAATATCCATAAGACGCTTCTTACCCGGACGCTCTTTCATCCGCTCAATCGACACCGCTATCCCATGAGGTATTTCATCCGATAACAGACGCAGCGCTTTTTCCCGAATCAGTTCTGCCACAATCTGTCTTTCCGGCTGATCGGTAACGGTTTCTTCATCATAAAACGCCGGCCCCTCTTCCAGATGGGAAAACATTGCGTTTAGCAGTTCGTCCACATTTTCGCCCGTCCATGCGGACACCGGAATGATTTCTTCAAAATCCATCATATCCTTATAGGCAGCGATACATTCCAGCAGCTCATCTTTGCGAATGGTATCTATTTTATTCATCACAAGAATTACCGGAGCCTGCGACCTCTTTAATTCTTCGGCAATAAAACGCTCGCCCCTGCCTATAAATGTTGTCGCCTCGACAAGCCAGAGCACTAAATCCACTTCCTTGAAAGTTTTTTCCGCTACATTTACCATATACTCGCCAAGCTTGTTCTTTGCCTTATGAATCCCCGGCGTATCCAAAAATACAATCTGCCCCCGCTCATCATGATATACCGTCTGGATGCGGTTTCTCGTCGTCTGCGGCTTATTTGAGGTAATGGCAATCTTCTGCCCTATCATCTGGTTCATTAATGTCGATTTCCCTACATTCGGTCTGCCCACCAATGTAACAAAACCGGATTTAAAAACGTTATTCATCTCTTTCTCCATTTCTAACTCAGTACCCGTATCGTATCAAATAAATATTCTGCCTGCTCTATCTTTCCCTCGCTGCCAAGCGCACATATATAACCATCGGAAAGTATGGCTTTCACCGTCTCCGCCACACTGTGCACCTTTTCCTTATCGGCCGACAGTATATCGTCGCGCTCTTTCTGCACTTCTTCAAACGTAATCCCCGTCAGATAAGCGCTGGCGGAACGCCGCCCTTTTGCTCTCGGTGTCAAAGGAGTATCCAAATCGCTAATCGTGCCGATAATATACTTCATCATATTGCGCTCATCCGAATCAAAATGCAATAAATATTCCGGCACTCCCTCATATACGTCGTTGGTTTCCACAAGATTCGGATCCCGATAAGATACCATATAACCATTCCCATCGTCACTAAAGGAGCACATCACACCATAAGCGCCTCCCTTGACACGCACTTCGTTCCAGAGATAATCGTAGCCGAGTATCGTACGCACTACTTTATAGACGCCCCGATACGGTATCCCCTTTTTGGCAAAATTGCCGACGCGGGCGACATATTGCACTTTCCCCGCCGTCTTGAAGCCCTCGTTATTTTGATGTGACTGCAATTTCCAAACCGGTTCCGGCAATCTCTCGTCCACTTGTTTTGGTAATCCCTTTTGTAAAATATGAATCTGCTCTTCTATCGCATGATATCCCTCTTCGTCGGAAATAAGGTCAAGCAGCAGACGTTCCCTTACAAATATCTTTTTCATAAGCGATTTCAGGATTAAAACGAGTGAAGCCTTTCTTTCCTCAAAATGCTCCTCCAAATCGCAGAGGAAGTCATAATAGGCAATCCCTCTTATATGCTCATTAATATAAGAACTCTCCCGCTGATAGGACATCGCCCGCAAAACAGCAGTCTGATGTCCCGTCGCCTGTAAGGACGACTGCTTCGCGGAACGCGCTTCGCCAATCACTTCCCGTAGACGCTTCTCATCTTCTACTTTAGAAGTCGTGAGAATTTCCATAACCAGCTTCAGCACTTCCCCGATTTCGCTGTATAAAACTTTGCCGCTTAACTCCCAGAACATACGGTAATCATCGCTGTGGCGGTCGGCATATACGCCGACATCCGTGCTGATACCGCCGGAATGGAGAAAGATTTGATTGCCCAGTTCCAGCTTATCATACCGCTCCGTATCAACGGCGCTAATCAGCTCCGCCAACAGGGAAAGATACGGCGCATGTTCCTTTACGTCTTTGACGTCAAACGCCAAGCGCACATACTGGATACCATTCGTAAAAATATTGTGAAACAGTACTGGCACGTCATCAAACTGTCTCTGCTCATTATGAAAAGGCTGCGCTTTTTTACCAATATCTTCGCGATTGAGAAGAGGGATACACTTCAAAGTCTCTGCCGGCGTCGGCTCCTCCTGATAGCGTTTCAGCTCTTGAGTCTGCTTAACAAGCGTTTCCTTTTCTTCTTGTGTAAGCGACGCCTTATACTCTGCCAGACGGCGTTTTTCCTCTTCTTCCATAAGCCCCGTCAAACCGATTTTAGGCTGCACGCTGACAAAACTCGCATGCTTATTATCGAGCAGATAGACTTGTATTAGTTTCTCAAAATAATCGGTAGAAACCTGTTCTTTCAAATAGGCAAATGTTTCATTGGCACATATGTGGATAAATGGTCTCTTTTCATCATACAGCCAACTGTCAAATATCTGCAGCCCGTACATCAAACCTTTCGGATAATTTCCAAAATCCGCTTCCCGATACTGAAATTCAAGTCCGTTAATTGCCGCATGCAGCGATTGTTTGTTGATTCCCTCACGCACCAACCGGGAAAGCTCCTCCCGTATTACATCGAGAAACTTCTGCTTCTGTTCCATTTTTACATTTTTAGCAATAATCGAAAAGTAAGGCTGGCGTATACTCTCCTCATAAAAGCAGCTTATGTCATTTCCAATACCCGCATCTAAAAGCGCCTGTTTGAGCGGCGCCCCTACTGATTGCACCAAAACATAACTAATCACCTGAAAGGCCCGATATAAATAGCAGTCCATCGTATCGCCGCACACTGCGTTATAACTAAAATATGCCTTGCCCTCGACGTCTTCCCCCTCCGTAACGGAATAGAACCCATACTCTTCCTTTCTCTCATGGAACGGAGCCTGTATCGCGATTTCCGAGTTGACGGAAATCGCATCAAATGAGGAGAGATAATGCTCATCAAGCCAATTGAGCTTCTCCTCCATATCCATGTCGCCATAGAGATAAATATAACTATTCGACGGATGATAATATTTTCTGTGAAACTCCAGATATTCCTCATAGCTCAAATCCGGAATCACCGCCGGATCACCGCCGGATTCCACTCCATACGCCGTGTCCGGAAAGAGAGAATGCTGGATATTCCTTTCCAGTAATTGGTCAGGAGAAGAGAACACACCTTTCATTTCATTAAAGACGACGCCGTTATATTTCAGCGGCGCATTCACATCTTCTAATTCGTAATGCCATCCCTCCTGCTGAAAAATTTTCTCTTCCTTATAAATATTCGGATAGAAAACAGCATCCAGATATACGTGCATTAGATTTTGAAAATCCTTATCATTACAGCTTGCCACCGGATAAACAGTCTTATCTGGATAGGTAAGTGCGTTCAAAAATGTATTTAACGAGCCCTTTACCAGCTCCACAAACGGGTCTTTTACCGGAAACTCTTTTGAACCGCACAAAACCGTGTGCTCAACAATATGGGCAACTCCCGTGGAGTTTTTCGGTGGTGTGCGAAACCCAATAGTGAATACCTTATTGTTATCCTCGTTTTCAACAAGGACAAGATGAGCTCCCGTCTTTTTGTGCCGCAGCAGAAGGCCTGTGCTGTCCAAATCCGGCATCTCCTGTGTATCAACCAATTCATAAGCTTTACAATTTGAAATATTCATACGCAACCTCGTTATTATTTATTATTTTATTTTCTACTTTTTTCCAATATTTATACAGTACCATATTTTTCAATTTATTGCAAAAATTCTTTTGACTTTTATCGTTTCTTGTGTTATGGTTAGTACGTGTTAAATTTTATTTCTAGGAGGCAGAACACATGAAAGGTACAGTTAAATGGTTTAATGCTAAAAAAGGATTCGGATTTATTTCTGATGAAGAGGGAAACGATGTATTCGTACATTTCTCCGCATTGCAGATGGATGGCTTCAAAGTTTTAGATGAAGGCGATGAGGTTGAATTCGAAGTAATTGACGGTGAAAAAGGCCCGCAGGCAGCAAACGTAACAAAGTTATAATCGAATGTTAATGGCATAATTTTTGATAAAGAATTATATAAATTAAGAGGTTGTAACAGAAAAGATGTTTCCCTGATGTGAAACATCTTTTTTCTTGTCCTACTATTCTTCCTATGGTAGAATAGATAATATCAACGATAAAATAGCAGGAGGATTTATCAGTTATGAGTAACTATTATCAAGAAAAAATCGAGTGTGCGTCACGTGAACAAATTCTTGCATGGCAAAATGAGCGATTAGTTAAACAGGTAAAAAATGTGTATGATAATGTACCATATTACCGCAAAAAAATGCAGGAAAACGGACTTACCCCTGATGATATTAAGTCAGTAGACGATTTGCATAAATTACCGTTTCTTACAAAAGATGATTTGAGAGACGCCTATCCATATGACCTGATGGCTCGTCCGGTAAGTGATTGTGTACGCATTCAATCCACGAGCGGAACAACCGGCCGCCGCGTCGTAGCATTTTATACCCAAAACGACCTTGATTTGTGGGAAGATTGCTGTGCCCGCGCTATTATGGCAGCCGGAGGAACGAAAGAAGACGTCGTACATGTTTCCTATGGTTACGGACTATTTACCGGTGGCCCCGGCTTAAACGGAGGGTCACACAAAGTAGGTTGTCTTACTCTCCCGATGTCGTCCGGCAACACAGAACGCCAAATCCAGTTCATGACCGACCTCGGTTCCACCATTCTCTGTTGTACTCCATCTTACGCTGCCTTTTTGGGAGAGGCAATCAACGAGCGGGGAATGAAAGATGAAATCAAATTAAAAGCCGGTATCTTCGGTGCAGAAGCATGGACAGAGGAGATGCGTCGCGATATTGAAAAATCATTGGGAATTAAAGCATATGATATTTATGGACTGACAGAAATATCTGGCCCGGGTGTTTCCTTTGAGTGCAGCGAACAACAGGGAATGCATATCAATGAAGACCATTTTATCGCTGAAATCATTGACCCAAACACCGGAGAGGTGCTTCCAGAAGGGGAAAAAGGAGAGCTCGTATTCACCAGTATTACAAAGGAAGCTTTCCCTCTTATTCGCTACCGCACGCGTGATATCTGTGTATTGTCCCGCAAGAAGTGTTCCTGTGGTCGTACACATGTAAAAATGACAAAACCGATGGGCCGAAGCGACGATATGCTGATTGTCAAGGGCGTTAACGTATTCCCATCCCAGATTGAGACCGTTCTAATCAATCAGGGATATGCAGCAAACTATCAAATCATCGTAACCCGTCAGGGGAACAGTGACCGAATTGTAGTACAAGTAGAGTTGACGCCGGAAATGGCTGCCGATAGTTCTTTCAACAAAACAACCGCTGCGAAAAAACTGGTTTCCGGATTAAAAGCGATGCTTGGTATTCTCGCAGAAGTCGAATTGGTAGACCCTAAAACAATTGCGCGAAGCGAAGGAAAAGCTGTTCGCGTCATAGATAAAAGAAACCTCTACAAATAGAAAAGCGTCGGTTGAAATGCACGCCGCTCTAAAGAACTAAAATTCTCCAAGCGGGAAACATGCATAGGCAGCGCTTATGAAAGTTTCCCGCTGATTTATTTTGTTATTTCCCCGATTCTATCATCTGCTCATACAGCTCCAAACCATAGCTGGTATCTCCCGGTTCTTTTTCGTACATCTTAAACCGAACTTCCCCGTCGGTTTGTCTCCCCGCAGACAGAAACAATACATCGTCATGGCCCTCCCGATAGAGTTCTTTGGCATACTTTGTAATATGTGTTACAAGCCATGTTGTGACGCCCCCTTCTAAACAGGCATGTGTAATATCCATCGCAATTTGAAATGCCGTCACCTCAGTCGTCGTGGCAAACGATTCGTTCAAAAGAATCAATGTATTTTTCTTAGCGCCTCCAAGGATTTGTTCCATGCGCTTTAATTCTTCTTCAAATTTCCCCATATTCATAGTTACATCTTCCCGTCTGGTAAAATGGGTAAAGATATCTTGATAAGCATGCAGCGGATAGCTTTGAGCGGGAACGAACATCCCCGTCTGACACATAATCTGTGCAATACCAAGACTTCGCAAAAAGGTTGATTTTCCCCCCTGATTGGCTCCCGTCACTAGAATTGAGCGGTACTTTGACAGCGATACCGTGTTCGGGATTGGGAATTCAAGTGTCTGTAGTGCCAAAGACAGCTCATATACTCTATCTGCCATCTCATCCTTCTTATCCGGCATACAAAAATGCATTCCCGACTCCTGTCCGCGTTGATACAATCTTGCACATCCGGCTAAAAACATTGCCTGACGCATCATTGTGTTAAGCTGCTTCTCCCAGTGCTGCATAAACGGAATACATCGCTCCAACAGTTTCAAGATTACCTGATTGGCAAATTCAACTCCGCTTTGGTAAACCTCTTCATTCGAAATTACCTGACCCCATTTACCGGAAAACAGTCCTCCGCTAAGCCGGCGCGCCTTTTTACTGACTGCCAATATATCGGCATCCTGCAAAGTAAAACCGGAACCAACATTCGCACAGAGCAAAATTTCTCCCTTATCCTTAAAACTATCCAAATGCATAACTAAATCTTTCTGCTCTTCTAAAAGTTCCGGCGGTTCTTCCTGATAAAATGAATCATAAAACGAAACAAATGCAGACGTCTGACATTGATTCTTGTACTTTTGTAACAGCTCATGGATATTTTGCAATCCGATAATCAGACTGCGTATACTTTCTACCTGAATTCCAATGACCGTCTGTTCCATCAAATGCTTTCCGCGAGTATCCTGTACCGCTTTCAAGCTCTGCTGCAAATCTTCCCATGTCTGAACAATAACTTTCCGCAGTTCATATATAAACGGAGTGTTATCGTAGGCCGCCATGACTACTTTCTGCCTTTCTTCAATCTCCTCTTCCGTAACAAGCGGGTGCTTCAAAAACTCCAATATATAAGTGACATCTCCATAATTATTATGCGCCATATTACGGGCGATGAACGTAAGGTTTAAGTCTTTGACAACATCCGCAACATTGCCATATACTTCATTACTTTCCTGAAAAAAGCGAATCCCCATGTCCCATCACCTCCTTCATCTGCTCATATGTCATATGGTATTTTGTTATGAGAGAATCTTCATATTCTCCCTCTTGCGCCGGTTTTCTCACAATCTTAAAGGAACGAGTATGATGGTCCTCTTCCAATTCAGCAACCATACTTACAACACCATCTCTCTCTTCTGCCAGTGACTGTATATGCGTTACATATATCCCCCTGCAATTCATCTGCATAAAATGCGACAACACTTTCTTTCCCATAATTCCGGCATCGAGTGTCGCCGCCGTCGTAAACAATTCGTTCAAGATGACAAAACAATTTTCGTTGTGTTCTTTCATCATCGGCTGTAATCTCACCAACTCCTCCACGAGCTTTCCTCTTCCCGACGCTTCGGTCTCCTCGTTGGAAAAATGCGACAGCACGTCGGTGAAATAAGGAATTTCGGCCTGTTCACACGGCACCAGAAAACCCATGCGGAAGAAATATAAAATTTGCCCAATCATACGGGCATATGTTGTTTTGCCGCCGCCGTTCGCTCCCGTAATAACAAAAAAACACTCTTCACCCGACATGGAAAAATCGTTGCTGATAACCTCCCGTTCTCCTTTCGCTGCCATAGCCACATCATAACCCGCGCGAATGGACATGTGTTTCCCCTCTGTTGGCAAGGAAAAAACATATCCCCGCTCCTTTAGCTCATCCGCAAACTTATAAAAGCCGAGATAGTACTGAACATCCGTAACTAACTGCAGCAGCGGCTCATCTATTGACACTTCCATCAATCGCTGCATTAGCTTTGTCAAATCACTCTGCTTCATGATCCGTTCCGCCAAAATACGCTCGAGAAGACTAAGTGTATCCGTATCATTCTTAGTGAACCGGTTCTCTGCCTCCTCCTTAACAGAAAAAGCCCGAAGCATACGTTTTCCAAATTCCTCATACTCTCCCTGTTCCTCTAACACTACCTTATTCTTTTGAAGCGAAAATACGACTGAACGATTATTTAGTTTTTCACAGACTTCTTTCAATATCAGACGCCAATTGCCATATTCCTCTGAAGATATATACTCGTCTAAATACTTTACTAAGGAAAGCAGCTCCTCTGATAATTCCGTACACCCGCTAAGTGCGCCAAATAATTCCTCCACTGCATCTGCATAAGTACATAGGGCATCCACATGCCACTTTTGCTGCTGTGGAAGATGATGGTTATATTTGCTCTGCTTTTCTTGTTTAATTGCCCGCTCCATACGTTTGGCATAACGGGCAAATGCCCCCCGCACTTCCTTCGACTGCATATCTTTTGTAATCTGCCTGCGATATCGGATGGTCTCCGGTTTTTGAGGCATATTAGTAAGTAACTCCTGTAAATCATACCCCTTACTCAAACTATTCATCCTTGATATGCAGACATCCAAATTAAAATCTTGAAAAATGGACTTCTTATCTTCCTGCTGGCAGACTTCATCCCCCAATATTCCTACAAATCCCATAACACTCCCCATTTCTGAGCGATTTATCGCTCCTTCATTGCTATCATTAAAAACGAAAATCCCTTTTGCCCTCACCAATTCCTTTTATATATTCCCTTGTTTTTTCCTTGACAATTGGATTTTCTATCCTTTCCAATTCATTAAAAAGTACCTTTTCCCCTTTCCTTTTTGTATCCTCAGAAGCGTAATCTTCTAAATACTCTTTCAGTGTCATCAGCGCATTGGGCTGACAGCAATTGGCAATCTGCCCCGCTTTCAACAACTGCATGAAACGGTCTCCGGTACGCCCCTCCCGATAACAAGCAGTACAAAAACTTGGAATATATCCTATATCTAGCAGCCAATCCACTACTTCACTCAAACTACGCCGATCGGTCACTTCAAACTGTGCTGAATTTTCCTCTTCCGGTTCCTCATTGACATAACCGCCTACACTTGTGCGGGAACCGCCACTCATCTGGCTTACCCCCAACGCCAACACTTTCTCTCGGACTTCTTTTGTTTCCCTTGTCGATACAATCATTCCCGTATATGGTACGGCAATGCGGATTACCGCTACAATCTTTTCAAAAATCTCATCCGGGATAGCATTTAAGGCTTCTGGATTAACATCATCCGCAGGGCATACACGGGGCACGCTAATCGTATGCGGTCCAACCCCGAACCTCGCTTCTAAATGCTCCGCATGCATAATAAGACCTACTAATTCATATTGATACTTGTCCAGTCCAAATAGTACTCCGCATCCAACATCATCAATTCCTGCTTCCATCGCCCTATCCATTGCTTCCGTGTGATAATTATAATCACTCTTTGGGCCCGACGGATGAAGCTGACGGTAGGCCCCCTTATGATATGTCTCCTGAAATAAAATATAAGTACCTATTCCCGCTTCTTTCAACTTTCTGTAATCTTCAACAGAAGTTGCTGCAATGTTGACATTGACACGTCTTATCGCTCCATTTTTATGCCGGATACGATAAATCGTTTCAATGCTCTCCAATATATATTCCAGCGGGTTATGTAAAGGATCTTCCCCCGCTTCAATGGCAAGGCGCTTATGCCCCATATCCTGAAGAGCGATTACTTCCTGCTCAATCTCTTGCTGAGTCAGTTTTTTTCGCGCGATATGTTGATTTCTCCTGTGATAAGGACAGTAAACACAATCGTTCACACAATAATTGGACAAATACAGCGGGGCAAACATGACAATCCGGTTTCCATAAAAATGCTCTTTGATTTCCCGCGCCAATCGGGCAATCTCCTGATTTTCCTCTTCTAGCTCGCACGCCAGCAAAAGAGCCGCCTCTCTGTGTGAGATACCTTTTCTTTTATGCGCCTTTTGAAGAACAGCATCTATCAATTCTTTATTCTTTCTATTTTCTTTCGCGTAAGCTAAAGAAGCTAAAATTTCTTTATCGTTAATAAATTCATCCGCAATACCCGATTTCGGGTTATATTCATACATCAAAACAATCCTCTCTTAAATACTGATGCAAAACTTGTCAGAACTCTTTCTTTCTTATATAATTGATATTGGGTAAAAAGGGTATTTACCACAACTGATGCTTTCGCTTGCTCTGTTGTTTTACAACTTTCACAATACTTTGCATATTGAAAGGAGATACCGCTATGGGAAAAAGAATGCGTTATTATCTTACATATTATAAAAGGATAACACAAATGTCAATCAACGAAAATGAGATTCCTCGTGAAAAAGAAAAACTTTTAGTACAAATTCAGTTTTTTCAGCACGAACGACTGATACATCTTATTGTGACAGTACTCTTTGCCCTTTTGACTGTCTGCAGTATTTTTATAACACTAGTGGCAGGTCAATACCTGCCACTACTACTCGCATTAGATTTACTATTCCTCACCCTGCTGATTCCCTATATCTATCACTATTATCTTTTGGAAAACGGCGTCCAAACACTGTATTCCTATTATGATGATTTAGAAAAAATGCAGGAAAAAGAACATCAATAAAAACCACCGTACGCTTTTCCGTTGCTCATCTTTACGCCTTTCCGCTCGGCTAATTCAGATACGGTTAAAATATCATAGCCATTTTTCACTAACCACGGCAGTACTTTTTCAAGCGCCTTCGCCGAAGTCGGATGGATATCATGCATTAAAATAATATCACCATCTTTTACGGTCTTTTTTACTTTCTTTAATATGGCTTTCGGGTCTTTGGACTGCCAGTCCAACGTATCTAAATTCCAAAGCACCATCGGATGCTTCAATGATTTACGCATTTTATCGCTAATCGCACCATACGGAGGCCGTAACAGCTTAATATCATAACCAATCAGTTTTTTCACAATATTAGCCGTCTTATTATACTGTTTATTTACTTTCTTCATGGAAAGCGTCGCCAAATTCGTGTGGTCCCAGGAATGATTTGCTATTTCACATCCCTGTGCGACCTCTTGTTTAAGTACGGCTGCATTGGCTGCCACAGATTGACCTACTACAAAAAATGTGGCGTGCGCATTATATTTTTTCAGCATTTCCAATACCTTAGGCGTTCTGTCTGAAGTACTTCTCGGCCCGTCGTCAAACGTCAGGGCAATCGCTTTCGGTCTTGGTGTTGGTGCTGGCGTACAAATCGCCTCTGGCGCCAGCGTAGGCACCGATGCAACCTCTTTCGCCACACCGTCCGGCTTCATTGACTTCTCCGCCGCCATCGCCTCAGCCGCACTATCGCTGACAACGCGTTCCCCTTCTTTTATCGGTGTGGGAGCGGATTTTCTTTTTGCCAGAAGTACAACAGAAAGAAAAAGGAGTATCAGAAAAACTACCGACACACCTATCAATATACCTTTACGTTTAGCGGCAACCGGAGAATTTCCTATATATTTGCTCTTACTGCGATAATATCCGGAATTTATAATGTCGTTGTTCGGTCTGCTTATCCGGCTTCGGGACTTCCTGCGCCTGCTTCTTCGGCTATTATATCCTTTCATATAGTCCATTTTTTCCACCTCTTTTTAATTCAACAATTATCGCTTTAGAAATAAGTATACCATTCCTTTTATGGCTTTTCAATAACAATTTTCCCATTTACCAATTCCAATTTTACTTTGTTTCCCTCCATTCCCATCTCTTCTAACAGTTCGCTTGGAATCTGGACGCGTCCCGCTCTGTCCAATACGGCGAACTCTTCCTGCGTCTCTTCTTCCTTCCAGTTTATGTCCAGACTTTCCAACCGTTCCTTATAATCGCTCTTCATAATCCTCTCACTGCTTGTCTTGCCATCACGAATGGAGATGACACGATTTACTTTGTTCGCCAGTTCTTTATCATGCGTAACAATGACAATCGTTATACCAAGAGTCTCATTTAACTTGCGAAACATTTCTAAAATAGAATCTGCCGTTTTCCGGTCAACGGCGCCTGTCGGCTCATCTGCCAGTAACAGTTTGGGATTATTTGCCAGTGCAATAGCAATGGCAACACGCTGCTGTTCGCCTCCTGACAACTGGCTTAAGCTGCTGTTTTTGCGATGGGAAAGTCCAACCAAATCGAGCAGTTCCATAGCTCGCTGCTTCTTCTCTTCTGCTGATATCTCTTTCCCCTCGTCAAAAAGCATCGGTGTCATAACATTTTCCCATGCGCTCAAATAAGGAAGCAGATTCCTTGCATTATTCTGCCAGACAAACCCTACCGTATTTCTCTTATATTCAACCAGTTCCTGCTCGCTCATCTGAAACAGATTCTTCCCATCCACATACAACTTTCCCGCAGACGGGCGGTCTAATCCACCTATCATGTTCAGGAACGTAGACTTACCGCTGCCGCTATTTCCGATAATGGCCATCAATTCACCGCGCTTTACCGTCAAATCAAGTCCCTGCAGCGCCAAAACCTCAATATCCTTTGTTTTATAAATTTTAACTAGACCGTCGCACTCAATCATAACATCTTCCGCTACGTCCATCTGTTCTTCCTGTGTCCCGATCATCTCATTCGAACTGTTCAGATGTTTGATACTATTCCATTTATCTCTGACATTAATTTTCATTGACTATCTCACCATCCTCAATCTGATAAATGCAATCGGCGATTTCCATAAGCCCCGTGTCATGTGTCGTCATCACGATTGTTACATCCTGCCCCTCAATCAGCTCTTTAAAGATTTTCATAATCTGCAGCCCTGTCGCGCTATCGAGCTCAGCCGTTGGCTCGTCAGCAAAAATAATTTTCGGCGCATGTGCTATCGCTCTGGCAATCGCCACGCGCTGCTGTTCGCCTCCCGACAGCTCCTGTGGCATATGATGCATACGCCCACCGAGACCGACAAGCTTCAGACACTCCTCCGCACGCTTTTTCCGATTCCCTTTATATCCTGCCAGCCGCATGACAAACTCTACGTTCTCATAGGCGGTCATCATCGGTATGAGCGCAACTGACTGAAAAATAAAACCAACCTCTTTCTTTCTGATTTTTTCCCTCTCGTGCTCTGGCATATTTTGTATTTCCTGCCCTTCCAGCAGCACGGCGCCCTCTTTCGGATAGTCCAGTGCGCTGAGCAAATTCATAAGCGTTGTCTTTCCGGAGCCGGAACGCCCGCGGAGCATAGTCAGTTTTCCCCTCGGTATCTGAATATTAATATCCTTTAACACAACCAGTTCTTTGCCGCCGGCAACAGGGAAACTCTGTTTGATATGTTTTGTCTCAATTATATTTTCCATCGCTACCTCCATTTCGAGAACATTCATAGTACACTAATCTTCTCCCAGTTTCAATGCCTGCGATATATTAATCCTGCTAATCAGTTTGCCAAGAACAATCATACATATAATAATCACAATAGCAACAACACTGAACAAGCGAATCATATCCAGTGCCCGGAACATTACCTGCAATGGTACCGCCTGATCCGTAGACGCATAGAAAATCTGTACGAGCGGCACGAATAACCGCGACGCCAAAATCCCCAGAGCCGCCCCCATTACAATCGACAGACCGGAACTAAAAATCTGCTCGTTAATTAGCATTTGAATAATCTCTTTCTTTGTCATACCCATGGCCCGAAAAACTCCAAAAAGCAATTCTCTCTGGCGTATCGACAGAATCCAGTAAATCAGGAAACCGGTACAGCACAAAATCAGAATAACGATGAAACTCATTGTCAGTATTCCGTTGGTTCCCTGAAACAGAGCATCGTTTTTCATATCGACAAGTTTTGCCGCTACATCTTCGAATACCGTATACTGAATATTATTTTTCTTTGCATAATCATAAATAAACTGTGACGATTCATCCGTCTGGAGCCACACCTGATAAGGCCTGACGCCATATGTCTGCTGCACGGCAGCCAGATTGGCAACAACGAGATAATTTTCGGTTGTCACCAGTTTTTCTTCTTCATTTAATTCATGCGTATTCTCCAGATATCCCGGAAAATAGTCGACAAAGCCGTAGACTACACCGGTCAGTTCCTTTTTATCTTTCTTATCTTTGTTCGTATATGTAATCTTGTCGCCGAGCTTCACGCCTGCTTTCGTATGAAAATTGCTGCTCAGCAGTACAGCGTCGGGGTCTGACGCCATCGCATTCAGATAATGATTTAGGTGTGTCGGAAGCAGTTTCGGATTAAAATCGCTTACCGTCTCCCCAAATTGCTTTGTATCGATTGCCATCAGCGAAGTTTTTTTGTTGTTCTCTCCCCCCTTGTTACTAAAAGAGGTCGTAATTTCTTCTTCCCGATATACTTTCGCCGCATGTCTGACGCCTTTCATGCTCTCATATACGGAAAAATCCGGCTCCGTATAAGCCAACTCCAAATCCGGATTGTCTGCCACAAACATGGAATTGTCCTCCCACTGTTCCTGCAGCACTAACGTCGCTCCGGTATCATACCTTATATTACTCTCCGAATTGGATAAAATCGTACGCGCCACCGTAGCGTTAAAAATACCGAGCGCCACTGTCAACATCAGAAATACCATCATAAAACTCTGTTTTCCCTTTGTTCTGAGAATTTGCAGAAATGAGGCAAAAAACGCTGGTTTCCAATGCCTGCGCCCGCATAAATACACAAGCCGGATAAGCAGCGGCTGAATGCGGAGAGCAACTAACGCAGCGCTGATAATAAACAGTGAAGAACAGATAAATAAAAACGGGTCAAGCGGTTCGCCCTCTAACATCTGTGTCATCAACGTATCTTTCCGCTGTGAAAAACTGTACAGTCCGTATAACGATACAAGTAAAAGTATGACGTCCATATACACGCGCTGCAAAATATTTTGGGCCTTTCTGCCTTTCTTTCTCTTCACGTTTACGATTGTGACGTTGGCATCGCGAAATACCGGAAGAACCATAAACGCAATCGACACGGCCATAGCTCCCAGCATATATAAAAATACCGAACCGCTCATCGTCACATGAAGCGCCTTTCGCTGGATAAACTCCAAAAAGCCGTTCGTAGAACCAAGCGCCTTGCACAGAAAATAGCCCAATGGCAGTCCTGCCAGAGCGCTGATGGCAGATAAAATGACCGACTGGAGAAAATATATGATAATAATCTGTCTCTTACTCGATCCCCGGCTCTTCAACAGGGCAATCTCATTCTGCTCCAAATCAAGCATCTGCCGGGAAATCATAAAGATAAATGCCAGCAGCAGGGCAAGGACGGGAATTTGTAAGATTAGCAGCGTAGTCGTTACTTTTTTTGCCGCTGTCTGATACTCCTGCAGGACGCCAAGATAGGCCGGTTCTTCCAAACTGGCATTATAACTTCCAGAAGTCTCCTCCAACATTTCCTCGGTATCGTCTACAAGCTGATTTATCTGTGCGGCCGTGAGCTGGTTATAATCAAAGATTACTTTCCAATTCGTCGTCATCACGAAACTTTGCTTTTTTAAATTAAGAAAATTGTTCTCGAAAATCTTTGGCGAGATAAACAACTCCATATAATAATCTGAAGGCGACTGCACCCAATACGAATCTTCCTGACTGCTATTGCTGAAAACACCGGTAATCCGCACTTTTATCGGCTTTCCCTGTGCGTCCTGAAACTTATTGAGCTCTAACACATCTCCCACAATTAAATCCAGCTTTGTCATCGATTTCTGACTAACAATCGCTTCTAAACAGCCGTCTTCCGCAACTTTATCCTGATATATCTCACCGGACATCATCGTCAGATGTTTGTCCACCTCCGACATCGATATGAGACGAAGCGTTCGGGACATCAAATCTTTTTTCCGGTTTCCGACATAGTACCCCCGCGTCTTCGATGATGTATGCTGCTTAATCAGATGAGTCTGCACGATATTCAGCTTCTCTGCCGCCGTCTCCGCCATCTCACGCAGCTTCTCATACTCTTCTGCCTGTCCTTTCTGCCCTTTGAGATTGGCCGTAAAGCTGAGAACACCCGGATTGTCATTTTCACTCTGAATATAGTTTGCCAGTTTCGAGGAAAGCGTTTTTTGTAATGCCGCTCCCTGATACATCGGATTGCTGCAGGCAATTGCGATGAGTAACAGATTTCCTATCAGCAAACTAATAACCATCCACTTCTTATGGAGAAGCTTTTGTTTTATAAATCGCAACATTGTTTTACCTCTCCTTTCTTATTTTGACAAAATCGCAAGCGTCTGGCCCTCTTGCAATCCCTGATTCACTAAAAAGTATTTTTCCTGTCTATAGTTGCTCACGATGTAACGCTTATGAAGCTTCCCTTTTTCCACAACATAGACGTATAACTTCGTCTCATCATTTTTCTCTTCCTCATATACGGCAGAGGCATCTACAATAAGGGCATCTTCCACTTTTAAACGGCTGCCGGAAATAAACAGATTGTACTTATCAAATGCATACTTCCTCCTGTCCGCCTCTGAAATCTGTATTAGCTGCGCAGATGTATCCATGCCATTTTCAGAATCCTCACTTTGCTGCACATCGACGTCAAACAGATTATCAGTAGATATGACCTTTCCTTTTATGCGGTGCACAATATCATCGGACGTACTTCCCAACCCAATGGTAACTGTCATATTATAACGCATTCCCTCGCCGTCTTCCGCCTGTATGAGAAAATCCTTCTCATCGCGGATTACCATCAGCGTATCTCCCGTCACTGTCTCTCCTCCGTATTCACCCACCGAGACAACCTCTCCTGCCGTACCGTCGTATTTTGACACGAGAACTGCCTTTTTCCGCTTCTGCAGCAACTCCCGATAATCCCTTTCCTGCTTTTCAATCTCCTTTGCTTTCTTTTTCATATCCTCGTATTCCTGCTGCAAATGCTGAAGCTGTATTTTGGCAATCTTTTTTTCGGAAGCGTTTGTCAGATTTTTGATGGAACGCTGCTTTTCCAGCACTTCATTTCTCTTACTCTTTAAATTGCTGTCATATTCGGCTCTGGCCTGCTCCACTTCCAGTTTCTTCTTCTGCATCGTCGTATCCGAATATTTGACATGATAGATTGCCAGAATATCTCCCTTTTTCACCTTCTGGTTATCCTTTACACAAATTTTGTCTAAATAGGCCCGGGATTCATTGATAGCAACGGCTTTCTCATCCTGATAATACAGAGAACCCGTCGTCGTAATCTTCTCTTCATAGGTATCCTTTTTGACCGTTGTCGTCTTATAATGCTCTTTTTCTTTTCCGCTCTTATCTGCCTTATATAACAAAACCTCTGACTTTGGCTGTTCCTCTTTGCAGGCGGTCAGCAAAAACGCACAGATAAGAAATATTGCCAGTCTCTTAATCCTGTACATAGACAACATCCCCCTCCTTTACTCCTGACAAAATCTGGGTATACGCATCCGTCACCGTACCTGTAGTCACGTTCACCCGCTTTTTCGCTCCGCCCTCCATGCGATACACATAATAGCTTCCCTTTGTTTTGTACACGGCATTCGATGGCACTACAAGCGCATCGTCTGTCTCATTGTTGTACAAATCAATCGAAACCGAGTCTCCGACTTGTGCATGTACATCACCTTTGTAATTAAAATATGTACTCGCCGGAAAATTGCCCATCTCAATATCATATTGGGAAATGTTCTGCTCTTCTGCCGTCACTGCATATCTTTTCCCATTTATCATGGCATGGTAACTGCTTGCCTTTTTTAAAACGGAACTTCCGATATACTCGGTGCGGATTTTTGTCTTTTCCATATTCGCCAGTGTAAAAACCGAGCCGCCGCCACTCACAAAATCCCCTGGAGAAATTGTTTTACGAATTACCTCGCCGTTTATATCTGAGTACAATTTATCCCATTTTGTTTTCTTTTTTGCTATGGCTAAATCTTCATTCAAATCAGAAACTATGGATGCCTGTAATTCCTTTTGATGCTTCAGCTTCAGCTCCTCTGTCTTAATGTTCTCCTCCTGTGCAATTTTCTGTTTCTCAAACGCGGCCTTTTCCTTTTTCGTCTGCGCCTTATTCCGCTTTTTTAACAACTGCCTGTATTCCTCTTTCATCTGCTTAATCGTATTCTTTGCCGATGCATTCAGCTCTTCATTTTCCTGCCGCATATCAAGCAAATCTTTTTGCAAATCTTTTACTGTCGTATCGGCGCCTTTCAAAGTCGCCAGTAACTGTCCTTTCTTAACCTTGTCGCCTATCTTTACTTCCACCGAAGCGACCTGACCCGAATTTAAAAAGTACATTCCTTTCATATCCGGAACGACTTCTCCCTGATAGGAACACATACTGCTCAATTTCATTTTCGCAACAACCGCCGTATCCACGTCAACCCCGACCGGCTCTACTAAATCCGGTACGTGCTGCGACTGCTCTTTACTTTCGCAACCGACGCACACTGCCACCAACATACCCATTGCCAAAACAAGGGATATCGTCCGGCAATTCAAAATTTTCTGCCACTTATTCTGCTTTTTCAAATCGATACCTCCCATACTTTGACTAATTGGTAATAACCTGTTCATTTTCCTGTAAACCGCTTGTAACTTCGACCATATTGTTGATTGATTCTCCCAACGTAACTTCTCTTGTTTCCTTTATTCCGTTGTTCCCCTCCATGTAAACAACCTTTTTTCCTCCCATATCATAAACAAGCGCCAACGGAAGCGAGAGAACATCTTTCTTTTCCTTTAAAATCAAATCCACAGTACCGACGGCCCCATGCTGAAGAGAAGAGGCGTTTTTCGGATACAGATACAATTTCTCAGAAGAAACTTTCTTTACTGCCGCTTTGTACCGGCTTCCCCCTATGGTGACGAAAACTTCTTGTCCGTCGCGAAAATGTCCGGCATATTTCGTCTTACAGACAAAGCGGTTTTTCTTCTCTCCCTGCACTTTAACGAGTACGTTGTCACTGCCGGCATATCCTCCGTCAAAGGAGTGGTCTGCATTTGTCACCGTTCCCTCCACTTCGGAAGTAATAACCGCTTCCGCAATTGTCTCCTGCGCCTCTTTCATATCCAGCTGCGTCAACTGAATATTGGATTGGCAATTTTTTATTTGTGCATCGAACTGGGTACGGACATTTTCTTTTTCCTCTTTTGACCCTCCCGTCCGCGTCAATTGCTCCAACTCACGCTCTTTCATTTCCTTTGCCTGCTTAATCTGTAATTGCAGGCTTTTAATCTGGCGCTTATCTTCATTTAACTGCTCCTCGGCATCCTCTGAATATTCCTGCACAAGCACCGTTCCGACTTTCACTTTCTGTCCTTTTTGCACACACACTTTCTTAATCTGCCCGTCGCTGCCGGTTATCTCCACTTCCCTTGTTCCCTGATAAGAGACGGAAATGGATTCCTTTTGTGTCATATCGCCTCTTACAACCGTGTATTTATTGTAATTGCTGCCCTCGTATTCCTGCACAACCGGAGCCACTCCAAATTCTTCTTCAGTCGGTAAGATACCACATCCGTTACACACAAAACCGGACATCAGGGCCGCGCCAAGAATTATGTAAGCCTTTCTCATCTTCGTCATCCTTTCTCTCTTATTCCGTCTCTTCCATCTCTTCTGCCACGTTATGTGGAACACGATAACAGGCAGTCTCTGTTGGCATATCTTTCTTTGCCAGCCGCAAAGCGCACCAGCGTTTCGTAATTCGATAAATAACCGCAAAAACCGGCACCGCGCAAATCATTCCCAGCAGCCCAAAAAGCGAGCCGAAAAATAAAATCGAAAACAAAATCCAAAAGCTGCCTAACCCGATGGAGTCCCCTAAAATCTTCGGCCCCAAAACATTGCCGTCAAACTGCATGAGAATAATAATCAGTACCAAAAACAGAATCCCCTTTGAAGGACTGGCGATAAAAACCAGCACTGCACTTGGCACAATACCGATATACTGTCCAAAGAACGGTATAATATTTGTGACGCCAATCAATACGCTAATCAAAACCGTGTAGGGAATACCTGCAATATTCATAATGATAAAAGTCAATATGCCGACAACAAGCGAATCGATTATCTTTCCGCTTATAAATTTGGCAAATATCGTATGCGTCTCCCCTAACACGCTCAACGCACGTTTTACTCGCTTGGTTGGCAGAAACGCATACATCAGCTTCTTTAACTGCGCACAAAAATTCTCTTTGCTTCCCATCAGATAAATGGACACAATCAATCCGATAAACACATTCATCAATACACTGGCGGCATTCACTACACCGTCCGTCAACATTGTCAGCAGCTTATTGCTATTCGGCAGCAAATCATTTTGCAGCCATGTGAGCAGTTTTTCATAAAGAACGCCGGAAAATTGCGTGTAATACTCGGCAAACTTCGGATTGGATCGGAACATATGATTGCCCCAGTCAATTACATTTTTGTAATATCCCGGCAAGTTGCGTATCAGGCTCGATACACTGTTCGTAATCTCAGGAACAACAAGCATCAACAAACCAAATATGACAAAAAGAGTGAGCACGAGAACGGTAAAAACCGAACAACCTCTCGCCACTCCCTTTGCTTTCGTTTTCTTTTCCTTATATATCTTCTGCCACAGAGGAATGAAAACATACTGGTCCATTTTATTGACAAGAGGGCTGAGAAGATAGGCTACGATTACACCGATATATACCGGCAATAACGCTGAATTAACCGCAGACAACACACTTCCCAACCCGCTTAAATTATTAAAAATCGTATACACAATTACTGCTGCCGCTATGACACAGAAACCTGTAACACCGGCGTACCAATACTTCTCAAGCTTTTTTTCCGGACGCTTCACACATTTTCCCCCACTTTCCAAAAACAATCAAATCTGCTTTTATTGTACCATAGTTGGGAAATCAAGTAAATATCCAAATAAATTCCTGCCTCTCTTCCTCCATTATCTTATATAAATAGCAAAAGACCCCAGATTCAAATCTGTGAGTCTGGAGCCCTTGCAAATTTTACATTATACATGACTGACTTCCATTTTATCCTGTAACATCATATGGTACAGTTCCCGATGTTCTTGTGGAATATCTAACAATTTCATACATTCTTCCTCAGACATATCCGAGTTCTTCATCATACTAATAATATGATTGATTGTAGTCCTATCTATTATTCCCTGTGAAAGATTACACATTTCCATCGCCTCTCTTTCCATTGTTTTAGTCATCGCAACATCAAACTCATCTTTTATATCTGACCAGAGACTCAATGTCATCTGCGCTCCATTCAATATATCAGTCACTATTCGTTCAACATAACCTGTTATCCAAAAGAACGCCGCAAATACTATATATGCGACGTTCTTTGTTTTTTACATGGTAACAATCTGGTTAATTGTCATCTCCGGCATACCAAACTTTTCCCTCCCTCACAGAATAAAACTATACTAGTGCTAAATTTTCCTCTTTCATCTTATTTATCACTACTTCATCAAGTTCTGTCACTTCTGCTATTTCTTCTACAGAATAGCCTTTTTTCAGCATTTTTAGTGCAATTCTCTTATTATTTGTTTCTATCAATTCTTCCATTCCTTTACACATACGCCTCACTCCTTCCTGATTTTCTTTGAAATATTGTGTTGTCTCTGCCAACAAAGAATAATGCATATCCGCAGGATTACAACAACTAAAATCATGCATCAAATGTCCGATTGCATCATCAGCACGCCAAGCACCATTCACAAAGACAATATGTGCCTCGTCATCGAACACTGTCCCTATTTCTCTTATTGTCCTATCAATATGGTATACTGGTCTATCATATGCAAGTACATCATTCTCTGCAATAAATATCACATAAGATTCTGGTAACTTGTCATATCCTACACCCTTTTTCAACACATTTGCATCAATTAAACTGCTATTATATCTCGCACGTTTCGGAATAGCACCCTCATCACTTCTTTGGACTTCAATATCATAGTATACCCCTTTTGCATCTTTCGCAAAAATATCAAGTCTGATACTGTGTCCTTTTAAATTTGATATTTCATGCTGCGTATCCACTTTAATAACAGTAAGGTCATACTTATCTAAAATTATCCGCAACACAAATTCCGTACATTTTAAATTTTCTTCAAAGCACTTTGTCATAAATGTATCGTCAAACAAACGAAATCCTTTAATTTTATCCAGCATTTCTTTTGAAGGAAAAAACTCTTTCTTCTCATTTTCCATAGTATATCTCCTTTCGCTTATTCTATCACAAGAAACTATGATTTGCAATACACCCCAACTTCTTGGTGATTAGCTAGACAATACTAAATCTTGAAATCTGCGAAAACTCAAAACCATGCAGTAAAATACACGGACTGCCTGTTTGGAAATATCTTTACCGATAGGCAGTCCGTGTATTCTGATATAGGGCGACAGCCCTTTCTGCTACATTTCGGAGAGTATACTCTCTATTTAATTTTCATCTTTTTCGTTATTCCTTTTTTCTTCAACCACTTTGTATATGCTTTCTTTTGCTTCTTAGGCACTTTAATCACAGCTTTCTTGTAAAGCCCCTTAAATGCCTGCGCTCCCACTGATTTGCTGTTTAGCTTTTTGCTTTTAATTGTTATTGTTTTTAACTTTTTACATCCGTAAAATGCTTTCTTACCAATCTTCGTTACACCTGCCGGAAGCGTTATCTTTTTTAATGATGTACATTTAAAGAATGCTTTGTTTCCAATTGTAGTAACGGCCTTACCTATCGTTACGGATTTTAGCTTTTTGCACCCACTGAAAGCATTATCTGATATGTCTGTTACTTTAAATTTCACTCCGTCCATTGACACGGTAGACGGAATAACAATTTTTCCTGTCCTCTTGTTGTCTGCTTTGTAAAATTCCACCCTGTCCTGAGCAAGCACTCGGTAGGATACTTCATTTTTCTTATCTTTCAGTACTATTCCTTTCGACAAGCTATTCTGTTTATTTGGCTCTTCTGTTGGTTTGGTCGTCTGCGTCGTATCGTTCGACGGTTCTGTTGGGGTTGGACTAGCTGTAATGTCTGGGGTTGGAGTTGTTGTTACATCTGATGTTGGTACATCCGATGTCGGAGTTGCTGTTACATCCGGTGTTGCTGTGCCACTCTCTTCCTCATTGGAGGTCACACTACCGGCATATGACCAGCCCGAGGCAGATGTAGCGTCTGACGACGCTTTCAGATTTAAATGCAAAGCCGGCCGGACAGCAATATAATGATTGTTGTAGACGTAGTAGCCATCCGCATTAACGTAACCACCGTAATACACGCAGGAAGCGATAGCACTATCGTAGCCCGACGACCGCAGCCACCACATTCCCGCATTTCCGGCACTGCTCATATATTCACTCCCAATCTCTCCTCCTCCCGCTGTATAGGCGGTATTTACTGCTTCTCTTGTCGCACTGATACCGTTATGGGAGCCAAACCCATATGACGGATTCGTTACCTCATCCAGAGACAACAGGTATACTTTGTCCGCCGTGTTATTGCCGCCTTCCGTACCATGCTCGGGATTATCCTTATTTACCACGTTTGTTGTCCTGATTGCCGACTGCTCTTCCGCCGAAAAAGCATTGTTAAGAAAGTTATTGCCACTGTAATCTTTCCCGTCTTCGTTGCTTTCCGCCCCATAGCCGTTCAGCCAGCTTCTCATCGTACAGGTCTCCCATGTGACATCCGTCTCTGTATCATTGTACCTCTGACAGTCGAGATTCTTATCTGCTATTAGAAATACATCATCGCCCTCTACCGACAGCACCCGCCACTTGATGGGAGTTTTCTTATCGTTTTTGTCTGCTTTCCCGTCCCCATTCGTATCCTCCTGCCAGTAGTTCCCGAACCAGATACAATCCCATTCAGCCATGTCATCCGAGGGAACAGTACCGGCATATGACCAGCCTGAGGCAGATACAGCGTCTGACGACGCTTTCAGATTTAAATGCAAAGCCGGCCGGACAGCACTATTATTGCTGTGGACGTAGATGCCATCCACAAAAACGTTTCCATGGCTATCCACGCAGGAAGCGTCCTTACTACCGTGGCCCGACGACCGCAGCCACCAAGCTTCCGCATTTCCGGCACTGCTCATATATCTATCAATCTCTCCCCCTCCCGCTGTATAGGCGGTGTTTACTGCTGTTCTTGTTGCACTGATGTTCTCACGGGAGACAAACCCATATGCCGGATTCATAACCTCATCTAAAGACAGTAAATAT
>CAJTLS010000024.1 GCA_910577295.1 uncultured Eubacterium sp.
GGCTTGAAAAGGCGTGGTAAAATCCTTTTTTTGTGATACACTGTTTCAATAAATCAGGTGAGTTATGGCATTCTTGTTGGCAATAAAGTTCATCTGAAAACTTACAAAGAAAACGCGGGAAATTCAAGAAACGTATATTGACAAAAATTGTCGATATATGGTATCCTTTGCATGTAAAGTGTATAATTTTAGGATAGAGGGAATATATTTTACAAAATGCAAGGAGGAGAAAAATGAACGAAAACAAAAATCCAGCAGGTACGATTGCTCTGATATGTGGTATTGCAAGTATTGTTATATCCATTATTTTTGGTATTATGTTTGGTGTGTTCGGAGCTGCTGTAGGTGTAGCACTTGGTGTAGTGGCAATTGTATTTGGCATTAAGGCTAAGAAAGAATCAGACGGAACGGTAGGAAGTGCCGGTTTTGTATGTGGTATTCTTGGTGCTGTATTTGCCGTTATTTTCGCAGTTGGCTGTACGTTGTGCGGTGCTAGTTCTGCCGGCTATGGCTGTTATGGTTGCGTAGGCGCTTCCTGTATGTTGCAGAATGATGTTAATAATGCTTCTGACGAACTTCAGGATGCACTTCAGGATGCATTGAAAGACTTGAACTAATTAGTTTGGATAAGAGTTAGTGAAAGGCTGTTGCATGAGCAATAGCCTTTTTTTATCAAATGAATTGAGGTGACTTACGGTATGTTTCCTTTTCTTGTCATAACGGAGAAAATCAAAATTCCGTTATACGGAGCCATTTTTATGATTGGTTTCTTTTTGGCTGTCTTTCTGGCAAGAAAGATGGCTCCCCGTTTTCAGGGAACAAAGGAGGATACGACATATGCGGCGGCGTATGCTGCCATTGGCATTCTGATTGGGGCAAAGTTGCTTTATTTTATTACGAAGCTGCCAAACATCATAGTAAAAAGAGACTCGTTTTTGCTATTGTTTCGGGAAGCGCCGCTTCAGGCGCTTGAGTATGTCTTTGGCGGTTTTGTTTTTTATGGTGGTCTGCTCGGCGCGATTTTAGGCGTATGGATTTATTGCAGACAATATAAAGTATCGTTTCAGCCGTTGTTAGATATTTTTGCGCCTTTTATACCGCTGGCTCATGGATTTGGACGGATCGGCTGTTTCTTTGCGGGCTGCTGTTACGGAAAAGAGTATCATGGCATTTTTTCCGTACGGTTTCCATACAATGAACAGATACCAGAATTGTCAGAAGTTCCTCGTGTTCCGGTTCAGTTGATAGAAGCGGGATTAAATTTTGTTATGTTTGGCATTCTCTTTTATATGGCAAAAAAGAAAATCTGTAAAAGAGGACAGATGATGGGAATCTACCTGATTTATTATACAGTGGCACGTTTTTTACTGGAGATGCTGCGTGGGGATGTACTGAGGGGCGGCGTAGGGATTTTGTCTACTTCACAGCTTATAAGCATTCTGCTGATACCAGTTGGTGTCTATCTACTCACGGGGCGCATGGAAAAGAATAATCGTTGACAGAAAAGGACATTTAACGTTATAATCATAGCAGAACAAGTAATGGTAACGTCAGACATGAAATAGGAGGATAAGTAAATGAAATGTAATCAATGTGGAACAGATAATGTAGAGGGAACACGTTATTGTAAGACATGTGGAAACGCATTGGAAACGGGGCAGACACAATCGCAGATGGATTTTCAGCCAACGCCGCAAAACTCGCCGCAGATGTCTCAGAATCCAAATAATATGAATTATGGTAATGGTATAGCATGTATGGTACTTGGTATTGTATCCATTGTATTTGGCTGCACACCGTTGATTGGATTAATTTGTGGTATTATAGCAATTATTATGAATCGTAAAGACGTGCAGATGGGATTTGAAACAAGCTACCATAAAGCGGGATTAATCTGCGGAATTATTGGTGTTTGTCTTGGCGCCATTGCATTAATCTATTGGATTGTATGGTTAAGCGCTTTTGCATGCGTGGCGAGCAATCCAGGATATTTCCACTAAAAACCAGGAAATACGAGGACAAAGGAAAGTCAATTCCCTATTTTGTTATCTTCTGATATAACTGATAGGAGAGAAGCGATAGGATAAATGTAAAAAGAAAGGCGCCCGTCAGCAATATCATGGAATTTTGCAGGGAAGGGATATTGGCCAGATAGATTGGGACATAGCCAAGGATTTGCAGAACCGCTACGAGGGGGAGCAGATGCTTGGCTTTTTGGTTTTCCGTTTTTTGCAGCGCCGGATAAAGTATTATTGCCAAAGCCGTGTGGATACATAGCAAAAGAAGGAAATAGGTTGCCTGAATGATATATGTATGGGCGGGAGTAGACGCTAACAGAGCGAAAGAGGAGTAAGTTTTCTCCAGTTCTGCCGCAGATAAGTTCAATTTGTTAAAGTATTCGTTTGAGCCGATGGAGTTAATAAAAACAGCGGCGATGATATTCGTAATATAAACTGCTCCACAATTCATCATGCATTCAAAACTACCCATTCCAAGACCGAACAGGAGGGCATTGTTCTTGTCGGGCTGCTTTTTTATCACATGCTTCAAACCAAGCAGACAGCCGGCAAAGGCCATCAGACCGGCGATAGTAATATCATACACAAAAGTGAATACGGGGTGGTTGTCGGAGCGGAAAAGGAAACCGAGTCCGAATATCTGTAACAATATAATGTTTAAAATAGTGTATATAATAAAAGAAAACAGAAGAGAAAAACCGATACCAATCAGAAAGGAAGTTATTTTTGCTCCGGTTTTCTTTTTAAAGAACCATAAAAAACAAAGTGGTGCGATGACACATAAAAAAATAGAAAATATCCATGAGTTTATAGTGGCGCCGGAAAATATAATTGTATTCATATGCATTCCTCTCCTTAATTTCCGCGCTGCTTTAGCGCAATTTCATGTGTATTAAAGTATCTTATCACAATACAATAGAAATGACAACCATACTTGTCAAAGAGCGTGTTTGCGTATATTATGAGATAGGATTTCAAATGAGACGAGAGGAGTGGACGCATGGAGTTGTATGATTATCTGCAGGCGTATGCTAAAAGCGGGAAAATACCGATGCATATGCCGGGGCACAAGAGAAATTCTTCTTTTTCGATGGAAAATCCCTATGAATGGGATGTGACGGAGGTGGAGGGATTGGATAATCTGCATCATCCGAGAGGTATCCTGAAGCAGGAGATGGAACGGTTGAGCAGAAGATATCATACCAAGGATACTTATTTTTTAGTAAATGGGAGTACCGGCGGTATACTGACAGCGATAGCATCGTGCTGCCGTCGGGGCGATAAAATTCTAGTGGCAAGAAATTGCCACCGCTCGGTATATCATGCGATTTATTTATTAAATTTAATGCCTGTATATATATATCCTGAAATAGATGAGGAAACCGGAATTGCATTGGATATTCCGCTGCAGCAGGTAGCGGATACGCTGGAGCGGGAAAATGTTTCCTGTGTAGTGCTCACATCCCCAACTTATGAGGGCGTTGTGTCAGATATAGAATCAATTGCCGCTATCTGCCATCGTCAGAATATTCCGTTAATTGTTGATGAGGCCCATGGGGCGCATTTTGCATGGGGGGAAATGTTTCCGGAGACGGCGATACAGCAGGGGGCGGATTTGGTTATCGAGAGTCTGCACAAAACATTGCCGGCTCTGACGCAGACCGCCTTGCTTCACCGTGCGACAGAGCGGGTGAAAGCAGAGACGGTGGCGCGGTATTTATCAATATTTCAGACAAGCAGCCCATCCTATGTACTCATGGCAGGTATCAGTCAGTGTATGTCGTGGCTGGAGCAATCCGGGGACGGCGTATGGGCGGCGTATGATAAAAGGCTTTTGGAATTTGAACGGCAGGCGGCGGACTGGCGGTATTTGCGGCTCTGGCGGCGGGAAAAACAGGACAGAGGTAAACTGGTTATCGGCACATGGGACGCAGGAATGACGGGGATACAACTGGCAGAGAGTCTGCGAAACAAGTATTCGATAGAGGTTGAGATGGAGACGCCATCTTATATTCTTGCGATGACAAGCGTAGCTGATGAGGAAGATACGCTGTCGCGTTTTGCGGATGCTCTTGCACAAATAGACGCGGCAATATCAGAACGAAGCGGCAGTAGTGATTCGGAGCTGCCAAATCATGTGTCCGGTGTGCGGACATTCGTCCATATGTGTCCATATGAAGCCATGCAGTGTCGGAAGAAACGGCTAAGATTAGAAGACTGTCAGGGGGAGGTTGCGGCCGAATACGCATATGTATATCCGCCGGGCATTCCTTTTCTGGCTCCGGGGGAGCAGATAACAGAGGAAGTGACAGAACAGATACGGCGAGCCGGTGAGGCCGGTTTATCATTACTGGGAATGGAAGATGAGACGGGTTCCCATATTTATATTTGTGATTTGCAAAGCGGAAAAACATCGGATAACGATAATAAGGAAAAGGAGTGACGGCATGGGGCATTTATATCTTTTTATGGGAAAGAGCGCAGCGGGAAAAGATACGCTGTATCATAAGGTGATGGGGAGCCATCCGGAATTGATTCCGGTGATTCCTTATACAACCCGTCCGATTCGTGCGGGGGAGAGAGAGGGGCGGGAATACCATTTTGTCAGCAAAAAAGAACTGTCAGAGATGGAAGCTCTCGGGAAAGTGGTAGAATGCCGCTGTTATGAGACGGTAAAGGGGCCGTGGTACTATTTTACGGCAGACGACGGACAAATCGATTTTGAAAAAGGTGACTTTTGTATGATAACTACGTTGGAGGGATATGAAAAAATCCGTATGTTTTATGGAGAGGAACGGGTACTGCCGCTCTATATTGAAGTCGAAGATATGATACGGATTAAGCGTTCGCTGGCTCGTGAAAAGGAACAGGAACATCCTTGTGTTGCCGAAGTGTGCCGCCGGTTTCTGGCAGATGAGGAGGATTTTTCTGAAGAGAATCTGCGGCGGCTGGGGATTGAGAAGAGGATTGAAAATAATTCACTGGAACAGGCGATTTGTCAGATTGAGGAAACTCTAAAAAACGGTAGAAAATCCAAATAAAAAGTGGTATGATAGATATAAGTGCTGACGAAGGCGGGTCAAACAGTGGGTTTGGTTTGGCACCGTCAGACGCAAAGGAAAGCGGGGTGATTTCATGGATATTCGTGTCGATAATATGCAGCAAGTTAATCAGACGTCACAGACGCAACAGACGCAGCAGACGGGGGAAGAGTTTAAGTTTACTTTAATGAGTTCGATTGAGGAGAGTGGTCTGCAGGAGCGCTTGTCCACCATGATGAAAGAAATTACGATGCAGGGGAAGAAACTCGGTAAACATATGGATATCCGTGATATGAAGCATTACCGTCGTCTGATAAAAGATTTTATGAATGAAATTGTCAACCGTTCTCACAAGTTCAGCCGTGAGAATTTTCTTGACCGCCGTGGCCGCCATCGCGTTTATGGCATGATTAAGCGTGTGGACACGGTGTTGGATGAATTGGCGGGAGAGCTGATAAAAGACGAGAAAGATGCTTTGGCGATTTTGAGCAAGGTGGATGAAATACGAGGTTTGTTGCTGGATATCATTACTTAATTTTACATAGGAGGGGCAGGATGTTTTCTTTTTCAGAGATTGTAGGACATGAACAGATAAAAGAGCATTTGCAAACGGCAATTCGCGATAATAAACCATTCCATGCTTACATTTTTCAGGGAGATGTAGGCGTTGGAAAGGAGACGATGGCACGCACATTTGCGGCCGGACTGCAATGTCAGCAGGGCGCAGAAGAAAAGCCGTGTAAAGATTGTGTGTCCTGTCGTCAAATCGAATCCGGCAATCATCCGGATGTGATTTGGGTATCAAGAGAGCGCAACAGTCTTGGTGTTGAGGAGATTCGGGAACAGCTCTGTAATACGATGGATATTAAGCCGTTCTCCAGTCCATATAAAATCTACATCGTGATGGAAGCGGAGAGAATGACCGAGGCGGCACAGAATGCTTTGTTGAAAACCATTGAGGAGCCGCCGGAATACGGTGTTGTTATTTTGCTGACAAGCAATATCAGTGAACTGCTGTCGACGATACAGTCGCGTTGCCTTACATTGGAATTTCGTCCGCTCAGTACCGCAACAGTAGAGAATTTTCTTACGACGCAGTGTCAGATACCGGATTATCTGGCGAAAGCCAGCGCGGCATTTGCACAGGGCAATCTCGGCAAAGCAGTCCGCTATGCCAAATCGGAGGATTTTATTGAGCGCAAGAATCAGGTGTTGTCGCTGCTTCGCAGAGTAAGGGATATTGGCATAACCGAAATGATGGAAATTATAAAAGACTTAGGAACCCGCAAGGAAGAAATCCGTGATTATATCGATTTGATGGAATTATGGTACCGAGACGTCTTATTGTTTAAGGCCACAAAGAATATTAATTCACTGTTCTTTCAGGAAGAGGCGTCGTATATATCGCGGGAAGCAAGCGAGCGGGGATATGAAAAGATTGAGGAAATATTGCAGGCATTTGACAAAGCCAAAATACGCTTAAAGGCTAACGTCAGTTTTGATGTGGCGATGGAACTAATGCTTTTAACATTAAAATGATGCCAAGGTTCACAGGGTGAAACAGCGGAGCAATCCAAGGCATCAGTTAGGTCAAACTGCCGTTTGAACCTGACATCATTATATAATAAAGAGATGCAGAAACCGGAGGAATTTATGAAGACAATTATAGGAGTTAGTTTTCGTCAGGCAGGAAAGGTATACTTTTTTGATCCGGGCGATGAAGTGATAGAGAGAGGCCAGCATGTCATTGTTGAAACCGCAAAAGGAATCGAATACGGCACTGTTGTCATGCCGAATCGGGAAATGGAGGAAGAGAAGATTGTGGCGCCTCTGAAACCGATTATCCGTTTGGTAACGCCAGAAGATGAAGAGGTAGAGAGGAATAATCGGGAAAAAGAAAAAGAGGCATATAAAATCTGTCTGCAAAAAATTGCCAAACATGGGTTGGAAATGAAGCTTATTGCAGCGGAATATACATTCGATAACAG
This sequence comes from uncultured Eubacterium sp., assembly GCA_910577295.1. Lineage (GTDB taxonomy): Bacteria > Bacillota > Clostridia > Lachnospirales > Lachnospiraceae > Eubacterium_F. Next base: position 7,048 of record CAJTLS010000024.1, read on the forward strand.
TAAGTTACTGTTCTATTTTACAGCGGACGGCCGTATTGATTTTCGCGAACTGGTGAAAGATTTGGCAAGTGTTTTTCGCACCCGTATCGAACTGCGTCAGATTGGCGTACGCGACGAGACGAAAATATGCGGCGGGATTGGTATCTGTGGGCGCACACTTTGCTGCCACAGTTATCTGTCAGAATTTGCGCCGGTATCGATTAAGATGGCAAAAGAACAGAATCTGTCTTTGAATCCGACAAAGATATCGGGTGTCTGCGGAAGGCTGATGTGCTGTCTGAAAAATGAAGAAGAAGCTTATGAAGAGTTGAACAGCCGGCTGCCAGACGTCGGCAGTCATGTGAAAACACCGGAGGGCCTTCATGGGGAAGTGCAGAGTGTCAGCGTACTGAAACAGCGGGTGAGAGTAATTGTCTCTACCGATGACGACGAAAAGGAAGTCCGGGATTATGATGTAGCGGAGTTAGAATTTCGAGTAAACAGACCAAAGAATAAAGGAAAAGATAAACACGACAAAGAATTGAAGAAATTGGAAGCGATGGAAAAAAGGGAAGGAAAATCAAAGCTGAATGAGTAAGGATTTTGAAACAGTTCTCCGCAAGGGAGAGCGTCTGGATGATTTGCAGTGCAAAGGTTTGTTCATTATCCAAAATCCATCGTGGTTTTGCTTTGGCATGGATGCTGTGCTGCTGTCCTCTTTCGCAGTTGTCAGGGAGGGGCAGAATTGTTTGGATTTGGGGTGCGGAAACGGGGTTATCCCATTGCTGCTTTCTGCAAAGACAGACGGGGTATCCTTTACGGGACTGGAGCTTCAGGAAGATGTTGCCGAAATGGCGCAGCGGAGCGTATGTCTCAACCACTTAGAGCAGAAAGTATCAATTGTACAAGGTGACATAAAGGGAGCCACTTCAATCTTTGGAGCTGCTTCCTTTGACGTTGTTACATGCAATCCGCCATATTTGACAAGTGGACACGGTCTGGTTAATCAGGCTGACCATAAAGCAATTGCCAGACATGAGCTGGCGTGCAGTTTGACGGATGTAGTCAGCAATGCCGCCAAAGTATTGAAACCGGGGGGGCACTTTTTTATCGTTCACCGTCCGTTTCGTTTGGCGGAACTGATGCATATTATGGTAGAGAACCGCTTGGAGCCAAAACGTATGCGTCTGGTACATCCTTATCAGGACAAAGAGCCCAATATGGTATTAATAGAAGGCGTGCGCGGGGGGCGCACACATATGACAGTAGAACCTCCCCTCATCATATATGAGAAAGAACAGGTTTATACCGAAGAATTAAGACAATGGTACTATAATTAGAGGAGGGAGCCGGATGGCAGGAATGTTGTATTTGTGTGCTACGCCGATTGGTAATCTGGAGGATGTCACTTTGCGGGTACTCCGCATTCTAAAGGAAGTGGACGTCATTGCAGCAGAAGATACAAGGCAAAGCATTAAGCTGCTCAACCGCTATGAGATAAAGACGCCTTTAGTCAGTTACCATGAGCACAATAAAATAGAAAAGACACCCGTGCTTGTGAAGCGGATGTTGTCAGGTGATTCGATTGCGCTTGTGACGGACGCCGGCACACCGGCAATCTCTGACCCGGGGGAGGATTTGGTACGCGCCTGTTATGAAGCAGGCATTGAAGTTACCTCATTACCGGGAGCTTCGGCTGTCATCACTGCTCTGACATTGTCAGGGATGACGGCGAGACGCTTTACTTTTGAGGGATTTCTTCCGATAGATAAAAAAGAGCGAATCTCTGTATTGGAGCGTTTGGCGGCAACGACTTGTACGACGATATTTTATGAAGCGCCTCACCGTCTGAAAAAGACGCTTTCACTTCTTGCGGACGCAGCAGGGGAGAGCAGAAAGATGGCAATCGTCAGGGAACTGACGAAAAAGCATGAATCGGTATTGCAAATGACAATCGGGGAAGCGATTCTCTATTATGAGGACAATGAGCCAAAAGGGGAATTTGTTCTTGTGCTGGACGGCGCAGACGAAAAGGAGCAAAAACGGCAGGAGCAGGAACAGTGGAAAAAGATGTCTTTAGAGGAACATATGGACGTTTACATGGAGCAGGGAATGGCAAAAAAAGAGGCCATGAAAGCGGTTGCAAAAGACCGCGGCGTCTCAAAGCGGGATATCTATGCACAATTATTAAAGTAAAGGCGATTTGCCATTATTTTACTACAATTTATACTCATAATGAATTATAAAGAGATACTTTATTTTTAGGACTAAAAGTGTTACACTATGCTATGCGGTGAAAGGAGTGTTTTTAATGAGGGGAAAGAAACAAATTAGTTTCATGTTGTGTCTGGGCATGTTGTTTAGTATGTTCTCCGGACAGGCGGCCAAGGCAAAAACGGTGATTTATCCGACCGTTGCATCCGGCCAGAGAGTGACGGAAGATGCGAACTGTGTGATTGATTACTCTAACTGTCAGGACGGTTATGTGATGGTAAAATACAAAAGGAGCACAAATAAGACGCTGAAGTGTCAGGTGATTGCCGACAACAGTACCGATCGGAAATATACTTATACGTTAAAGGCCGGACAGTATCAGGCGATTCCACTGACAGAGGGAAATACTTCGTATAAAATAACGGTTTTTGAAAATGTGTCGGGGAATTCTTATGCAACGGTGAAGTCCGCCTCCATTAACGTGACGCTGTCGAGCCAGTTCGCACCGTATTTAAGGCCGAATCAGTACGTCAATTACAAGAAGAATACCAAATGTGTGAAAAAGGCGGCTTCGCTTACGAAGAAAAGCAAGACGGATTTAGCGAAAGTGAAAAAAGTATACCGCTATGTTGTTAAGAATTTCAAGTATGATAAGAAGCTGGCCGCTTCCGTGCAGGCGGGATATGTTCCAAATCTGGATAAGGCGTATAAGAAGAAGAAAGGGATTTGTTTTGATTACGCCGCACTCATGACAGCCATGCTGCGCAGTCAGGGAGTTCCGACAAAGCTTGTTGTCGGCTATACGGGCAACGCCTATCATGCGTGGATTAACGTGTATGCAAAGAAAAAAGGGTGGATTACGGGAGCCATTTATTTTAACGGTAAGAAGTGGAAGCTGATGGACCCTACGTTTGCGTCTACAAGCAAGTCCAGTAAGTCTATTATGAAATATATTGGAAATGGCAGAAATTATAAGGCAAAATACAGTTATTAACGGGAGACGCGGAAATGAAGAAAAGAATGTTGAGCAATGAATATGTTTCTTCCTTTTGTCTGGAGTTCTCATTATTACTTCATTCAGGAATTGGCATTGAAGACGGTTTGTATCTTTTGATGGAGGATGAAACGGACAGGAAAATCAAAAAAATGCTTTCGAAGCTGGCGGATGTAGTAGCGGAGGGACAGCCGTTTTCTTCCGCATTGCGCGAAGCAGGATGTTTTCCCAAATATGTTTGCGATATGATAGAAACCGGTGAACAGTCAGGACGTCTGGAGCAGTCGTTTCAGGCCCTGTCTTCTTACTATGACAGACAGATGCAGTTGACGAATCAAATTCGCAGCGCCCTGCTCTATCCGGTGATTTTAATGATTTTAATGTTAGTAATTATTGTCGTTTTGTTAGTGAAAGTCCTGCCGGTTTTCAATCAGGTATACGTTCAGCTCGGAGGGACAATGAGCGGTACGGCACAGATGTTGTTGCAGTTGGGAAACCGTCTTGGCAGCATATTGCCGGTGCTTTGTATTGCCCTCGGCGTTGTTGTTTTGCTGGCTGCTGCGATTGGGTGCAGCCGTGCAGCCCGCAGTGCGGTTATGACTTTTTATAAGAGGCTGTTTGGTGAACATGGTATCACACGCCGTCTTGGTGAGGCGAGATTTGCCTCTGCCATGGCGATGGGGATGATGAGCGGACTGAACACGGAGGAAGCCTTTCGTGCAGCCATGCGGTTTCAGGATGCCGTGCCAAAGACGAGGAAGAGATATCAGAAGTGTCTGGAAATGCTTGAGATGGGGGAGCCTATGGCGGAGTGTTTCAGACAAAATAAAATATTAGATGCGTCGCACTGCCGCATGTTGGACTTGGGAGCAAAGAGTGGTACTTCGGATACTGCGATGGAAGAGATTGCACGCCGTCTGGACGACCGTGTGCAGATGGAGATAGAGCGCAAAGTGGGAAAAATAGAGCCAACCATCGTAATCATTACTTCGCTGTTAGTCGGTATCATTCTGATTGCTGTTATGTTACCGCTGATTAACATTATGTCTTCGATTGGATAGGATGGTCTGTGGGATGAAGAGAAGAGTGAATGGCAATATTTTAAAAGTTATTGTTATGTTTGCTGTTTTAGCGGCCGCCGTATTCTGCCTATATAAAGCGGCCGGCAGGATGGGCAGCAATCAGGAGGCAGAGAGTCTGAAGCAATTGGATACATCGATTCGCAAAGCGATGATGACCTGCTATGCAACGGAGGGGGTTTATCCTCCTACGATACAATATTTAAAGGACAACTATGGTGTACAGGTGGATGAAACAAGATTTGTTGTGTTTTATGAAGTGTTTTGGGAAAATATGATGCCGGACATTACGGTGATGGAGAGACAAGATTAAAAGGGAAGAGCAGATATGAAGATGATAAATCCGAAACATAATATTGAGAGTGCGTTTGTGCTTGTCCTGTTTGCTGTTTTTGCTGTTGCAATCGTAGCCGTTCTGGCATTAGGCGCAAGAACTTATAAAGGATTGGTAGAGCGTGATAATGATTCTTATAATAAAAGAATTATCACTTCCTACGTCTCTGCCAAAATTCGCAACAACGATGTGCAGGGGGCGGTAGCGGTCGGAGGTTTCGCCAATGTGGATAACGCCGATGAAATCAACACGCTGCATATGTATCAGGACATAGAGGGAGCAACTTACGATTTGCGTGTTTACTACTATGACGGAAAGATTTATGAGTTGCTTACCCTGTCGGGAACCGACTTGAATCCCGAAGATGGCAATGCCATTATGGATGCGCAGGGATTGTCGTTTGTCCGAGAGGGGAATATCATCCACATAACGGCAAAGGATGCCGATGGGCGAGAGAATCGAGCAACGGTTACACTTCGTTCTGGAGAAAGCGGGGTGGCGCAATGAGATATGAGAGAAGTAAGGCTCCGCTAGCGCTGATGGAGCAGATTATTATGATATTGGTATTTGCCCTGACGGCCGCGGTATGTCTGCAGGCATTTGTCTACTCAGATTCGTTGTCCCGAAAAAGTCAAAATGAAAATTTGGCGGCAGCTCATGCGCAAGAGGTTGCCGAATATATAAAGGAGTTAAAAGATGTAGACGCCGTCAGCCGGAAGCTGTCCGGGCGGCAAACGGAAAAAGGGATTGCTTTTGCCTATCCGGAAGATGGTATGACGGTTTATATACAACCGCGTCAGGACGCCATAAATGGATATTTGTTATCCAATACGGTATTTGTTGAGGATGATAAAGGAGAGACATTGTTTTCGATTGACGTTGGCTGCCAGCGTCAGGAAGGAGGGCAAAGTTGAAAAAGAAGAAAATATCGTTTACCAGCGTTGGTGGAAGTTCGATTATAACGATTTTTGCCGTTCTGTGTTTTATTATCTTTGCCCTGTTGTCGCTGTCTACCTCAAAAGCAAACAGTACGCTTGCCCAAAAATCTGTAGACGCCGTTGCCAAATACTATCAGGCGGATACAAAGGCAGAGGAGATTCTGGCGCAGCTTCGTGAGGGAATCATACCCGAGGGAGTTTTTTCTGATGGAAATTTTTACAGTTACCAGTGTCCGATTGATGATAAGCAGCAGCTTAGTGTGGAGGCAGAGGTGACGGGTGATTCGTATGTGATTAAAAAATGGAAAAAAGAGTACATCGGCGAATGGAAAGCAGATGATACGATTAAAGTATGGGGTGGTATGGAAGAAATCACCGAGTGACGGAAAGGAGTTATCAAACGTATGACAGGTCTGGAGGAAGTATTGCGGAAAGCAGTTGAGAAACGGGCATCGGATATCTTTGTTGTAGCGGGTGGTTATTTGAGTTACAAGGTAGATGGTGAGATTTGTTCCATGTCTGATTCGGAAAAACTGACGCCCGCCAATACCGAACAATTCATTGATGAGATATATCAATACGCCCGGAGAAGCAAAGAACATTTTCTAAAAGATGGCGATGATGATTTTTCTTTTGCCATGGAGAATCTGGCGCGGTTTCGTGTAAATACTTATTTTCAGCGCGGTTCTCAGGCAACGGTTATCCGAGTGGTGGCGTTTCGCATACCGGATTATCAGGAGATGGGGATTCCGGAGCAAATTATTGAGTTGTCGAAGCTGCAACATGGATTAATCATTATTTCGGGTACGGCAGGCAGCGGAAAATCTACGACGCAGGCCTGTATTATAGATGCCATTAATGCCCAGCGCGAAGCGCATATTATTACTTTGGAAGACCCGATAGAATATTTGCACCGCAATAAGAGATCATTGATAAGCCAGCGGGAGATTGCCATTGATACAGAGAATTATCTCACCGGACTGCGTGCGTGTCTGCGTCAGGCGCCGGATGTCATCCTGTTGGGCGAGATGCGAGATGCCGAGACGATACGAACTGCAATGACGGCAGCGGAAACGGGCCATCTCGTGATTGCCACGCTTCATACGAAAGGAGCGGTAAATACGATTGACCGTATTGTAGATTCATTTCCGGCCGATCAGCAGGACCAGATTAAAATCCAGCTTTCACTTGTTCTCAATTGTATCGTTTCACAGCAGTTGTTACATCGTCAAAAGGGCGGTATGATACCAGCGATGGAAATTATGAAGACGATACCGGCGATAAGTAACATGATACGAGACAGTAAAAATTATCAGATTGATAATGTTATCCAGACGTCGGGAAATCTCGGCATGATATCAATGGACCAGTATATTGTTAATTTGTATAAAAAAGGCGAGATTAGCGAGGAGACGGCATTGCTGTCAGCGTTTAATGCGGAACAGATGAAGAGAAAATTGTAGTCCTGAGATAGATATTAGCGAGATTCTAAAATTTTTTATAAAAAGAAAGTAAGAGAAATCAATGTGAAAAAAGTTTTCCTGATTTCTCTTACTTTTTTATATTTTATTACATCGTAAATTAATTTTCTTTGCCCATCAGTTTCTCGTCAATGGCTTTTGCAGCATCTTTTCCTGCTCCCATGGCGAGAATTACCGTGGCGGCTCCCGTTACGGCATCGCCTCCGGCATAGACGCCCTCGCGGGTCGTAAGTCCCGACTCATCCTTTGTTATGAGACAGCCGCGCTTATTGGCTTCTAAGCCCGGAGTTGTCGAGCGGATAAGTGGATTCGGACTTGTGCCGATTGACATAATTACGCAATCCACATCAAGTGTAAATTCGCTGCCGGCCTTTTCAATCGGACGGCGGCGACCGCTTTCGTCCGGTTCTCCGAGTTCCATTTCGATACATTTGATACCGCTGACCATACCCTCTTCGTTACCGAGTATTTCAACCGGATTGTTCAGCGTCTTGAAAATGATACCCTCTTCTTCTGCATGTTCTACTTCTTCTTTACGGGCAGGAAGTTCTTCCATGCCACGGCGATATACGATGTAGACGTCTTCCGCACCCAGACGTTTGGCGCTGCGGGCAGCGTCCATTGCTACGTTGCCACCGCCGACAACCGCCACTTTTTTGGCATGTTGGATAGGCGTCCTGCTTCCCTCCGTGTATGCTTTCATCAAGTTAATTCGGGTAAGAAATTCATTGGCGGAATAAACGCCTTTCAAACTCTCACCTGGTATATTCATAAATCGTGGAAGACCGGCGCCGGAACCTATAAAAATCGCCTCGTTACCCATCTCAAAAATTTCGTCAATAGTGAGTACTTTCCCGATTACCATATTGGTCTGGATATCGACGCCGATTGCTTTCAAATTGTCAATTTCCTGCTGTACAATCGCCTTTGGCAGACGAAATTCAGGAATCCCGTAGACAAGTACGCCGCCTGCCAGATGAAGCGCCTCGAAAATAGTAACTTGATATCCCATCTTTGCTAAATCCCCAGCAACGGTAAGACCGCTCGGGCCGGCTCCGATAACAGCTACTTTATGGCCGTTTTGTTTTGGCATCTCCGGTTTTTCGGAACAATGCTCTCTATGATAGTCGGCAACAAAGCGTTCCAATCGCCCGATGGCAACCGGCTCACCTTTTATGCCGCGGACACATTTTCCCTCGCACTGTGTCTCCTGTGGGCAGACACGTCCGCAGACGGCAGGAAGAGAGGTTGAGCAGGAAAGGATTTCGAATGCTCCCTCCATATCTTCATTTGCTACGCGCTCAATGAATGCAGGAATATCTATCTGCACCGGACAGGCGCTTACACAAGGTTTTTTCGGGCAGTTTAAGCAGCGGCGTGCCTCGTTTACCGCCATCTCATAGGTGTAACCAAGAGCCACTTCCTCAAAGTTTTTATTCCTTACGTCCGGGTCCTGTACAGGCATCGGACATTTATTCATATCCATATTTCTTTCCGCCATGATTACCTGACCTCCTTCTTCAGCAAATTGCATTCTTCATCACGGGCATGTGTTTCAAAATCTTTATACATCGTACCACGGTGCATTGCCTCGTCGAAATCAACAAGGTGTCCGTCAAAATCCGGCCCATCCACACAGGCGAATTTTGTTTCACCTCCAACCGTCAGGCGGCAGCCGCCGCACATACCGGTTCCGTCTATCATAATCGGGTTCATGCTGACAACGGTTTTAATGCCGTATTTCTTTGTTGTCAGACATACGAATTTCATCATAATAAGAGGGCCGATGGCAATAACCTCATCGTATTCGTTTCCCTCTGCAATCAATTTTTCTAAGGCGTCGGTTACTAAGCCTTTTTCACCATAACTTCCGTCGTCGGTCATCATGACTAATTTATCGCTTGCCGCCTTAAACTCATCTTCCAAAATAACTAAATCCTGATTGCGGAAACCGACAATAGCATGCACCTCGGCTCCCATATCATGGAGTTTTTTTGTGACCGGATAAGCAATCGCACAGCCAACGCCACCGCCGACAACCGCCACTTTTTTCAATCCATCTGTATGCGTCGGCATACCCAGCGGGCCGACAAAGTCATGAATGCAGTCGCCCACTTGCAAAGTATCGAGTTCCATTGTGCCGGCGCCGACAATCTGATAAATAATGGTAACTGTTCCCTTTTCGCGCTCAAAATCCGCAATTGTCAAAGGAATTCGTTCACTATCCTCTTTTGCGCGGAAGATGATAAACTGTCCGGGTTCTGCCTTTTTGGCAATTAAAGGCGCCTCAACTACCATCTTGCTGACAGTAGGGTTAAGGGACTTTTTTTCAACAATTTTGAACATGTTAAAAATCCTCCATTCCGTACGCGATATTAAGAAAAAATCGTTACATCGTCGTACACGTAAATTTATAGTCATTCAGTGGAACGCAGCCCGCCCTCGTCAGGCAATCCAACTAAATAGCCCACATAGCACACCAATTCTATCACATTCTTTCATAAAAGTAAAGTCAGGCATTGTGAGCGTCACACTGGATGAGATACGGCAGGAGACTCGCCACCTTCCATTGAGAGCATTAAAAATATGTGAAAAATATATGGTTTTTCTTGACATTTTTCAGTATATGATATAATCTTTACAATATGATGTGGTTTTGAAAACTACATGGAAAGATGATTAAAAAGTGAAATTAATTTTTAATTATTTCCAGAAAGGATGTAGGTACAATGGCTTTAGGCAGGAATGATATCGCCGCACCGTTTATTCAGGTGGATGAGGATGAGAATGGATGTTTGCAGCATATTGCATTTGTCAATGATAAAACTTTTAATTTTGCGTATGATATTGTCGATAAAATGGCAAAGAAAGACCCCGACAAGGTGGCGATGGTACACATTTCAAAAGAGGGAAAGGAAAAGAAATTTACCTTTTATGATATGTCCCGCTATTCCTCGAAAGTAGCGAATTATTTATCTTTTCTGGGAATAAAAAAGGGCGACAGGGTCATGCTTGTTTTAAAACGACACTACCAGTTCTGGTTTGCGATATTGGCGCTTCATAAAATAGGAGCAGTAGCGGTTCCGGCTACCAATCTTTTGTTAAAATCCGATTTTGAGTATAGATTTAAGGCGGGAAAAATCAATGCGATTCTTTGTACGGCAGACGGACAGGTATCGCGTGAAGTGGATAAGGCATGCCGCAGTTATAAAGATTTGAAAGTGAAAATCATGGTAGGCGCCAGCCGCAAGGGATGGAGAAGTTTTAATAAGGAAGTAAAATATTTTTCCAGCCATTTTCGGAGACCACGCGGAGAGGGGGCAATTCTCGGCAGCGACACGTCGCTGATGTTTTTTACTTCGGGAACTACTTCCTATCCGAAAATCACGGCACACAATTTTAAATATCCGCTCGGTCACTATATTACAGCGAAATATTGGCATCAGGTCGATTCGGACGGTATTCATCTTGCGATATCCGATACGGGCTGGGGAAAAGCTTTGTGGGGCAAACTGTATGGACAGTGGCTCTGTGAGGCGACAGTTTTCACTTATGACTTTGATGATTTTGATGCGAAAGAGATTCTCCGCATGATTGAAAAATATAAGATTACAACGTTTTGCGCGCCGCCGACGGTATACCGCGTTATGGTTCATATGAAGCTTGACCAATATGATTTGTCATCCCTGCAAAATGTGACGACGGCGGGAGAGGCTTTAAATCCAGAGATTTTTGAGAAATTTAAGGAAAAGACCGGCCTCACTTTAATGGAAGGCTTTGGTCAGACAGAGACAACGCTGACGATAGGAAACCTCTGTGGAACAACGCCGAAGCCGGGGTCTATGGGTAAGCCGAGTCCGCAGTATGACGTGAGAGTGATGAGACTGGACGGTACATTGGCGGAGCCGATGGAAGAGGGCGAAATTGTAATCCGCACGGAGGATACGATTCCGAATGGCCTGTTTGTGGAATACTATGGAGATGAGGATAAGACAAAGGACGCATGGCACGACGGTTATTATCATACCGGAGATACAGCATATTATGACGAGGACGGTTTTTTGTGGTATATCGGGCGCACGGACGATGTTATTAAGTCCAGCGGCTACCGTATCGGCCCATTTGAAATCGAAAATGAAATCATGAAACTGCCGTATGTACTTGAATGCGCGGTTACATCCGTGCCGGACCCGATTCGCGGGCAGGCGATTAAGGCCAGTATTGTACTTGCGGACGAGCAGGAAGGTACAGATAAGCTCAAGAGCGATATTATGAAATCGCTGAAAAATAATATTGCTTCTTATAAATGGCCGAAAATACTCGACTTTACAAAAGAACTGCCAAAAACAATAAGTGGTAAAATACGCAGAAAAGAAATCAAGGAGAATGACTGGAATGAAGATGAGGACAACGAATAGCCGGTTGGTGATTACCGGGATGGGCGCCATTACGCCGATTGGTATTGGTGTGGAAGAGTACTGGGAAAATCTTGTGGCAGGCAAATGCGGTGTGGATAAAATAACAAAATTCGACACATCCGAGCTGCCGGTAAAGATTGCTGCCGAAGTGAAAGGATTTGAGGCGGAACAGTTTATGCCAAAAAAACTGACCCGTGAGATGTCGCCTTATATGCAATATGGTTATGCGGCTGCCATGCAGGCAATCGAGCAGGCCGGAGAGGCAGCAGAGCCGGAGCGAATGGGTATTGTCGTCGGAACGGCGCTCGGGGGCATTACGCCAATTTCAGAGACGCAGGACGGTATCAGCAAAGGGGAACACAAGAAAGTGAGCCCTCGTTTTGTTCCGAAAATTATCGGTAATGAGGCAGCCGCTCAGGTGGCGATTGCCAAAGGATATCGGGGGCCGAGCCTGACTGTGAGTACAGCATGTTCATCCGGCGGAGACGCTATCAGCGCTGCTTGTATGCTGCTCCTTTCCGGACAGGCAGATGCGGTATTGGCGATGGGAGCGGAATCTGCTCTTACACCGCTGTTCATTCTCGGTCTGACGTCGGCGCACGCGCTCTCGACAAATAATGACAATCCACAGGGCGCCAGCCGTCCGTTTGACAGAGACAGGGATGGCTTTGTCATCGGCGAGGGCGGAGGCGCGTTGATGATAGAGACCGAAGAGAATGCAAAGAAGCGCGGCGCAAAAATTTTGGCCGAACTTGCCGGATTCTCCAACTGTACGGACGGCTATCATGTAACAAGCCCTCATCCAGAAGGAGTGGGAGCCGTATTTTGTATGGAGAAAGCGATTGAAAATGCCGGATTGTCACCGGAGGACATAGACTATATCAATACCCATGGAACAAGTACCGGCGTGGGCGACCCGATTGAAACGAATGCAATAGCAGGTCTTTTTGGCGGACATACAAAAAATATGGCTGTCACATCGACGAAGGGAGCGACCGGTCATATGATGGGAGCCGGCGGTATTACGGAGGCGATTACGTGTATTCAGTGCATCCGCACGGGAGTTGTACCGCCGACACTGAATCTGGAACATCTGGACGAAAAATGCGTGCAGCTGAACTATGTGCCGAATCAGGCAATCGAGAAAGAAGTCAATGTTGCGATGAGTAATTCCTTTGGTTTTGGCGGTCAGAACGCGAGTGTCGTCTTTAAAAAATATGAATAATTTATAAAATTTTGTCAATCCTATAAGAAAGCCAGATAATGCAGGCTTTGGAAAGGATTGATGAGTTGTGAAAACGAAATTTAAGATTATTTTAACGGCATTGGTCCTATTGTGGAGTATTGCTTTTGTGCAGACGCTTATAACCCGATTTTATGTTTCAAAATCGGCATTTACTCAGGCATTTGCAAGAAATCAAATCCTTGTGACAAAGCGGGGAGAGGCGGCGGCTGACACACGCAATACAAAAGAGGGAAATCTTTGTAAAGAAGGTATCATTGCCGGAAAACTGAGCAATGAAAAGAAGCAGCAGGTTGCCAGAGATATTTTTCGTGAATTCGGCGGCGCAGAGGTGATGAGCAGTCAGGCGGATGATGCGGATTATTATGTCGCATATGGCTATACGATGGGAATTGATAAAGTAAAGGTCGTAAATGGCAGGAAAATCAATTTGAATGTTGCCATTTCTTATGATGAAAAGGAACAGGTGACACGCGTGATTGTTGGAACGCCGCTTATCAATTCGGATTTTTAAAGAATAGAAGCGTGAAAGAAATCAATTTCAAAATAGAGAGAAGAGCAAAAAGGCAGACAGGCATTTTTTTATACGATTGTCATAAACTAAAAGAAAAAGGGTTTGCGTATGTTAAATAAGCTTTGGGGATTCATGATTCTCCTTGGTATCCTTTTTGCGGCGGCGACCGGTCATATTGGCGAAGTGGGAACTGCGGCGATTGATTCGTCGAAAGAAGCGGTTACATTGTGTGTTACTATGCTCGGTATCATGTCCATGTGGACAGGACTTATGAATATTGCAAAAAAAGCAGGAATTATCGATGCTCTGACAAGAGGGCTACGACCGGTTCTTGCTTTTTTATTTCCGGGTGTTCCGCGCGAGCACAAAGCCAATGAATACATGGCGGCAAATATGATAAGTAATGTGCTCGGACTTGGCTGGGCGGCTACGCCGGTCGGGCTTAAAGCGATGGAGGAGTTAAAAGAATTAAATCACGGCAGCCATATTGCCAGTGCGGATATGTGTACTTTTCTCATTATCAATATCTCATCGTTACAGTTGATTCCGGTAAATATTATTGCTTACCGCAGCCAGTATGGTTCTGTTTCGCCGACGTCGATTATCGGCATGGGGCTAGCGGCGACATTAGTATCCACAGCCGCCGGTGTTATTTTCTCCGTAATTGCGCGTAAAGTGAAAGGCAGAAAGGGGGATGCCGATTGAACATTTTATACTATATTTCCGACTGCATGATACCATTTGTTATTTTGTATCTGGTCGGCTATGGCATGTGCAAGAAAGTAAATATTTTTGACGAGTTTATTGAGGGGGCCAAAGACGGATTTTTAACGGTATATAAAATTATGCCCACGCTTATCGGACTTATGGTGGGGGTCGGCATTTTGCGGGAATCCGGCTTTATGGAATGGTTTGCCGGCCTGTTATCGCCCGTTGTCGCATTTCTGCATTTTCCGGCGGAATTGTTCTCCCTCTTTATTGTAAAAATGTTTTCCTCTTCAGCGGCCACCGGATTGCTTCTGGATGTATATAAGACATATGGAACAGATTCGTATTTAGGTACGTTAGCTTCTGTTCTCATGAGCTGTTCGGAAACCATCTTCTATACGATGAGCGTTTACTTTATGACGGCGAAAGTAACAAAGAGCCGTTATACCCTTACGGGAGCGTTGGTTGCGACTTTTGCGGGAGCGGCGGCGTCCATTTTGTTAGTCTCGCTGAATACAATGTAAACCATATATACAAAAGTGGTTGACATTAGAGGCGGGCGGCGGTATACTACGATTAGGCTAAAAACAAAGATACATAAGGGAGGATTCCGAAATGGAAAACAGAAAGAAACGATGGGATACAAAAAATATGGTGTTGATGGCGTTTTTTGCTGGCGTCACATGCGTACTGGCTCCGTTGTCAGTGCCAATCGGGCCGGTTCCGATATCCTTGACGAATCTCGTAATCTATTTTAGTATATTTATATTGGGATGGCAGAGAGCGACAATTACTTATCTTGTCTATCTGCTTATCGGCATGGCAGGGCTGCCCGTGTTTTCGGGTTTTGAGAGCGGGGTCGGGAAATTTGTGGGGCCAACGGGAGGGTATCTCGTCGGTTTCATATTGATGACGATAGTGAGCGGTTTGTTTATTCAGATACGAGTAGAAAAAACGTGGTTGAGAAAAGTACTCAGCTTTACCGGCATGGTAGTGGGAACAACGATTGCCTATGCTTTTGGAACGGTCTGGTTTTGCTTTTCGACAGGGAGCGGGATTTGGGCGGCGCTGCTGATTTGCGTATTCCCTTTCGTAATCGGTGATATCGTGAAGATGGTGCTGGCAATAGCCGTGGCGCCGGTGATAACCGCGCGAATCCAAAAAATCACATAGTCGGAGAAGAGAAGATGAGGAACAAAACGGAAATAAAACGGCAAATGAAGCGCCATTTGCAGGCGCTATACGAACAGAAAAAGATTACGGGGGCAAGATTTTGCATTTCGTGGCGGGGAGAGAAAATTGCGGAAAGCGAATTGGGATTAGCGGATTATTATGTGGATATACAATCGGTTACGAAAATGTTTACCGCAGCAGCCATTCTTCAGCTATGGGAACAGGGGATTTTACACTTCCATGATTCGGTGGCGAAGTTTATACCGGAATTTAACCGTCCGCTCTTTTCACAAATTACTGTTTTGCAATTATTAACACACACATCGGGATTGGCGGCAGTACCGGATGCGTTTCCAGCGCGCAGTATGAATTGGGAGGCGCAAATCGGCGATGATGTCCGTAGCGAATGGATTCCTGCTATTCTGAAACAGGGATTGTTTTATCGTCCGGGCACGAAATGGGAGTACTCAAAAGCAGGATTTTGTATTCTTGGTGAGCTGATACAGCGTATCACGAAACAAAAGGCAGAAAAATATATACGGGAACAGATACTTTTGCCCTGCGATATGAAAGAGAGTTATTGGAGAGCTGAGGACGGAAGTATTTGGGATGTGATTCCAAATACGGCAGCCGGTCTCTTTGTACCGGTTGGTGAATTGGTGCAGTTTGGCATGATGTTAGCTGCAGGCGGTGTATATAAGCGGCGCAGAGTGCTCAAAGAAGCATCTGTCCGAAAGCTGGAGGAGAATCAACTGCCGGATGGAATGAGGGATTTTTGCTGGGATCATGACGGCAGGCCTGTTGCCTATGGGGCGGGATGCCCGATTTTGCATGCTTACGGAGAGAGCGCGGTTTATCACGAGGGAGCAGGAGGTGTAATGTTATTAATAAACCGGAAAGAAAAATTGTCAGCCGCATGGAGCGCACCTTTTTCTAATCGAAATGAGTGGTGTGACGAAGCAATTATAGGAACTGCAATTCGCCTTATGGGTGAATTTTTTTCGTGAATGCCGTTATTGTAGAATTACGACCATACTTATATAATAGTTAAAATAGAGGAGAAGTAGATGGAGCAAAAGTTAAAAATAGAAATTAAAGAACTTCGCAAACGCCAAGGAATGACGCAAAAAGAATTAGCTGAGAAAATGCAGGTATCTTTTCAGGCGATTAGCAAGTGGGAAAACGGAGTCAATATGCCGGATATTACTCATATTCCAAGACTGATTGATATTTTTGGCGTAAGTGCCGACGAGCTTCTTGGTTTGCAGCCACGCAAAAAGCAGGAATGGCGGAAGTTTGACAGTAACGAATATTGGAATAAAAACCGTAAATTATTCGAAGTCTGGAAGTCGCTTTATTGGAATGACGACTATTTTTCTTTTCTGGTAAGTGATGTGTGGAAGCTGAACCGGCCAATGGACATCCTTGATTTTGGATGTGGATATGGTTTTTTGGGAATGAAATTTCTGCCGCTGCTTCCAGAGAAAAGCAGTTATACGGGAATTGAACTCGATTCCCGCGAGATAGAAAGAGCAGAAAATATTTTTAAGGCGACGCCTTATGAGCATTGCTTTATCCGGCAGGACATCTATGAATTTCATCCGCAAAAAAAGTATGATATTGTAGTGGCGCTGTATCTGTTGTCCTATGTAAAGCATCCGCAGCAGATTTTGGAAAAGATGAAAGCATGTTTGAAACCGGATGGCCTGCTGATTGTCATTGATTCGAATATGGCGGTAGAGCAGGCAGGTTTTTTTGCCGGGCTGGAACAGGAAGAAAAGGATTTCCGGCGTCCGGATTTTACTCCCATATGGGAAAATGAAACATTTCACCGTGAGAGAGATTTTCGTATGGGAACAAAGCTTCCGTACTTATTTAAAAAATGCGGTATGAAAAACATTGAGGCCAGAATAAGCGATAGGGTTATGATATACGATTCGGGAGATAAAGAAAATGAAAAATTCAATCATACCTTTCGCTATGTTTACGAAAACGAGGACTCTTTTCAGGGAGGAAAGGACTACTTTTTAAGCCGTGGGGCAGGTTATCAAAGAGCATGTGAATATGCAGACTACTATGAAAGAATAAAGAACTATTTCGATTCCGACGATTCATTTGCAGTAAAAACATCTGGATTGTATTTTGTGTACGCTAGTTTATAAGATGCCTGACCTGCTTTTGGATACACGGGGAAAGGACGACAGCTATTGTGAAAAAGAAAGACAGTTTTACCGGAAAGATTTTAAGAAATAATTTGTATGCCGTAAAGCAGGCGATGACAATTTCAAAAAAGAGAGTGATATGTTCCATTATCAAACGCTCCATCGAGTATTTTTTATGGGTTTTTTACAGCGCCTTTTTCGTGCGGTTTATCTTGGACGCATTAGAAGAAAAACGGCCGTTGCGGGAAATCCTGATAGCGATACTGCTCATAGGGGGCGGAAGTTTGATTTTGGAACTTTTTTGTATTATTGCGACAATGTACTGTTTCCGTGTTGGAACATAAAGATTTTTCATCATCTTTACAATAAAATATACCGCAAGGCAGAAAATGTTGAACTTGCGTGCTATGAAGATAACCGTTTTTATGATAAATTTTCGACGGCTCTGGATGATATGGGAACGCAATTGTGCAATTGTATTGATAATATGAGTACGGTTATTAGCGGAATATTTGGAGGAATACTGGCCTGTTATACGATGGTGGAAATTGCTCCGATGACAATTATTTTTCTGGCGGCTCCCCTGTTAGGCAATTTTTTCTTTGCCCCGAAGATGAACCGAATCTTTTATGAAAGATATCAGGATGGCGTGCCGTTCCAGAGAAAGTTGGATTATGTCAATCGTATTATGTACTTAAAAGAATATGCCAAAGAATTCCGTCTCTCCCGCATCTATCGTGTAGTAAAGGAACAATATACACAGGCGACAGACGGAAAGGCGGGGATATGGAAGAAATATTTTAAAAAAGGATTTCCTCTCGGAATGCTGCAGTACTTCTTTTCTTATATTGTCATTTTTGAGGGGATTCTGTTATATGGGGCATGGCAGGCGATAGTTCCGGCCAACCCGACATTGACGTTTTCACAAATGGCAGTTTTAACAAGCGTCATGGTTACTGCCTCATGGGTCTGGGTGCAGGTAATTCAGGCTATTAACCGCAGTACGGAAAGCAGTCTGCTAGTCGATAATTTGCGGGAGTTTCTTGAATATGAGGAGAAAATACCGGAAGATGGCGGGGGCATTTTACCGGATTCGTACATACATTCTATTGAGTTTTGTCATGTGAGTTTTTCCTATCAGAAAGATATTCCTGTACTGCAGGATGTATCGTTTCACGTAAAGGATGGAGAAAGCTTTGTTCTGGCAGGGCATAACGGGGCGGGAAAGAGTACGGTTATTAAACTGCTGCTCCGCCTCTATGAGCCAACGGCAGGGGTTATCCGAGTGAACGGCAGGGATATCCGCGAATATAAGCTGTCCGCTTACCGCAGTCTGTTTGCCTGTGCGTTTCAGGATGGCACTCTTTTGCCGGGCACGGTGCGCTACAATATTCTTATGGGCCGGAAGGGGAGCGATGAAGAGGTTGTGAACGCCTTGCAAAAGGCGGGTATTTACGAGAAGATCCGTAGTCTTCCACGGGGGATTGACACACCGCTTACGAAAGAGTTTGATGAGGACGGCACGCTGCTGTCTGGAGGAGAGTGTCAAAAAATTGTTGTGGCCAGAGCATTTGCAGCGCCTTGTTCGGCAGCGATTTTTGACGAACCGTCGTCCGCGCTTGACCCGATTGCAGAACATGAATTGTTTACGCACATTTTACAGGAGACGAAAGGCAAAATCCGCATTCTGATTTCTCACCGCCTGTCCTGTGTAAAAAATGCGGATTCGGTACTTTTGTTTGAGAAAGGGAAGAAGGTGGAAGAGGGTACGCATGAGTCTCTAATGCGCGCAAACGGAAGTTATGCGCAGATGTACCGGATACAGGAAAGAAACTATTTTGCCCTTGATGAAGAGGAGGTTGTTTCTGATGAGTGAGAAGAAAGGACGCGGAAGCAAAATGAGAAATATATGCTCTAACGTTTATTTTATTATCCGGCTATTTTTTCGGGCGACGCCAGTCTATGGTTTTAGTATTATTGTGGAAGCAGTCCGGCATAATTTAGTTAATTTTTTAGAGCAGACGATATGCGTCTGGTTGATATTGGACTTTATTGAGACGGGAAAACCATATTCGCATGTTTTGTATGTAGTGGGATTGTTTTTAATTCTTGATATTGGGGCGGCAGCAGTTAGTAATTTGTATGAGCAGCGAATCAAACTGCGGTATCTGCCGATTGCACAGAAAGCATTAAAAGAGATGTTGTATGACAAGGCGGAACGAGTAGATTTGTCCTGTTACGACGATGCGGAGTATTATGATGATTTTATGCTGTCCATAGCGGAGGCAGATAACGCCATCAGTCGGGCGGAAAACCTGCTGCGGATGATTTTCGGAAGCGCTACCGTACTTGTCTGTTACGGCACTTTTTTTGTGACACAGGATGTTACTTCCGTTCTCTTTGTCCTTTTATCTTTTATCTTGCGGACAATCGTATCGAACTGCTTAAACAAGTGGAGGTATCAAATCCGTCAGGAAGAAAATCCACTGGAGCGCAAGCGGGAGTGCGTCAAACGTATCTTTTATCTGCGGCAGTATGCCAAAGAACTGCGCCTTAACAAAGAGGCTTCGGGCGTTATGCATGACGAGTTTAATCGAATTAATGAGGAGCTATACGCTGTCCGCAAGCGTATGGGATTCAAATGTTTTCTGTTGGATTTCACAGCCAAATACCTCGTGTCGGATTTTGCACTGGATATCGTGTATGTGCTGTACCTGATATTGAAAGTCGTAATCCATCAGACGATTTCTCTGAGCGGGGTAGTCGTTCTCTATAATTCGGCAGCGAATCTGCGGCGCGGTTTTGCAATGGTTGTAGATTTGGGGCCGTATGCGTTGGAGACGTCTCTTTATGTCGAGAAAATACGTTCCTTTTTAGGGAGAGAGAGCAGGATAAAGGATAAAAAAATGCATGACATACCAGAGGGAGTGGGTACGATTGAATGCCGTAACGTTTCCTTTGGTTATCAAAAAGACAAGCTCATACTAAAACAGATTAACCTGACGCTCCGGCCAAAAGAAAAAGTGGCGTTAGTCGGCTACAACGGGGCCGGAAAGACAACGCTCATCAAGTTGCTGCTGCGATTGTATGACCCGACTGAAGGCGTTATTCTATTGAATGGCATTGACATAAGAGAATATGACGTCAATGAATATCGTCGTTACATAGGAGTGGTATTTCAGGATTTCCAGTTGTTTGCGGCAACGGTGTCGGAAAATATTGTTATGGACAAAATGAGGAAAGAGTACGAGCCATCGGTGTTAGCGTCCGTTCACAAGAGCGGTTTCCATGAGAAGTTGAAGACGCTGCCAAAGGGAATTGGACAGGAACTGACAAGGGAATTTTATGAAGACGGAGTGGAACTCTCGGGAGGAGAAAGACAAAAACTTGCCGTGGCGAGAGCATTCTATAAAAATGCGGGCGTCGTTTTCTTAGATGAACCCTCTTCTTCACTAGACCCATTAGCCGAATATCAATTAAACGAGGCAATGAAAGAAGTGGCAAAAGAAAAGACAGTTCTGCTAATCTCCCATCGGCTTTCGACAACAAGAAATGCTGATATCATCTATGTCATGGAGCAGGGGGAAGTAGTCGAACAGGGAACGCATGAGGAACTGGCGGCAGGAGAGGGCGTCTATGCAAGAATGTGGTCGGTGCAGGCGAATCGGTATTTGAGTTGCTGATTTTTCAAGGTCCTAATTGTTGCGTTTTTGTTGATGGCATATGAACAATTTAGGCGACTATATATTTTGTCAACAAGCATGGGCGGTTAAGTCAAAGAGTTCTTTATCATGGCCTACAAATATTTTTCTTATAGGAAAGACCGCTTTGTGCGGAGCAAGAATCAGCGAAGCTGATTCTTAGAGCGGCGCGGTTTTCAGTCGCCGCTTATTTATTCTTGTTTATGCAAAATAATCAATCTTCATAGCCTGCTTTACTTCTTGAAGTGTCCCAGCGGCAACTTCTTTTGCCTTTTTGCTTCCTTCGCGGAGTATTTCCATAACGGCAGGAACATCTTTTTCCCATTCTTTCCGGCGCGCCTGAATAGGAGATAACTCTTCCATAAGGACAGAGTATAAGAATTTTTTTACTTTCACATCGCCTAAACCTCCGCGTGTATAGTGGTCTTTCAGTTCCTGCAGACAGCTATACTCTGGAAGATATTCGGCAAACAGTTCATCTTTACAGAAAGCATCCAGATAAGTAAAGACGGTATTGCCCTCCAATTTGCCGGGGTCTTCAATGCGGATATGTTCGGGGTCAGTAAACATACTCATAATTTTTTTGCGGATATCGTCCGGTTCATCCGAAAGATAGATGCAGTTTCCGAGAGATTTGCTCATCTTTGCTTTTCCGTCGGTGCCCGGAAGACGGCTGCAAATCTCGTTATCCGGTAAAAGTGCTTTCGGTTCAACTAAAACTTCGTCATAAGTAGTATTGAAGCTGCGGACAATCTCACGCGCCTGCTCTATCATCGGAAGCTGGTCTTCGCCAACCGGAACCGTAGTAGCTTTAAAGGCGGTAATATCGGCGGCCTGACTAATCGGATAGGTAAAGAAACCAACCGGAATGCTGGAATTGAAACCACGCAAAGAAATTTCAGATTTAACGGTAGGATTTCTTTTCAAGCGGGATACCGTAACCAGATTGCTATAATAAAAAGTCAGTTCCGTCAGTTCTGACACATAAGACTGAATAAAGAGATTGACTTTCTCTGGATTTAGGCCGCAGGAGAGATAATCGAGCGCAACTTCGGAAATGTTTTTGCGGACTTTCTCAGGATTGTCGGCATTATCCGTGAGAGCCTGTGCATCGGCAATCATTATATATATATCATCATATTCACCTGAATTTTGTAATTCTACACGGCGTTTTAAAGAACCGACATAATGACCTGCATGAAGCTTTCCCGTAGGGCGGTCGCCGGTTAAAATAATTTTTTTCATATTTTCCTCCATCATATGCTTTTTAAGGGGTTCTCAATATACCGCTCTGCGTATCGGCGGTCTAAACAGCATACCCCCTGATTTGATATTATTTTAATGGGATTTTACTCAAAAGTCAATTCTCGTTATTGAAAAGAAAGAAGAAAAAATTTATAATGGAGGATAAGAAAATATGACAATGTTGTCCAGAGTAGTATGGACAGTGTTTTCATGCAAACAGAATGGAGGTTACGATGTGAAGACAGGAAGTAAAATATTTTTGGCGGCGGTGTTGTCCGTTGCCTTGATGACAGGATGTGGTGGCGAAAAAGCGCCGCAAAATACCGGAGCGCCGACGAATGGGGAGACGGCCAGCGGGCAGAGTGCACAGGCGGCAACCAATCTGAAAGATGCTTTTGCCGACGATTTCAGTGTGGGTGTCGCAGTAAATCCTTATCAGCTTACGGACAAAGAAATTTCGAAAGTTGTCACGGACAATTTTAACAGTATCACGATGGAAAATGCGATGAAGCCGGAAAGCATATTGGATCAGTATGCTTCGGAGGCGAGTGCGGATGGAATGCCGGAGATTAAAGAGGATGTGCTGGATGAAGTTCTTTCACTGGCAAAGAGGAACCATCTGAAAGTAAGAGGGCATTGTCTGGTTTGGCACAGTCAGACGCCGGAGTGGTTTTTTTGTAAAAAGTATGATGCGGGAAATGATAAAGTTGATAAGGCGACGATGAAAAAGCGCATGGAGAGCTATATACAGAAAGTATTGACGTATTGTCAGGAAAAATATCCAGACGTTGTGTATGCTTGGGATGTTGTCAACGAGGCGGCTGACGACGGGGGCGGATACCGCACTGACAGTAAATGGTATGAGGTGTATGGCGACGAGTCTTATATCGAAGACGCCTTTACCTTTGCCCGCAAATATGCAGACAAAAATGTGAAGCTGTTCCTTAACGATTACAACTCCTACATCTTTGCAAAGACAAATACAATGGTGGAGATATTGAAAAAGCTGGATAAGAAAAAGCTGGTAGACGGCGTCGGCTGCCAGAGCCATTGGGATATGAGTTTTCCGGATTCTGGTATGTTAGAAGATGAAATCGAGGCGTTCAGCCAGATCGAGGGATTAGAAATCCAGTATACGGAAATCGATATGCACAATACGGATAATTCAGAAGAAGGGTTGAAAGCACAGGCAGACCGCTATAAAGAATTTTTCGACGTCATTATCAAAGCTGACAGGGAGGGGAAGATAGACGTCACAAACGTAACTTTCTGGGGACTGAACGACGATGTGACGTGGCTGACTTCCTTTAAAGGGGAGACAAGTTATCCGCTTCTGTTTGATTCATCTAATGAAAAGAAGCCTTGTTACGATAGTCTTCTGCAATTGGCAAATTCAAAATGATTGAGGGAGAATGAGAAAGAAGAATGGAATTGGCAGCACAAACAAGGGATGGGCAGGTTATTATGCCTGTGTCGGTTCAGGCACGCCATTCCTTCGTAGATGGCATTCATATTGGACAATTTGCGGATAAATTGCAAAAATTCTTATATGAATTGTAGAGGGAGATGTGGTGTTGTAAAGGCTGAAGAATTTCTCGCACCAGTGGTGCGAGATTTGGAGGAACGGATTTGAAGGAGATAGAAGTTTCAGGTTATGAACCATTTGTGGAAGAAATCAAAGACTTGATACATAAAAAGCAGTATCAAGTTTTGAAATTCATAAATGCAGAAACTATCAATTTATATTGGGAAATAGGCGAAGAAATCCATCGGCAACAGGAAGAAAACGGATGGGGAAAGTCCATTGTTGAGGTATTATCAAAAGAGTTACAAAAGGAATTTCCAGGAGCAAAAGGATATTCTGCGGCAAATCTTTGGAGAATGCGGAACTTTTATTTAAATTATTGCGATTCTGAAAAACTCGCACCACTGGTGCGAGAAATTAGCTGGAGCAATAATGTTGTCATCATGGAAAAGTGCAAAGATGACTTGCAAAGAGAGTTTTATATCCAGATGACAAAGCGTTATGGATGGACAAAACGCATTTTGACAAATTTTATTGAGGCACAGATCTATGAAAAATATCTGTCAAATCAAACGAATTTTGATATGACGTTGCCAGAGGAACGTAAAGTTCAAGCGAAACTGGCGGTTAAAGATGAATACACATTTGACTTTGCAGAACTTTCGCCAGAGTATTCTGAGCATGAGCTGGAAATGCAGTTAGTAAATAATGTCCGGGCATTTCTGATAGAACTGGGTGGAGATTTTACATTCATTGGAAACCAATATCACTTGGTTGTTGGAAGTAGGGATATCTATATTGACCTTTTACTTTTTCATAGAAGATTGAGAAGTTTGGTAGCAATAGAGTTGAAAATAGGAGAGTTTGAGGCAGAGTATGCTGGTAAAATGCAGTTGTATTTGACTGCGTTGGACGAGCAGGTAAAATTACCAGACGAAAATCCTTCAATTGGTATTATTATCTGTAAAAGTAAAGATAAGACATTTGTGGAATATGCGTTGAAACAATCTAATGTGCCGATTGGAGTGGCAACGTATCAGTTGAGTAAGTCATTGCCAGAGGGGATGCGGGAGATGTTGCCAGAACCGGAGGAGATTGTGAAGAGGTTAAGGATATTTGAGGAGAAATAGCTTAAGACATAAAGTAAACTTGCCGAGAGAGTAGAAATCATTATATAGTAAAGCGATAATATCAAAAACTACATATTTGTTGTACTAGCATAACAAAGACAAGCATATAGTATACCAATATTTCAGTTTGATGCGGGATACCGTTCCCGATGAAGAAATGGGGGAAAACATGAATAACTATATGCGCATAATGATTTATCTGAGGACAAAAGAAGATACCAATCAGACAGCGGGATATTTACGTTTAGAGAGAAAAGGAGGATATCTCTTTTTCTCTCTCGTGTTGACGGGAACGGTCGTGCCGGCCGGATGTCCGATTTATATCGTATATGACAAGGAGGGCAGGCAGCAGCGTTATTGCGTAGGATATACGAGTGAGACGGAGAATAGTGAGGGGCGCATACTGCTGTCGCAACTGCCACACAGAGAATGTGAAACAAAAGTATACGGAGCCTTGATTGGCACGGAGGAGAGCTATCTGACGGGAACAGTCAATTCACAATTTGAACTGCCGGTGTGGCAGCAGGAAATGCCGCCGGAGGAGGAGATTGTGCAGGAGCAGGAAATTTCGCCGGAGGAAGAAACCGTGCAGGAGCAGGAAATGCTGCCGGAGGAGGAGATTGTGCGGGAGCAGGAAATGCCGCCGGAGGAAGAAATCGTGCAGGAGCAGGAAGCGCCGCCGGAGGAGGAGATTGTGCAGGAGCAGGAAATGCCGCCGGAGGAAGAAATCGTGCAGGAGCAGGAAGCGCCGCCAGAGGCCGAAAAATCCCTACAGGGGCAGGAAATGCCGAAAAAAGATGTTTCGCAGGAGCCTCCCATCTTTGAGGATGATGAACTGGTTTGGTGCCGCCGGATTCATCCGGCTGAAATATCCGGTATGCATCCGGCCGAGTGGTATTTAGTGGCTAATTCCTTTTTGCTTCAGGGGTATTACAATTATCACCATCTGATTTATGCATCGGATGGGAAAAAGATATATGTCGGTGTTCCGGGGCAGTATTACCGAAGAGAAATATATATGGCGAAACGTTTTGGCTTTCCCATTTTTAAGGGCAGGCGAAAGAAATCAATCAGTATAGGTGACTTCGGATATTGGTTACGCGAGGTCAGGAAAGATGTGTAGGAATGACGCAGGATGAAAAATATATGAGACAGGCAATTTTGCAGGCAAAGAAAGCATATGCAAACGAAGAGACACCAATTGGATGTGTCATTGTATATGAGGATAAAATTATAGCGCGCGGATACAATAAGAGGAACCGGAAAAAAAACACACTGGCACATGCGGAACTGCTTGCCATCAATAAGGCAAGCCGTGTCATGGGGGACTGGCGGCTGGAAGGGTGTACGATGTATGTGACACTCGAGCCATGTCCGATGTGTGCCGGTGCAATCGTACAGGCGCGCATTCCAAGGGTAGTAATCGGCAGCATGAATCCGAAAGCGGGGTGCGCGGGTTCCGTAATGAATTTGCTGCAAACCGACGGTTTTAACCATCAGGCGGAACTGACGACAGGCGTTCTGAAAGAGGAATGCAGTATGCTGATGAGTCAATTCTTTCAAGAATTGCGACAAAAGAGAAAAGGTTAAGTTGACATGTACCGCAAAAACAGATATAATCAACAATGTAAATTTCCGTGCAACTGGGGAGTTAGCGGTGCCCTGAACCTGCAATCCGCTATAGCAGGAGTGTTGCCCTGTCGAGGGCCTTTTGACGGAGAGCCGGCCGGAGTAAGTGGCGATGACGCTTGGGTCTTGCGCAACAGGAACTTGCGAACCGTGTCAGGTCAGGAATGAAGCAGCACTAAGCAAACTTTTCTGTGTGACGCGAGGGCGCCTGAGCCGAGTTTACTGCTTCGGTAACGTCTCTGGATTTTGGTTCGACACAGGGTGCACGGATTTTCAATCATAAACAGGATAAATGTGAGAATAAACTGTATGTGAGACCGCCGGATTAGATAGGCAGAGGTGTAATTATGTTAGAAAATCTTGTAATAAACGGAAAGAATCCGGTTCCAAAGGGAACGGTAATATATGAAAAGGGACAGCCGCTTCAGTCGGTTGGGCTTATATTAAAAGGCCGTGTTGTTGTGGATGGCGATGGCGTGCACACAACGCTCAGTTCAGGAAACTTTTTGGGAATGTGTGATGTAATGCAGGGGAAACATTCCTTTACTTTTGTTGCGTTAGATGATTGTGTGATATACGGACTGCCGATTACCGAGCAGAAACAAGCGGGCCTCCTGTTGGATGAAAAGCCACAATATCGGGGGCTTTTAATTACGTCCGTCAATTTTTTTTATCAGGATATCGTGAGCGGATATATGGCGATTAAGCAGCAGGCAGAATCGTTATTGCAGTTTGTCAGCGAGACATATCAAAACTATTTGCAGGCAGCGGAGAAAAATGGTCTTGTACCAGAGACGATATCTGCGATAGAGACGCTGCAGCAACAGGCGGAGCAGAAGCCATTTCTGCCTGAGCGGCTGACTTATTTTATGCAGTGCTGCCGGATTCCGATAGAAGCGCAGAGAAATTATTACGGGGCGAATGCCTATGTTGCAAAAAGCTATTTTCAGGAACAATGTAAAGTACTGCCGGATTTATTAGCGGCATGTCATACATCGACGGATTTGCTCAAAAAGTTGTTTAACGTTATGATTATGGGAGAAAGAAATCTGTTTTCTCTTGTTTCCCACATGATTCTTGGCCTGAAAAAGGCGGGACAGAACGATGAGCAGCTAAGCGCCATGTTAGATAAAATTCTGGAAAATATCAATGATTCGGAAAAGGTATTGTTAGACAAGGCGGGCTGCGACATGAATCTTGACCGCATGCGTATGGAAGAGACTTATTTTGCCCTTCTGTCTGATGAAGTGGTCGAAATAGAAGAATATAGTCCAGATGATTTAAAACTGCTGGATAACTCGCTGCAGCAGATTATTGATTATGCTCCAGTGCATGGACGCGTGGCAGAAGAATTTACCGAGGTAATAGAGAAATTTGGGAAGCTGTCGGATCCGTTTGTCAAGAATCCGGAAGCAGGCGCTCTCCGCAAAAAGATTTCCTCGTTGTATTTTGAGTTATATGAAGCGGTGTTAAAGAAGAGTTTTGACGACCCGCAGATGCCTACGGCGGTGCGGTTATTTCTCCGTTTTGGCTATGTCAGCGAACAGCTCCTGACAGAAGAAGAGCTGCAGATGCTGTTGTCGTTTCCAGAATTTTCGGACGAGGAGATGGAGCATCGCGTTTACACTTTGCCGGAGTGGTTATATGAAATATACAAAATGCGCAAAAATCCATCCAAAAACGAATTTGATATGGACTATGAAGAAGATTTGCGCGTGAAGCTTCAGGAGCATAAGATTACGGAGCAGGAGCATAAGAAAGCAATGGAAGATGGCGAACAGCGCCTGCACTTTGAGATAGATAACCTGTATCGTTATGCCGACCGCCTGTTAAATGGAAATATATCCGCCTTTGTGCCGATATTGTGTTCCGGCGGCATATTTAATAAATTGAACAACACGTTTGTAACGCCGATGGTTATCAATCAAACAGTAAATAAAATAGAAAAAATTGATTATTCTATTTTTTATCGGGAGCATTTTGAGGCCTATGAAGAGGCGGGCTTAAACCGTCTGGAAGTGATTGAGCGATATACGCCGGAGTTCATCCTCTTTCCAGTCTATGGCCGCAACGGTCTGATGTGGCAGGATTTGGAGGGCCGCAATAAAAGTTCGCATGCCCGAATTTTATTGCCATCCTTTATGGAGCAGGATTTATCGGGCGTACTATTGAAGATGATGGCGCACTACCGCTGGGAGCGCTGCCGCACGGAGATGGGAGCGCAATGGAACAACTTCCGCTATCCTTCGCTGACAAGTGAATATACGGATTATCTGCAATTTTATAAAAAGAACAACGAGCTGACGCCTGACCGGAGGGAAAAGGTGAAAGCGCAGCTTCAACAGTGTAATAATAAGTATCGCGATGTATTTACGAAAGATTATCAGGATTGGATTTTGCGCGAAGCTGCAGGCGCATTGAAACTCAACCGTGTGGCGCGGGAAATTATGTACACATATTGTCCGCTGTCACAGTCAGTAGCTAAAGACTTGTTAGAGCAGACAGCATACAAAGACGCCGCCAGACGTTTTATGGTTGAACATGGTAAGAAAGAGAAGGCATTCCAGTCATCGCTACGGAGATTTGAAAAAGCAAATGTAGAAATACCAGAAGAGGTAGAGCAGACCAGACGTTATATGATGGAATCGTAAGGAGCAAAAGAACATGGCGAAAAGGCGAGAGAGGGTACGCCAGTGCAGACAGATTCGGGAATTGATTCAGGAAAATAAGTACACAAAAGCGCTGGAGTTGATTGACGAGCTTCCTCTTGAAGAGGTTGGTTCGTTGGATGACTTATATCTGTATGCGGAGATGTATGAAAAAGCAGAGCATATGGATAAGAAAAAGCAGATTTATTATATGATATATGAGCGGACAAAATCTCGTCATGTGCTGAACAAGCTGCTACGCCTTGTCATCCGCATGGGTGATATGGAAGAGGCAAAAGAATTATATTTTACTTATGAGATGCAGGGGAAAACAACACTGGACACGTATGAACTCCGCTATCTTGTGGCGAAAGCGGAGGGAGAGCCGAGAAGCCGGCTAATCGAAATTCTGGAAGAGCTGAAACGAGAAGAGTATACGGAAGAGTGGGGTTTTCAGCTTGCCCGCCTGTATGAACTAGAGGGGATGCGCGACAAATGTATCGCAGAATGCAAACGCCTGAAACTGTGGTTTGGGGAAGGAAAGATTGTCGACAAAGCGGTTGCGCTGCAAAAGCGCTGTGAAGACCCTGCTTGGGAACCGCCGTCGGAAGAAGAGATTCCGGAACCGGAAGAGCCGGACTTGCAGGAGATGGCTGCCTACGCGGCACCGGCAGTTGCCGTTACCGAGATGGAAGAGCTGCCGGAAAATCCATCCTTTGATGAGCAGGAGACAGAGCGGGAAGAAGTATTGTCGGAACTGCCGCCCATCACAGAAGCAGTGTCCGAACCGGTTGTTGTCAAAAAGGCAGAACCGACGAAACGTCCCGAAAGGAAACCGGAGCAGAGAACAGAACTGCCGGAGGAAGAGGAGTCGGAAGACATTTCCCAGCGTGGCATTCGTTACCGCACACTCAAAAGTGTGATTCGCCGTTTGCGTCGTAGTGAGGACAAGCCTCATTTTGTTTTTGCCGGAGGGGAAGAGCGCATTACGTTGGCGGTTGCCAAACGCGTAACGAAAGAGCTGAATCAGGCAGGATATGTTGTAACGCATAGTATAGCGAAGATTAGCGCCGAAAAACTGAATCAGATTGATTTGGCTTCGCAGATGGATAAAATACGGGGAGGCTGTATGCTTGTGTTAAGCGCGCCGGAAATGAGTGAAAAAACGGTACGGGATTTATTGGAAGTCGTAAAAAACGAGGAAGAGAAGTTTGTCGTCATGTTATCCGGCCCGTTTGATGAAATGGATTGTTTTCTGGAAATTTATCCGGAACTGTCGAACGTTCTTACTTATAAAGTGAGAATGTAACGGCGACGGTATATTGTGCAGGGAAAGGAATCGACAGATGAATAAGAAACAGGTTTGGAAACCGGGCAATATGCTGTATCCGGTGCCGGCAGTAATGGTAAGCTGCGGCGATGCCACAGGCAAAAAGAATATAATTACGGTAGCGTGGACAGGAACGATTTGTTCCGATCCTGCAATGGTTTCGATTTCCGTACGTCCAGAGAGATTTTCGTACTCTATGATAGAAGAGACAGGCGAGTTTGTGATTAACTTAACGACAAAGGAACTTACCTTTGCCACAGATTGGTGCGGAGTAAAATCTGGACGGGACGTAGATAAATTTGCGGCAATGAATCTGACTCCCGCTAAGGGACATGCACTGGACTATGCACCGATTATTGAAGAGAGTCCGGTGAATATTGAATGCCGTGTTACGGAGAAAAAGAAACTGGGGAGCCATGACATGTTCTTGGCGGAAATTGCGGATGTTATGGTGAGCGAAAAATATATGAATGAGACGGGGAAATTTAATTTGAACGAGACCGGATTGGTTGCCTATTCACATGGAGAATATTTTTGTTTGGGTGAAAAAATAGGAAAGTTTGGTTATTCTGTTAAAAAATAGACTCGAAATATGGTGAAATGAAAAAGTAACTTCTATCTTGTAAAACTAAATTCTATCCCCAAATG
>CAJTLS010000025.1:0-37646 GCA_910577295.1 uncultured Eubacterium sp.
GCCGGACGCAAAACCCAGAATGAAAAAACTTTACACGCTGATTTGCTGCTTGCCGGGATTGCACAGCTTGTCACCGTAATGGTTGCTGACAAGATCCATAAACACCAATATATTCGCAGTCTAAAACCTCTGATCGCATAACCTTACATACTATTTCGCAGGCAGATATCCCTATCTGCTTTGTTTTCATGTCTTAAAATCCGGTTGCCCACATCCACCTCCTGAAAATCTGGCATGACCGGATTTTTACCCTGCTGGGATCAAGATTGCGAACTTGTTTCGCAATTACCTAACAAATATACTTCTGTTCATATTATACGCTTTTCACCCTATCATTACAACAAAAAAAGTCACTAAATGAACCACTTGAGAAATTCCAATCATAACCTCCTCTAAGCCGTTGCATTCTTTCCTACAGAAGCCAAATCACCTTCGGCTCGGCAATTTTACTTTACTCCTTTAACTTTTTTGTTTTATTCTTGTTGTAAAACTACCGAGTTTTCACTTCAATTATACAATTAATTTAACTTACTGATTTTAGGCTACCTCACCCACTTCCAAACCATTCCCAAATCATCACATTTCCATATACCGTAAGATTTCTTTGTCTTTCCCAACCACCTGTGATATACTGTTATTACAATAATTGAATTATTACATACGGAGTAAATATGATGATAGGAAAAGAGCGCAACGACAACAAAATTCAGGCAGTACTGAAAAAACTGTATCCCCGTATTTCCGGTTTATATTTAATTCTTCCGCAAGAGAGTACTTACGAGGAATTACAGGCGGATGACTTTTTAAAAAAATATCTTGCCCAAAAAGGCACTTTATCCGAGGCATACCGCCTTCTCTTTTCGAGCAGCAAGAAAAGTTCGGATACTATCGCCTCTAACTATGACGCATTTACGGACGAAGCGCTATTTGAAAAAGACAACTTCAGCGGCAGTCTCGATTTGGAAAACAGACGCTATAATTTTCATATACTCAAAATTGCTGAAAATGAGAGCGTTTTGATGTTTTTTGAAAATATTCATGGGCTGCAATCCGATAAATTTGAAAAATTAAAAATGGATACAATACAGGAAAACTACCTGTTTTCGATGATTGTGGATTTAAAAAATGATACATGCAAAAATTCCACGACTACTGAGCTCAGCGTAGACCGACAGGATTATCTGGATATCAAATATTCACAGTGGCGTTACATGATTGCCAACATGTTTTTGCCGGATGATAAGAGTATGTTTCTGATGATGTCGGAACCGGAATACATTATCCGGCAGCTGGAGCAGGAAAACCTTTTCAAATTTGAGATTCAAATGCAGAATATGCAGGGGGAGTACATCTGGGTTCGCCTTATGTTTAACCGCATGAAAGGCTTTTCACGGGAAAATCCCGTGTTTGTATATACCGTGCAGGATATCCATGAAGATATGCTCCGCCTGCTGCAGCAGGAAAATATCATCGCTGCCGTGCAGGAAAAAAACCAGCAGCTTACCGATATCAATATGGCAAAGACTGTCTTCATTTCTAATATGTCTCATGAAATCCGCACACCAATCAATGCAGTTCTTGGCATGGATGAAATGATATTACGCGAAACTTCAGACGAAACGATTCGCTCTTATGCCACTGATATAAAAAATGCAGGAAAAATGCTTTTAAGCATTATCAATGATATTTTGGATTATTCAAAAATCGAAGTCGGCAAAATGGAAATCATCCCTGTAGAGTATCATCTCACCGATTTGATACAGGATATTTATAATTTGATTTCTTTCAAATTAAAAGAAAAACAGCTCGATTTTAATATTGTAATGGAAGAAACCATCCCATCGGTTTTATATGGAGATGAGCTTCGGATTAAACAGATAATTATCAACCTTTTAACCAACGCTGTTAAATACACAGAAAAAGGCGGTATTACTTTTCAAATCAGCCATGTTGAAGGGGAGGGAGATGAAATCGGACTAGCGATACAGATAACGGATACCGGCATAGGAATGAAACAGAACGATATGAAAAATCTGTTTACCGCTTTCCAACGACTGGACGAACAGCGCAATCACCATATCGAAGGCACCGGACTCGGCATGAGTATTGTTGTCCGTCTCTTGGAACAGATGAATAGTAAATTAGAAGTTAAAAGTGTTTATGGTCAGGGCTCTTCTTTCTCTTTTGTTTTGCCACAGAAAGTAGTTCATACAGCGCCGGTTGGTCATTTTGATATTTATCAGAAACGACAGGACGGCAATGCACAGAGAAAACGAAATCTCTACGCTCCGAAAGCCAGAATATTGGCGGTTGACGACACGCGAACAAATTTAATCATCGTCAAGGGATTGTTGAAGCACACGGCAATCCAACTGGATTGCGCCCGAAGCGGCAGGGAATGTCTGGAAATGATAAGAGAAAACCATTACGATTTATTACTCTTAGACCACCTTATGCCGGATATGGACGGAATAGAAACACTCGGACATATACGCGGTATGGGAGGAAAGTTTGAAACGCTGCCTGTGATTGCACTCACCGCCAATGTAATGACGAACGCAAGAGAACGATATATCAATGCCGGTTTTACCGATTTTCTGGAAAAACCTATTATTGCTTCCAAGCTGGACGAGGCATTGCTGACTTATCTTCCAGAAACGTGTTTCGAGTGATATTATAAAAAGCACGTTGACACAAAAAAGAAACTCAAAATCCGGTTCGGGCATCTGAAAAATGCTTCTACCTGATTTTGAGTTTCTTTTATCTCTTTAATGTATTACTATTAGTTTGTTGGCTCGAATTGCCAAACCTGATTCGTTCCTTCCCAATATGCGTTCTGCACTACATTCGTATTGTCTGTTACACGAAGATGAAGTCCGCTCTTATCGTTTGTTACCTTTGTCATAATACCGAACTGTCCGGCTTTCGAAGTCGTTTTCAGTTTGAATTGCTGGGCGTCGCCACTATAGGCATGATAAATTCCAATATTCGTATTATCGCTCGTTCCCGCCCCGCTGACGTCGAGCATATAATCGCCAAGTGCGCTTGACAGCGTACAATAGCCGTTATCCAGTTTTCTAAAATACCATTTCTGACCAAGGGCGGATGATTTTGCCCCTGCTTCTACATTTTGTCCTGCTGCTCCTTTATTTCCCGTCACCTGAAGATATTTTCCGGATGCCGGATTTTTAATACAATACCAACCGTTCGCAAGTGCCGTTGTATTTGTATTAACCGATGATGACTTTAATGTACATACAAAGGTAGAAACACTGTTTGCCGGCAAATATGCCCAGAAGCCATTATCTGTCAATGCCAAATTAGAAGTCTTTGCCAGATTCTCATTCGAAGCGGTACGATAACGATCTACTGTTCCTATATTCTGACCGTTTACGGTAAATTTCTGGCTGATAGCAGAAGCGCTCTTATTCACTGCAACAATAACTGCTTTTCCGTCTCCCGTATATGCTGAAACATACACGCCCTGATTCGGTTTTTCCGTTGCCATAACACGCTTATAACCCGGACGGACAAACTTCGAATACTGTGCCATACAGTAGCCGCGCTTACTGATGGTGCCATCCTCTTTCATCGGACTGTAACTTCTTCGAATGTACCACCACACATAGGTCTGCAAATTATTCACCATTGCATTATGTATATGCTCGGAAACTCCTAATGCTTCCGGCCATCTGTCCGCTGAATTTTGGTCGCTGTTCGGATAGTAAACTTCCGTCATCCAAAGCTGCTTGCCGGCGCCCTTTTGCTGGAACAAAGGCCATGCAAAGTTCTTATAAGGAGTACCGTATAAATGAGTTCCCACAATATCTACATTGGACAGCGCTTTTGAATCATTCAAAACCGGATCCATAATATTTTTATTATAAGAGAACGATTCCGGAGCAATCAGACGGCAGTTTATGGAACCGGCGTAATACTTCAAAAATGTCACGATTTCACTTGCATTCCACCATGTCCAGTCATGTCCGTAATCCGGCTCATTAGCCATAGAAACCGCATACAGATTAACTCCGTTATTCTTCATATATGTCACAAAATTATTTATGTGTGCGGCATACTCGGCATACTTGTCATGTCGCAGTCTCTTTGCTTTTGTATCCCCATTATGATTGAATGTTTCCACAAGATTGCTCGGCGGATTCCACGGTGTGGCAAATACAATAGCTCCTTTGGCAATCGCCGCTTTGGCAGTAGGAACTTCTTTATACCAATTCCTGCTGTCGGAATCAATAAAAATACGCAGTACGGAAAAACCTAATTGATTCGTATTGTTACCAAACGCTGTCTCTCTCTGTCCTGCCGTCAAATCTCCTGCCCATGAAGGATGATTCATACCGCCAAAACCTTTAATTTCCTGATGCTTTGTTGATAGGTTGATAACTGCGTCGGAAGCGCTTGCCGCTTCGACTTTCTTTTCACTGATTGGAAATACACCAATCATCAGCGAAAGCATAATAACCCCAGCCAATAATGCCTTCACCGGCTTCTTAAATTTTAACCCCATTGTAACATTAACCTCCTTAATTAATTATTTATATATCTTTTATTAAAATATAATTAAATTTCCAATATTAGACAATGATTGATTAGGAACAAAAATTGATTTTTTGTGCACAAATAACATGCATTTCCAGAATCCTATTCATACCGCAATGCTTCAATGGGGTTCATTTTTGCCGCCCGATTCGCAGGATAATAGCCGAACAACACTCCGATTATCATTGAGAACATGACCGCTCCCACGATAGCCGACACGGGCACCACTGCAGAATAGCCTAACGCAGACACCGCAAACGCACCTAGCAACAGACCGAAGATTATCCCTGATATTCCTCCTATCAGACAGAGTATCATTGATTCTACAATAAACTGAAAGCGAATTGCGCTATTTTTTGCGCCAAGCGCCTTTCGCATGCCAATCTCTTTTGTCCGTTCGGTAACGGATACAAGCATAATATTCATAATACCAATTCCGCCTACTAGTAGCGATATCCCCGCGATAAAGGCAATCGCAATAGATACTGACCGTATGACATTACTCATGGAGCCTTTCATGGAACTCATCGTCA
The DNA here is from genome assembly GCA_910577295.1 of uncultured Eubacterium sp. Lineage (GTDB taxonomy): Bacteria > Bacillota > Clostridia > Lachnospirales > Lachnospiraceae > Eubacterium_F. The sequence continues at coordinate 5,091 of CAJTLS010000025.1, forward strand.
CCGTGCGGATTTGATAGTCGTTGTTGTTCCCAAAAAATTTCCGGTTCATATAAGTTTCGATTTTGGCGGCAAAATCAGCCAGATTCTCTACTTGAGGGTGCGCAACAATCGTAAATCCCCCATATCCGTTTGCAGAATGCATCATCTCTTTCCCCGTTGTAACCGGAATGTAGACCATTGTCACTACATCCTCTTCCGCCTCCTGTGAAAAAGAAGTATCCTCTCTATATTTGTATACTCCGACAACATAAAAGTCATAATTCATATTCCCTATCGCGATAGTGAGAGGACGGCCAAGCACGGATTGCCTGTCGCCGCCAAACAGTTGTCCGGCAAGCTTGTCGGATATCATAATCACAGGTTTCCGTTCCTTCACATCTCTCTCTGACAGATACCGTCCACAGAGAAGCCGGCTGTCATTCGAATCAAAGTATCCCCGGTTAATTCCGTAAATGCTCACATTGGCTGAATTCATGCCGGATTGTAAGACAGCATTGCCGACAATTTCATTCAGCGCCACGGAAGCAATCTCTGTCTGGTACTCCCGTTTCACATCGTCTATCATCTCATCGGTAATACGCTCTTCTTCTTTACGGTTCATTTGCTTTTGCGAATCTCCGCCATTGCCTCTTTCAAGCTCTTTGTCGCTTCTCTTGCGGAGTCCTGCCATGATATTATTGGCTCCCATCCTCACAAAAGTCTGCGTAATGGAATGCGTCAATGAAGAACTGACCGTCATTATAGCTATCACCGAACCAATACCGATAATAATACCGAGCATCGTAAGAAAGGCCCGCATTTTATTATTGGCAATCCCCATAATGCCAAGTTTAATACTCTCACGAATTAACATTCTGCTCCTCCCCCTCGTCGGTATCAGCCGGCATCAGCACCTGCAATCCCTCTTTCAGCTCTTCTCCCATCACCTCTACATAATAATCGCTTTCCATCCCCTTGGAAACGCTAATCTCCCTGCGCGTCCCGTTCTCATCTTCCACATACAAAACCGTATTCCCGTTTTTGTTTCTGTACACGGCGTCATAGGGCACGGCAAAAACATCCGCCGCCTCCTCTATTATAATGCTGCATCTGGCGGTCATCCCAATACGCAATTTTTCATTGTTCTCTTTTAACTGAATACGAATCACATACCCCGAAGCCGCGCCGGCAGCGGAATAACCATTCGAGCCGGCCGTGCCGTTATTGGCGGTGCTTGTACCGGTGCGGGAAGCTCCTTTTGTTTTCGCCACATAAGAAATTTCCCCCTCTTGTTCATCCTGTCCGGCAGCATTGATAAAAACCCGCACCTCTTGTCCTTTCCCGATACGCGAGACGGCATATTCATCCACTGTCGCATATACTTGCAAATTCTCACAATCGCTAATCTCAAACAAATCCGCGCCCTGATACCAGTCTCCCTCTTCCACGCCTACCATTACGACAGTGCCGGAAAGCGGGGCAGTCACCGAACAGTTTTTTAATGCTTTCCGTGCTTCCCTGACTTTCTGTTCAGCCTCCCGCATAAGCGACTTATTATTATTTTTTGTGACAATGACCTGTTCCTTTGCTGACTGGAGGTTACTGCGGTTCTGCCGGTTCCCCGTCTCTCTCTCCAATTGCGCCTGCTCATAAGCTCTCTTTGCCTGATTCAATGTTTGTCCGGCCCTCTGGCGCTCCGTCGAATCGCCAACAGATTGAAATGCCTCTTTCGCTGACAGATAGTCGGCTTTCGCTACTCTTTCCGCGACAGCATAACTCTTCCTTTTTATCGCATAATTTTCTTTTGCTTCCTCCAGTTTGCGGTTGGCAGAAGCAAGCTGCATGTCTGCGTGCATTTCTGTTTCCGCTAAATTTTCTTTCCTGTCAAAAAGAGCCATCCGCAAATCCGTTTCATCAAACGACATCAGCTTTTGACCCTTTTTGACTTTATCTCCTTCTTTGACATTTACTTTCTTCACTATTACATTGGATACCTTGGCGCTGATTTTCTTCGTACTGACACTCTCCAATACACCTGTGACGCTGACCGAGTCTGTTATATCCCTTTTCGTAAGCGTCATTTTCGTCTGCCCTGCCCCCTCATCTCTCTTTTCCACTCTTCCTGATTTATAAAATACGGCAGCAATACCGACAATTACAATTATGGCGGCGGCAATCACATAACTTTTGTGCTTTTTTATCCATTTTTCCAATAAAATCCAGTCCTCCTGTTCCGGCCATTCTTCCTTTCCCGTTTTACTGAAATTGAGAATATAAAGAAAATGTGAACAGGATGTGTAAAGAGCTTGACGAAACTGTGCCTTTTACATCCAATTTTTGAGTAATTCCTCTAATTTCTGGTAAGTCTCTATATCATTCATCTCCCGCCGCAGCGCCGCAGAATGCGGATATCCCGCCGTATACCAAGCCGCATGGCTGCGCATCTCGAGAATCCCTCTCTTCTCTCCTTTCCACTCCGTCTGCATTCTGGCATGGCGCAAAATCATCTCACATACAACCCGAAAGGAGGGCTTTGCTATCTCCTTTCCGCTTTGCAGATATTCCTTAATCTGGTAAAAAATCCATGGGTTTCCTCTGGCGGCACGTCCAATCATAATACCGTCGCATCCGGTTTGTGTCAGCATTGCCTGCGCGTCCTGCGGCGTTACGACATCGCCATTACCGATAACCGGAATACTAACTGCCTGCTTCACAGACGTAATCACATCCCAATCCGCTTTCCCGCTGTAATACTGCTCTCTCGTACGTCCATGAACCGCCACGGCAGCAGCTCCCGCCTCCTCTGCCGCTTTCGCCAGCGCCACAGCCTGCATATCATTTTCACGGAAGCCTTTGCGGAATTTCACCGTCACCGGCTTGTCAATCGCTTTCACCGTCTTTTCAATAATTTTAGCTGCCAACGGAATATTGTTCAGGAGAGCCGAACCCTCCCCATTGTTGACTACTTTCGGAACCGGACACCCCATATTGATATCTAAAATATCAAAATTTCTTTCCTCAATCCGTTTTGCCTGCTCGCTTATAATATCGGGGTCAGCGCCAAAAAGCTGCAGGGAGACTGGACGTTCCCTATCGTTAATACGGAGCAAATCTTCTGTATTTTTATTGTTATACATAATTCCTTTGGCGCTTACCATCTCCGTACAAATCAAATCCGCCCCCTGCTCTTTACAGAGCAGACGAAATGGCAGGTCGGTAACGCCTGCCATCGGTGCTAATATTACATTTCCATGTAAACATACTTGTCCAATTTTTAACTTCATTCTTCGCTTCCTTTAGTTCTTTCAAAAATCAACCGCATTCCCTGAAGAGTTAATTCCGAATTATAAATATCTATTTTATCCGTACCCTCGGCAATGATTCTTCCCAATCCGCCGGTTGCCACTACTTTGATTCCCGAATATCCAGATTGTTCTTTAAATTGCTCTATAATATACTCTGCCTGTCCAATTGTTCCATACACAAGCCCCGCCTGCATACTGGTAATCGTCGTCTTTGCCAGTATTGATTCCGGTTTTATAATTTCAATTTCCGGCAGCTTGGCAGCATTGCTCCAAAGCGCCTTGGCACTGATTCGTATGCCGGGCGCCGTAACTCCGGCAACAAAAGCGCCGTCCTCCGACACTAAATCATACGTGGTAGCCGTTCCGTAATCAATAACAATAACCGGCCCGCCATATAAAAAATAGGCTCCCACCGCATCGACAACTCTGTCCGCACCGATTTCCATCGGATTCGTCGTCGCAATGCGGATACCAGATTTTGTTCCCTGTCCGACAATCATCGGGTCACAATTCAGGTATTTGCGGATCCCGCTCGTTAAAGAATACATTACCTTTGGTACTACCGAGCAAATAATAACGCCCCCAATGTCATCCGCCCGTACATCCTTGTGCGACAGCTGCTCCAAAATTTGTACTCCAAACTCATCCGAAGTTCTCGGTAGACTTGTCGTCAAACGAAATGTGTGCAAAATGGCGTTTCCATTAAAGACACCAAACGTTAGATTCGTGTTTCCAATATCAATTGCCAGTAACATGTTCTCCTCCGTTTATCGCCTCAATAAAAAAAGCATGATAATAAGTCTCTAAACTTTTTAATAATTCCTCATATTGGATTCGGTATTGCTTTATTTTTAAATGACTTCCAATCTCATCATAAAAAAAATCATCTTCTCTTGCCGTTGATGACATATAGAGAGTTCCGTCCTCTCCAAATTCCATGGAAAAGACGCCCCCCACATCTGCCGTCATACTGACGGCTAATATTTTCAGTTCTTCCTGTATCTGCACCGGCAGAGAGTCAAATCGAGGATTGAAATAATACTTCTCCTCATACGCACTGCAGGCACATAAAACCTGTTCTTCGTTCATGTTTCGTCTTCCTCGTCCCAGTGTGCTGTACCGTTCATATTATATCAATCGCGCTCGCTCATCGGTACATATGACTTATGTTTCGCAACCGCCTTATACGCCGGACGAATGATTTTTCCTGCATTTACCAATTCTTCTAAACGGTGTGCGCTCCATCCGGCAATACGCCCCATCGCAAAAAGCGGCGTATATAATTCGTGCGGTATATCGAGCATACTGTAAACCAGTCCACTGTAAAAATCTATATTGGCGCTGACTCCCTTATAGATATGCCGCTCGTTGGCAATCACCTTTGGAGCCAGTTTTTCCACTAAGTTATAAAGCGCATATTCTTTCTGCATTCCCTTTTCATCTGCCAGTTTCTTAACAAAATGACGAAATGTCTTGGCACGCGGGTCTGATATGGAATACACGGCATGCCCCATTCCATAAATCAATCCGACTTTATCAAATGCCTGCTGATTCAAAAGAGCAACCAGATAGGATTCTACTTCCTGTTCATCTTCCCAGTCTTTGACCTTTTCTTTCATTTCCTCAAACATCTGCGACACTTTGCGATTCGCTCCTCCATGACGCGGCCCTTTGAGCGAACCGAGCGCTGCCGATATCGCCGCATAGGTATCCGTACCGGAAGACGTCACTACATGGTCGGTAAAGGTAGAATTATTACCGCCGCCATGCTCAGCATGAAGAACTAAAGCGATATCTAAAATTTTTGCTTCTAACGGCGTAAACTCACTGTCCTGCCGCAGCATATGCAAAATATTTTCCGCCGTACTGTATTCCGGCTTCGGCGGGTGTAAAAAGAAACTGCTGCCCTCGTGGAAATAGCTTGCCGCCTGATAGCCGTATACGGCAAACATAGGAAATAATGCCACTAACTGCAGACACTGCCGCAATACATTTTCTGTCGTCGTATCATCAGCCCTGTCATCATATGAATACAGCGTCAACACACTACGCCCCAGCGTATTCATCAAGTCCACGCTCGGCGCTTTCATAATGATATCACGGACAAAACTGGTCGGCAGGCTCTGGCGATAAGTTGCCAGCATGTCTTTCAGTTCTTCCAGTTCTTTTTCATTGGGCAGTTTCCCAAATATAAGCAGGTAGACTACTTCCTCATAGCCAAACCGTTTCTCCGATAAAAATCCTCCCACAATTTCTTCAATATCAATTCCCTGATAATATAACTTACCATCACAGGGAACACTCACTCCATCTACAATAGCAGAAGACTGTATTTCCGATATTTCTGTAAGTCCAGTCAAAACTCCCCGTCCATTGAGGTCACGGAGTCCCCGCTTCACTTCATAGCGCTCAAACAACGTAGAGTCAATTGTACTGCTTGCTTCGCACACCGATGCCATCTTATGTAACCAGTCATTTCTATAGCCGGCGTCTAGGTTATTGTTCATATTGGCTCCTTTCTATATCCTGATTCTCTAACGGGGAAGCGTAGCGTACATAACTGCCTTGATAGTATGCATACGGTTCTCCGCCTCGCGGAATACCACATCGGCATACTTTTCAAAAATCTCATCCGTCACTTCCATTTCCTTTAATCCATATTTCTCATAAATCTGCTTTCCGATTGTCGTCTCCAAATCATGAAAAGCAGGCAGGCAATGCATAAGTACTGCTGTATCTTTTGCATTTGCCATCGCCTGATGATTAATCTGATATGGGTGGAGAGCCTTTATGCGCTCTTCCCAAACTTCATCGGGTTCCCCCATTGATACCCATACATCCGTATAGAGAACATCTGCATTTTTCGTTCCCTCTGACACATCTTCTGTTAGCGTAATCGTTCCACCGCTTTCTTTTGCATACTGCTGACATTGTTTTACCAATTCTTCATTCGGGAAGTATTCCTTAGGCGCACAGGCAACAAAATGCATTCCCATCTTGCTGCAGGCAATCATCAGGGAATTTCCCATGTTGTAACGGGCATCGCCCATATAAGTCAGCGTAATGCCTTTCAATTTACCAAATTGCTCCTCTATTGTAAGCAGGTCAGCTAACATCTGTGTCGGATGGTACTCGTTTGTCAAACCATTCCAAACGGGTACTCCTGCATATTTCGCTAAATTTTCTACGATTTCCTGACCGTATCCACGATATTCAATGCCGTCAAACATCCTGCCCAGCACGCGGGCAGTATCGGCAATACTTTCCTTTTTTCCTATTTGAGAGCCGGAGGGGTCAAGATAGGTCACACCCATCCCGAGGTCATGCGCTGCCACTTCAAAGGAACAGCGGGTACGGGTACTGGTCTTCTCAAAGATAAGGGCGATATTTTTCCCCTCTAAAGGCTTCTCTACCACTCCTTTTTTCTTTTTCTCTTTCAATTCTTTAGATATATCAAGAAAATAACGTATCTCTTCTGGAGTAAAATCCTTTAATGTCAGAAAATTTCTCCCTTGTAAATTCATGTTTCTTCCCCTCTCTACTTATCCTTATTTCGCTACGGTTTCCACAACCGATTTTGCCAAACCGGCAATCCCCTGTATTTCAGATGGAATAATAATCTTTGTCGCCTGACCGTCCGCTGCCTTTTCAAAGGCTTCCAGACTCTTTAATGTCAAAACTTTTTCCGTCGGCGCCGCCTCGTTTAGATAACGAAGTCCCTCTGCCGTCGCTCTCTGCACGGCCTCGATTGCTTGTGCTTTACCTTCTGCTTCGCGAATCATAGCCTCTTTCTTCGCCTCTGCCCTTAAAATTGCCGCCTCTTTTTCGGCTTCTGCTTCCAGAATCGCAGATTCTTTCTTACCCTCTGCAACAAGAACGGTCGATTTTTTCTCGCCCTCTGCACGCAAAATCGATTCGCGTCTCTCGCGCTCCGCTTTCATCTGCTTCTCCATGGAATCCTGAATTTCACGCGGCGGAATGATGTTTTTCAACTCAACACGGTTTACTTTTATGCCCCAAGGGTCTGTTGCAATATCCAGATTGGAACGCATATGCGTATTAATCGTTTCACGGGACGTCAATGTCTGGTCTAATTCCAAATCACCAATAATGTTACGGAGTGTCGTCGCTGTCAGGTTCTCAATCGCCATAATCGGATTTTCCACACCGTAGGTAAACAGTTTTGGATCTGTAATCTGGAAAAAGACTACAGTATCAATCTGCATCGTAACATTGTCCTTTGTAATAACCGGCTGCGGAGGAAAATCCATCACCTGCTCCTTTAATCGAACCTTACGCGCTACTTTATCAATAATCGGCACTTTAAAATGCAGCCCCACCGACCACGTAGCCTGATAACCGCCCAGCCGCTCCACGATATAGGCATGCGCCTGCGGTACAATCTTTATGCAGGATGCCAACACACACAATAAAATTATTATTATAATAATTACAATAATCGGCGTAATACTAATACTTACTTTATCCATAATCTGTTCCCTCCATTCTGCGTCACAAAAGGACGCGGTACATTGTTGTCAGCTCCATGGAAGTATTTTTTGTCATCATTACGTTACTCTGCCGCATTTCTGACAATCAGTTTCACTCCGGATACAGACTCCACCGTAACCATTTCTCCAACCGGAATTTCCGTTCCATCCACGCTTCGTGCCATCCATTCCACGCCGCGAAAACGAACTTTTCCCTGTTCCTTTTGGTTTTTAATGTTTTCGATTACTTCGGCCTGTTCTCCAACCACTTCCTCAATATTAGTCTTTGTCCTGTTTTTATCAATACATTTCATTGCAAAAGGACGCACTAGAACCATAATAATAACAGAAACACATGTAAACAATACAAATTGTATCCATAACGGCGCGCCAAGTCCCGCAGCAATCGCCGCCGATACCGCACCAAGACTAAACCATATCGTCGTTAACCCCAAAGTAAATATCTCAATGATAAGCATGACGGCTACGATAACGAGCCATAAAATTGTCATCATAGTATTCACTTCCTCTCTCTATCAGTTTATTCTTCGTTTCTTTTTATCATACTAGAAAAACCTCCGTTTGTCAAAAAAAGAGCACAAATTCCTGTTTCTTCTGTCCGTTCCACCTATCTGTTCGGAGCTTTCCGATGTACCTCGTAGGCAAACAGCGCCGCCGATATTGCCGCATTGAGCGACTCTAACCGGCCCTCCATGGGAATCTTTACCTTTACATCCGCCAATGCCGATAATTCCGCGCTCAATCCATTGGCTTCGTTTCCGATTAATATCCCCAGTTTCCCTTGATAATCCGGCTCGCAATACGCTTTTTCCCCCTGCAGATGGGCCGCATAAAAAGTAAATCCCCGTTCTTTCAGCGTCGTCACCTCAAAGATAATATCTCCACAAAAATAATAAGGGACACGGAACAGGGAACCCATCGTAGCGCGCACGACTTTGGGATTAAACAAATCGACACATCCCTTTCCTAAAACAATTCCAGATATTCCCGCTCCCTCTGCCGTCCGCAAAATCGTTCCCATATTGCCGGGGTCCTGAATATTTTCCAGCACAAGGAGCTTAGCCTGTTCATATATCCCTCCCGCCTGGGCCTGTACGACTTTTTCCCTGTCGTATCGTGGCATTCGCACCACCGCCAGTATTCCTTGCGGGGCTACGGTATCGGAAAGCTGGCGAAACACCGAATCTGCGACAAAGGCAACCGGAACATCTGTGGGAATTGTCTGGCAGCCCATCTCACGCAGGCGGCCTTCATAGCTCTCTCTCTCCTGTTCCCGAACAAACAGATTGGCTACCAGAGCGTGTGAAAGCGCCTCGCTCACCATCTTCCAGCCCTCCACGACAAACAGCCCCTCCTGCCGTCTCGCATGAATTTGTTTTTTTAATTTATTTATCTTTTTCATCTGTGCATTTGCCATTGAGGTAATCATTACTTAACCTCCCGCAAATCCTGAATATCTGTATTATGTCCTAAAATAATCAGGACGTCCTGTCCTGTCAGCGTGTGATTGGCCGACGGATTAATATTGATTTCGTCCACTCCGCGAATCCCGATTACGCTGACGCCATAGCGGGAACGGATATTTGCTTCCCTCAACGTCTTTCCAACCCAGCTTTGGGGAACGGAAATGTCGACAATACTGTATTCTTCCGACAGCTCAAGCGCCTCAAAATAGTTGCCGTTCATTATCTCGTTTCCGATTCGGATTCCCATTTCCCTATCGGGGAAAATGACCTTATCCGCGCCCACTTTAGCAAGAATACGACCCTCGATATCGGTCGATGCTTTCACCATAATAAAAGGCACACCCATCTCTTTTAACTGCATTGTAATCAATACGCTTGTCTGTAAATTATGGCCGATTCCCACAATCGCCCCATCGTAGTTGCGGATACCCAACTGTCTCATAGCCTCTGGATTGGTCGCATCTGCACAAACGGAATGAGTCACGTCATTGGCAATGGTCTCCAACTGCTTGTCATCCTTATCAACAACCATAACGGTAGCTCCAGAATTAGCCAGCGTTTTAGCGACATTCGTGCCGAATTCCCCGACTCCGAAAATCACAAATTCTCTTCTAATCAATAAAAATCCCTCCTAACACCATTAGCAGCGTATTAAAAATCACCCCACACCAACCTTTTCCTCTGGATATGTTTTCAGATTCACAAAACGTCTGGAATTGAAAAACAAGGCAAGAGAAATCGGGCCGATACGGCCGATATACATCGTCACTATTATTATTATACGGCCTGCCGCTGTCAGCTCCGTCGTAAAATCACGCGTCAGGCCAACCGTTGCTATTGCCGATATTACTTCAAACAGGCAATCCATAAAATCTCCCGGCTGCACGATTGCCAGTGCGATAACCGCCAATAGCATAACGCCAAAACTTACCATAAAGATAGACAGCGCACGGCGAACCAGATTTCCATTTATCTTGCGGCCAAACATCTCCGTATCATTCCTCCCTTTGATAATACTGATTACCGTCAGTACCAATATGGCAACCGTCGTCGTCTTGACACCGCCGGCAGTTCCTGACGGCGAGCCGCCGATAAACATGAGAAGACAGCAAATCATCGCCGTCGCCTTGCGCAGTCCCGCCTGCGATATCGTGAGAAATCCTGCAGTTCTTGTCGTCACAGACTGAAACAGAGCCGCCTGTATTTTCTGCCACCACGGCAGATTACCTAATGTTTCGGGATTGTTGTATTCCAGTAAGAAAATCAATAGCGCCCCGCCTACAATCAAAGACAGTGTCATAAACAGAACCATTTTCGTATGGAGCGGAAGATGATGCGCTCCCGTAAACAGCGTGCGGTGCTTTCTCCGGCGCCGGCAGAGCATATCCAGCACGCTCCACCACACAGGAAAACCGATACCGCCGAGTATAATCAGAAGCATCGTCGTTATATTAACAATAGGATTCGCCACATAGGGTGCCAGACTGTCCGGCCCGAGTACATCCATTCCGGCATTACAAAACGCAGATATGGCATTAAAGACCGATTTCCAAATCCCAATCCAGCCAAATTCGGGAATAAACACCGTCATATATAGGAGAGCCCCCGCCCCCTCCACGATAAGAGTTCCTTTGAGAATCTTTTTTATCAGAATAACCATTCCCTGTATCGTATCCAGATTATAGGCGTCCTGAATGAGAAGTCTCTGTTTTAAGCCGATTCTTTTTCCGAGCGCCATCAAAAAAAGCATCGTAAACGTAATGACGCCAAGTCCTCCTACCTGCGCTAACAACGCTATAACAATCTGCCCGAATACAGACCAGTGGGCATACGTCGGAACGGTTACAAGTCCCGTCACGCAAACAGAAGTGGTCGCCGTAAAAAGCGAATCGATGAAATTCGTCATCTCACCCGACGCCGCGGAAACAGGCAACATTAAAAGCACGGTTCCAAATACAATCGTTCCCAGAAAGCCAAGCGCAATAATGCGCGTCGTTGTAAATTCTTTTTTCTTGCGATGACGCCTCATCGTATCTGCTCATCCCTTTCTCCGCCAAAATGCTGCATGACATACTTGCCGCGCCCATGAGTTTTCGCCTGATATATTGTATCGTCTGCCATCTGATATATTTCATCAAAATGAACCGGCTCATCCCCGATGATTACCGCCCCAATACTGATTGTCATATTAATGTTACCATATCGGTTCGACATCTCCCTTGCTTCCTGCTGCACGCGGAAACACTGATTTGTCAGCCACTCTTCGTCTTCCATGCTGCGCACATAAACCATGAACTCATCGCCGCCGACCCGCCCGATAATATCTGAACCGCGAAACGTATGAATGAGAAAATCCGCAATATTTTCTAAAAAAGAATCTACGGTCTTCGCTCCGAAACCATCGTTCATTCTCTTTAAATTATCCACATCCAGAATAAGAAGAGCCGACTGGGAATCTTGCTCTCTCGCTTTCAATACTTCCCGAACAGAATTTTCAAAGGAAAATTTATTGAGAATGCCCGTCACCGGGTCGACCATACTTCTGCGCATATACTCACGCTTTGCATTATTATCCTTAATCCGAAGCTGTACTATCGTCAGCGCCATCAGATAGCCGAAAAACAGTCCGATAACAGATGAAAAAATATCACTCTCCGCCATGCGGGGCGTCTTGAAATGCAGCAGCGCTATCACATATATGATTTCCGTTCCCGCAAGCAGGGGAACAAGAATACGAAACCGGAAAACAAAGATGGCGGGAACCATAATAAAAATCAAAGGCATAAAATTTGCCGGCACATCCCTCGCCATATATACATCTATAATCATTACCAAAAAGGCGATAACTACCACAAATATAACACAGGCAGTACTTACGGCATGTACGCTTATATCCGGCTTTTTGGCATAAAAAACAGAAAAAAGGGAAAAACCGCAAATGACCGGAATAAACAGGAAATAGGGAACGGAAATATGCCATCCCGTAATTATCAAAGGCGTTATTATAAACGAGAAAAATAAAAACGGGATTAAAAGTATATTAATTTTCTTCAGCAAACGCAAATTTAATCTTGCATTTTCATCTTTAGCGTCTTCGAAATACTGTCGCCTTTCCTGATTGAACTGGCGGAATATCTCTTCTGCTTTTTTTACATTGATCCACATACTATACTCCATTTCGTCCAAAATATTTCCGGTATGAGACAATCATTAGCAAGATGGACAGGACAACGGCAAAATAATCCGTAACCGGCTGTGCCAAAACCAACGTCTGCGCCGTATGAAATAGCTGATGGAAGAGAAACAGCACCGGAATAAAAAGAAGTCCCTGCCGGCTGATAGATAAAATAAGGGACGGCAGCGCTGCTCCCATCGACTGGATTGCATTAATCATAACAAACAAAACACCCAAAACCGGCCCCGAAAGAATAAACATACGAGCAAACTGCATGCCGTAATCAAAAGCCTCCTCATCTGTCAGAAAGGCGTTTACCATCGGGCCTGCTCCGGCATAACAAATCACAGTCATCACTACGCTGAGCGAGACCGCCAGTATGAGTGAAAAACGCAGCACACCAAAAAACCGTTTTTTATTCCCCGCTCCGAAATTGTATCCGAGAAGCGGCTGAATACCGGTCCCCACTCCGATTAGCAGCATAACGGCAACCATATTGACTTTCATTGCCACGCCCAATCCGGCAACTGCCAATTTGCCATAACCGGACATCAGATTATTTATAATAACATTGGATGTACTCATCAAAATACTATTCAGGGACGCCGGAATACCGATTGCCATAACTCCTCTGGCGATTCCTCCCCGTATACGGTAATATTGTGGATTGACGGAAAGCATTGATTTCCCTGACAGATAATGCCACAGATAGAACAGGGCGCTCAATATATTACCAATCACCGTTGCTACTGCCGCACCGGCTACGTTCCAACCAAACCCCAAAATCATAATCGGGTCAAGAATGATATTGGCAACATTACCTAAAATCATTCCCATCATCGCCTTATTCGCTTTTCCCTCTGCCCGCAAAATATTACTAAACGAATTGCTTACGATTAGAAATGGTACGCCGATTGCCACGATTCGCAAATATTCTTTTACATAACCGACAGTCTCTGCTCCTACCTTTTCCGGTCTCGCGCCAATCATCACACTGACAGGGCCAACGGCAAACAAAATAATTAGCATACCAATCACGCCAATCACCGCTCCCGTCCAAAAACAGAACGAACAGGTATATTTGGCGTCTTTCTCCCTCCCCTGTCCAAGCAGACGGGAAATCAGGGAAGTACCGCCGATACCAAAAAGCATACCCACAGCCATAAAAAACAGAAATGCCGGAGTAGCCAGAGAAACTGCCGCCACCATGGCATCATTATTCGTCTGTCCGATAAAAAACGTATCTGCCAAATTGTATACCAATACCATCAGCATACTGATGACCGAGGGAACAATATTGACAAATACCGCTTTGGGAATAGGTGCATTTTCAAATATTTCTACTGTTTTTTCACTATTCTTACTCATCTTATTTTGTATCCTCCGTTAGTCAGACATCTTTGCCAGTTTTGCTGCCTGATCGGCAGCAATCAAACTGTCTAACACTTCATTCAAATCTCCATCAATAATCGAATCCAGCTTGTGCAGCGTCAGTTTGATTCGATGGTCAGTTACCCTCCCTTGCGGATAATTATACGTCCGTATCTTCTCGGAGCGGTCCCCCGTTCCTATCTGGCTGCGCCGCGCCTCCGCTTCCGCATCATGCGCCTTTGCGCACTCCAGTTCATACAGACGGGAACGCAGCACTTTCAGCGCCTTATCCTTATTCTTTAACTGGGATTTCTCATCCTGACAAGAAATAACAATACCGGTCGGAATATGAGTCAGCCGGACTGCCGAATCGGTTGTATTGACACATTGTCCACCATTTCCGGACGCCCGGAATACGTCAAACTTACAATCGTTCATATCAATATCGACTTCCACATCTTCCACTTCCGGCATAATGGCAACCGTAGCCGTCGAAGTGTGAATGCGGCCACCGGATTCTGTCGCAGGAATTCGCTGTACACGGTGAACGCCGCTCTCATATTTCAATTTGGAGTAGGCTCCGAGACCGTTTATCATAAATACAATTTCTTTAAATCCGCCAATTCCGTTTTCATTGGAGTTCATTGTATCAATCTTCCAGCGGTTCCCTTCGGCAAATTTGCAGTACATGCGGTACAAATCCGCAGCAAACAGAGCGGCTTCGTCGCCTCCTGCCCCCGCGCGGATTTCCACAATTACGTTTTTATCGTCGTTCGGGTCTTTCGGCAACAAGAGTATCCGCAGTTCCTGTTCGATTACCTCCACACTGCTTCTGCACTCGTTCAGCTCCTCTTTTGCCAGTTCGCGCATTTCCTCGTCCGTCTCTTCTTCTAATATTGACAGACTGTCTTCTATGCCCTCTTTTTTCTCTTTATATTCTTTATATTTTGCTACAATCGGCTCCAGCTCCGATTGTTCTCTCATCAAACGCTGATATTTTATCTGGTCGTTCAATACATCCGGCTCACTTAATTCATTTAGTACCTCTTCATAGCGAAGCAGTGTATCTTCCAGCTTATCAAACATCTTATTCCTCCATTCTGCAGCCTGTGACAATTCTATCCAGTCCTGCCAAATCTTTTTTTATCTCCACATTCGTATACCCTGATTTTTTCATATAAGAACAGACAGCTTTCCCCTGATTATACCCCGTCTCAAAACAAAGCCGTCCTCCGAACCGCAGATACCGGCTGCTCTCCCCGATAATGCGATGATAAAAATGTAATCCGTCTTCCTCGCCATCCAAAGCCGGACGCGGCTCATAGTCTCTGACTTCCGGCATTAACCGCTCGATTTCCGAAGTTGGAATATACGGTGGATTGGCAACGATTACATCATATGTATCCTCTATATTTTCAAACAAATCACCCTGCACAAACAAAACATCCGCCTGATTTTTATGCGCATTTTCCCGCGCAACGCGCAATGCCGCTTCTGACAAATCTGCCAGCGTTACCGAGCGACAGCCGCCCAATACTGCCAGACTAATGCCGATACAGCCGGAACCCGTACACAAATCCAACACGTCCTTTCCCTGCACGTACGAAAGCGCTTCTTCCACCAGACACTCTGTGTCCTGTCTCGGTATCAGTACATTCTCGTCCACATAAAACGGCAGACCCATAAATTCCGTCTCATTGGTAATGTACTCCAAAGGCCTGCGCGTCATACGCAGATTCAGCATATGCCCGTACTCTGTCAGCCAGCCGTCTTCCGCTTCTTCCTCCGCTCGCAAAAAAAACGAACTCTTTGTCATTCCCGTAACATGGGCAAACAGATACCACGCATTGACTTTTGCCTCCGGTATATCCGCCTGCTGCAAACGCCTTTCGCCATAAACGAGCATTTCCCGTATTGTCATTGTTCTCCATCCTCAAAATACTCATTGATTTTTTCAAGAATTTCTTTCTCTTCTTCCTCGATTTCATCAATATCCAGAATCTCTATATCCTCGCCGCTCTCTTCTGCCGATTCTACGCTCTCTTCCTTTTTTTCTTCTTTACTCTGTGCTTCTGCCGCCGGTTCCTCATCCGTTACCGGTTTCTCCTGTTCGTCATCCATATGAGCAATAAATTCTTTCCAGTCAAACACTGCCTCCACCGACGCAATCGCAACTTCTATCATATCGTCCGTCGGCTCTGCCGTTGTCAGCCCCTGCAGCATAAGTCCCGGCTTACTCAGAACGTTTATGACAGCGTTGTCATGGCTTCCCGCAAAGCGGATAAACTCATACGCTAATCCGGCTATAACTGGAATGAGAAGAATACGCAGCAGCATGCGCAACCATATGTTTCCAACAACAATAAACATAAAGAATAATATACTGACAAACATTACAATAAGCAAAAAACTGGTTCCACAACGCTTATGTACCGTTGTCTGTTTCCTCACATTCGCTACCGTTAAATCTTCCCCGTTCTCCACACAATTAATGCATTTATGCTCCGCCCCGTGATACATAAAAACTCTTTTTATATCTTTCATAAGAGAAATCAGTTTCACGTATACAACAAACAGGATGACACGCAAGGCGCCCTCTATGAGGCCTCGTAACTGCGGAGAGGGAATCGGTTTTTTTAATGCTTCCGAGAGCAGGAACGGCCCTACCACAAAAATGCCGATTGCCAATATGATTGCCAACATCAAAACGAGTCCCATTATCAGGCTGTCTTTAATATCTTCTTTCTTTTCGTTATTCTTTTTTTCTTCCTTTTTTTGTTCCTCTTCGTCCTCATAAAAGGAAGTTGAATAATTCAATGTCTTCATACCAGTCTTTAACGATTCGACAAACGTCACGACACCGCGGATAACCGGCAGATTTGCTACCTTGCTGTGGTCGCGGAGACTCCTGCACGATTCCTTTTTGACTTCTATCTCTCCATCTGGTTTACGCACAGCTACGGAATATTCTTTTTGATTTTTCATCATTATGCCTTCCAGTACGGCCTGACCACCAATTCCTGAATATTTCATACTAATCCCCCATTCCGAAGCGCAGCGGAGGAGGCACGAGCAAAAAGCAGCAGAGTTGTTTTTGCTCTGTGCATTAATACTATTTGTGGCGCTTCAGCACAAATAGTGGGTTGAAAAATAAGCTATCAAGCTTATTTTTCAACCTAATCCCCCATTCCGGAGCGTTACTGCGACGACTCCTGCGAAAAAAGGGCAGAACCACGTTGGCTCTGCCCATGTTCTCAACAAATTATTTTAAGCCATATTTACGATTGAACTTATCAATCGCACCACGGGCTGCAACCGATTTCTGCTGTCCCGTATAGAATGGATGACACTTGGAACAAACCTCAACGTGAATTTCCTCTTTCGTTGATCCTGTCGTAAATGTGTTACCACAGTTGCAAACAACTTTTGCCTGATAATATTCCGGATGAATTCCCTCTCTCATGTTTCTTTCACCTCACTACTTATATTTTCCTTATCTCTTATCTATAAATGAGAAACAAGTCTCTTGCTCAAAAACTGCTTGCTCATTGTATCATGTAATCCTCTCAAATGCAAGCACTTTTTTATAATTTACAAATGCATCTTTTTTACCGTTTCAATAAATTCTTTATTTGACTTCGTCCGCTTAAACAGATTTAGTATCTGCTCTAACGCCTGTTCTGATTTCATTCCGCCTAAGGCCCGGCGCACTTTAAGCACCGCTTCCTGCTCCTCTTCGTTCAACAGAAGGTCCTCCCGCCTTGTGCTTGATTTTTGAATATCCATCGCCGGAAAAATCCGCCTCTCCGACAAACTCCGGTCCAGTACCAATTCCATGTTGCCGGTTCCTTTAAATTCTTCAAAAACCACATCATCCATACGGCTTCCGGTATCGACAAGAGCCGTCGCCAAAATTGTCAGGCTGCCGCCCTCCCGCATATTCCGTGCGGCGCCAAAAAACTTTTTCGGCATATGTAATGCCGCCGGGTCTAAGCCGCCGGAAAGAGTTCTCCCGCTCGGCGTCACCGTTAAATTATAGGCGCGGGCCAGACGGGTAATGCTGTCCAGTAATATCGTGACATCCTCTCCGCTCTCTACCAGACGCTTTGCACGCTCAATCACCATTTCCGAAACACGCTTGTGATTCTCCGGCAATTCATCGAACGTAGAATAGATAACTTCTACCTTTTTCCCCTCAATTGATTCTTTAATATCCGTCACTTCTTCAGGACGCTCGTCAATCAGAAGAATAATCAAGTTCATCTTCGGATAGTTTTGTGTGATGGCCTTTGCCACCTGCTTCAGCAAAGTCGTCTTACCTGTCTTCGGCTGCGACACAATCATGCCGCGCTGTCCTTTGCCGATTGGCGATATCAAATCTAACATACGCATGGATACTCCTGCGCCGGGGGTCTCCAAGTGCAGTCTGCTGTCCGGAAATACCGGAGTCAAATCCTCAAACCGCTTTCGGGAATATAAATAAGACGGCGAACGCCCGTTAACTTTTTTCATATACAGTAATGCACTAAACTTTTCATTGGCTGTCTTTATTCGCAGATTTCCCTCTACAATATCACCGGAGCGCAGTCCGAAACGCCGTATAAACTGCGGCGCCACATAGACGTCGTTCTCCCCCGGAAGAAAGTTGTCACAGCGGATAAAGCCAAACCCTTCCTGCATGATTTCCAAAATGCCTTTCTTTGTCACTCCACTATCAATGTCCTTGATTTCTTTTGGATGTACATCGGCAATCTGACGGTCTTTGACAATCGAAATCAGACCATCGCTGCCATCGTGATATCGCTGCTTATGATTCAGATTATAATAATAATTCGTATTCTGCGCTACATTATTCGCATGCGCGGGAGTCTCATAGTCCCGTTTTCTTTCTCTTTCTTTTCCTCTTTCTATATTGCGCGGCTTTTCTCTTACCCGCTCGGTTTCCCGATTTTTTGTGCGCTCACTATCCCAACTCTTTTCCCGTTGTCTCGCTTTCTCATTATCCTTTTTCCAATCGCTGCTCTTCTCATTCTCTTTCTCTTTTTTATTTTCCGACTGCACGACTTCCGCAATTCTAGCCGCTAATTCCGGTTTCCTCAAAGCTGTAATTCCTTTTATGCCTTTTTCCTTGGCAAATTCCCGCAATTCTGCCAATGTCATTTTTGTCAAATCCATCGTTTTCTTCCTTTCTAAATAAAACCTCTTATATCCTGTAATCACACCTGTGGGAAAATCGGATTATACTCGTTCGATTAAAGATAATAACAGATTCTTCTGTATAGAGATGCGAATTGTTGTACTGTATTATAACGTATAAAAGGGGCTCTTGCAAGCCCCTTTTATCCACTAATAGGGCAATCGCCTAATCATTTGTCATTTTTAGGACAGCGGGGAGACAAATGATTAAACGATTGCCCTACCACACTAAAAATCAATTTTATTCAGCTTCATCAACTCTCTGGCGCTTTCCAGCGAGTCAACGCCGGTGCGATTCTTAATCGGCGCAAACTCCTTACTGCGGTCGACCTCAAAAGAAAGGCAGTTATCCATCAGGCGAATCATGTCCAAAACAAGCGTTTCAAACTTATACCCGTTCGGCTCCTCCGGCTTCACAAGAGACGCCTGCTCGTCAATATAAGGAATTTTCTTTTCCACAACATGCATCGGCATATTTTCATTCATAATTCTTTTCAGCGTCTCTAACTCGAACAGATAGTTGAGTATGACGCCGTAATTGTATGACAATCTTCCCTCTTTTGTTCGGGAATGAATCATTTCGTCCGTCATCTCGTAATATTCTACAATCGACGGCTTGCCGTCTTCCAGACACAGCACGCCGACCCTCTCATTCGGATCTGCCTTAGCTACTACTTTTGCGCCGCAGACACAATCAGCCTGTAATGTAGCTCCCACAAATACGGGATCCGCCATCTTTTGCAGCACATTGTCCACGGAAAAAATATTGAGCCATTCTACACCCATCTTTTCCAACGTCTC
The DNA here is from genome assembly GCA_910577295.1 of uncultured Eubacterium sp. Lineage (GTDB taxonomy): Bacteria > Bacillota > Clostridia > Lachnospirales > Lachnospiraceae > Eubacterium_F. The sequence continues at coordinate 24,895 of CAJTLS010000025.1, forward strand.
TGTCAAACCTGCTTTTACTAAAGAAGAAAACCAGCCGCCGTTACCGTTCGGTGAAGTGGATAATTTATACTTTTCTTCCATATATATTTTCCCATCATAACTTACGGATGGCGCCATTTCCTGTTGAAAAAAGAACACATAGTCCTCATTATATCCAAAATAATCGTGCTCTTTGAAAAAGGAAACGGTGTCTTCGTTGTTTTTTTCACTCGTCATAATCAGAAGAGGTATCCATGCGTCTGCTTTTCTTACAACTTCCAGTAAATTGTTAATCAACTGGCCAAACAGAAACAATTCCTTATGAACGCCGATTTGCAGCATCCCTTTCGGCTTATCCAGTCCAAGGCGAGTTCCCTGTCCGCCTGCCAGCAATACGGCTCCTACTTTACACTCTCTTATCGCTTCCATGCCGATTGCTTCAAATTCTTCTTTTTTATCGTCAATCTCTTCTAACGTAAGCGCGCCCAGCGGAGCCAATTTCCCTTTCGGCACTTCTTTCACGCCATCTTTCGTCAAATCCAATAAAGAGATATCTAATTCTTCAATCTGCTGAAGAAGACTTTTCTTCTCCTGCCCGTTTAATTCCTCATAATACTTTAATAAGTGCTCCTGCCCCACAGGAGATAACTTCTGGTAAGCCTCTTCGTATGTCATGCAATAACCCCTTTCTATCTTCTCATATTGTTTCCATTATAGCAATTGTAAAATTAAAGCACAAGAGAAAAATATTGTGTTTACTTATTAAAAATGGTATGATATCTATGCTAGGGTCGAAAGGTTAAAAGGCCTTTCATGACTGGATTGAAAAAGATTGGAGGATTAACATGACACAGAGTGAAAAAGCATTGCAATTACATGAACAATGGAATGGCAAAATTAATACTACATCCAAGTGCCACATTACATCCCGCGAAGATTTGGCTATGGCATATACTCCGGGAGTGGCGGAACCATGCAAAGTAATTGCTGAAAATAGAGAAGCTGCTTATCGTTATACGATTAAATCAAACACAGTTGCTATTGTATCGGACGGCAGCGCTGTTTTAGGACTTGGCAATATCGGTGCGGAAGCCGCTTTGCCGGTCATGGAGGGCAAAGCTGTATTATTTAAGGAGTTTGGCGGCGTAAACGCATTTCCCATCTGTCTGGACACACAGGATACGGAAGAAATTATCCGCACTATTACTCATATTGCACCTGCTTTTGGCGGTATCAATCTGGAAGATATTTCTGCGCCTCGCTGTTTTGAAATAGAAACCCGCTTGAAAGAAATATTAGATATCCCTGTTTTTCACGATGACCAGCACGGTACTGCCATCGTTGTTCTATCCGGTATTATCAACGCCTTAAAGGTTGTCGGCAAAACAAAGGAAGACTGCCGGGTTGTCATAAACGGCGCTGGTTCCGCCGGCATTGCCATCAGCAAGCTTCTTCTGAACTATGGATTCAAACATTTGATTTTATGTGATAAATCCGGTATTTTGAACAAACAAAGTGAAAATTTAAACTGGATGCAGAAAGAAATGATGGACGTCACAAATCTGGAAGAACGGGAGGGGACGTTAGCCGATGCTTTTGTCGGCGCCGATATTTTCGTCGGCGTATCCGCACCCGGAATCGTCAGTGAAGAGATGGTTGCCTCTATGAATCCGGATGGGATTCTGTTTGCGATGGCAAATCCGGTTCCAGAAATTATGCCAGATTTGGCAAAAAAGGCAGGCGCCAAAGTAGTCGGTACCGGACGCTCCGACTTTCCAAATCAGGTCAACAACGTAATTGCTTTCCCCGGTATTTTCAAAGGCGCCTTAGAAGGGCGCGCAAGTCAGATTACGGAAGAGATGAAGCTGGCGGCCGCTCTGGCAATCGCTTCCCTTGTTCCGGAATCAGAGCTCAATGAAAATAATATTATGCCGGAGGCTTTTGATTCTCGGGTCGCCGACGCTGTTAGCGCTGCTGTTAAGGCACACATTCATCACTAATTCATCATGCAGTTTAACGCACACGGAGGACATTATGACAAACGGTTCCATAACAATTTATAAACTCATCATACTTTATACGCTTAGCAAGGTGGACGCCCCGCTTCCCTCCGGAATCATTTCCGATTACATAACCAAACACGGTTATACCAACTATTTTACGTTACAAAATGCTTTTGGAGAACTTCTTCAGGCAGATTTGATTCAGGAGGATAGCACTTATCATCTTTCCTATTATACGATTACAGACGCCGGACGACAGACGCTGGCTCTCTTTGGCACCCCGCTGTCACTGGATATCCGCAAGGAAATTGATGATTATTTACAAGAAAATAAGTTTCAGATTATCGATGAAACCGCCTTTGTCAGCGACTATCACCTCACGCCGGAAGGAACTTATCTTGCCTCCTGCACAATGAGGGAGGGAAAGCGAATCCTCTTCCGGCTCGAACTGGAAGTGGCAACCGAATCGGATGCTTTAAAAGTATGCGAAAACTGGCAGGCCAATAGTGAGAAACTCTATCAGTCTGCCATTACTACTTTACTCGTATAACTTGATAACGGAACGATTTATGCCCGATTCCGCTTGATTTTTTTCGATGGATTGAATTGCTTATATGTATACTTGTCCACTAATTTTGCCGCATTATAATCTTCGTTAAATTCCGGCCCTTTGCGAAGCTCAAAGTGCAAATGTGGGCCAAACGCCATACCTGTCGAGCCGGTCTTACCAATACAATCACCGGTATTTACTTTCTGCCCAATCTTTACTTTTATTTTAGAGCAGTGCGCATAATAGGAATACACACCGTTTCCATGATATAGTATAATGAGCTTGCCAAAGGAACCCAAACTACTGCCTCCATGGTACTTGGCATACACTACGACGCCGGAAGAAGCTGCCCGGATATTCCGCTTTCCTCCTAAAATATCCCACCCGTAATGGCGCCCATGGTGTGTTCCACAGTGGCAATGCCATCCGTCGCCCCAACGGGGATTTTGAACCGGCACCATCCATTTTTGCTGTTTTACGGAAAAATCATCGTCAATAACTTCTTTTTCATTTTTCTTTTTGTCTGTTACCGTAACCTCATATACATAGCTTCCTTTTCTCAGTTTCGAAAACTTCAGGGCACGGTCTACTTTTTTTAAATTGAATTTCTTCTTATTTACCTTTACTTTCTTTTTGTATAATGTCTCGCCGTCGTCATCCTTAATTTCGGCCTGCACATATTTTATTTTGCGGGCGGAAATCAGCGTTCCTTTCACGTCAAAACTGGTTCCTTTGCTGATTTTTTTCGGATGGCTTACTTTCTTCAAAGTCACTTTCCAGTTGTCTGTTGGCACGGGCGTCGGCGGCTGTACCTCCGGCGTTGCTTCCGGCGTACAAGTCGGAACAACGACTGCGTTTCCGCTGACGGCATTTCCGCATACAGAATCCTCGTTCTTTTTCACCGTCTCTGCCGAAGCGGTAATCGCCGGCGTCCATAACGGAAGCATCATTGCCAACAATAAAACATAACCTGCTCTTTTTTTCATTCTTCGTACATTCATTTTCTCTTTCCTTATTTTCCCTTTTTACATAAAATTACAAAAAAAATTCGACACGACAGAATATAGTATATACTAAAATTTACCATTCTGCAAGTGTCGAATAAATTTTGTAACAAATTTAACATTTAATTATATCATCCCACTCCGGTGCTTCCGACTTCCAAATATCTTAAATAGGCGCCATAACTCATCGTAACAGTGTTGTCACCCGTTCCGACGGCAACCGTTATTTTATCGAAATCCGCCTGTGTTGCCGCAACTCCCGTTGCGATTGTCTTTCCCGATTCGGCTGTACTTTCTTTCTCCACCGCGGAAGAACTCTCTTTCGCAGTTCCCGCAGTGCTTGTCTTCACTTTTTTATCTGGAACTGTTACGCCCTCTTTCATAAACTTTTGAATTTTTTTCACATAATTCTGCGTTTCTTTAAAAGGAGGTACGCCGCCATATTTCTGCACACGTCCGCTTCCCGCATTATATGCGGCTGCCGCTAGCGTATAATCTCCGTTAAACTTTTTCAAATGCGCCTTTAAGAGTTTTGCCGCTCCCATAATATTTTGCTCGGCGTCAAACGGGTCTTTTATCCCCAAACCTTTTTGTTCTTCCGGCATCACCTGCATAATTCCCTGCGCGCCTGCCGAAGATACGCATTTTGGATTAAAATCCGATTCCGCCTTGGCAACAGCAACTAAAAAATCATAAGATATATCATACTTTTCTGCCGCCCGCTGAAAAATATCCTTTAATTGAGTCGTCCCGCCTTTCGCAGACGAAGCAGACTTTGATATCGTGTCCGTATTGACACTTTTGGCTGTCTGCGCCGCTCCCGACGACTTGTCTGCCTGCCATGCAAGGTTTTTCTCTTCTTGATCTAAAATTTTTCGAAAGGGGGTAATACTGGATTTCGTTTCCCTCTCTTTTTTACTGTCTGTCTGTAAAACTGTATGAGCTGCTAAAGTCACATCATTGACTACCATAGCCATATTCTGTTCCTCCTCTATTCTGTCTCGCTGAATATTATACCGAAAAAATTCGTATAACGCAACTCCATTTTCAGTTTCACTGACGATAATATTCAAAAAAGTCCGCTAATTTCTCAGCCGCTGTTTCCAACACCTCGATTCGCGGCAGGTATACAACGCGGAAATGATCCGGCTGCTGCCAGTTAAAACCGCCGCCGTGAATTAATAATATTTTTTTATCACGAAGCAAATCGAGCGCAAATTTTTCATCGTCTTTTATATGGAACTTTTTTACATCCAATTTAGGGAAAATATAAAATGCCGCCTTTGGCTTCACAACCGTAATCCCCGGAATATCTTTTAATTGATTATAAATAAACTCCCGCTGTTCATAGACCCGCCCTCCCGGTTTCACATAATTTTGCACACTCTGGTATCCACCGAGAGCAGTCTGAACGATAGATTGCGCCGGTACGTTGGAACAGAGACGCATGTTGGACAACATGTTTAGGCCCTCGATATAACCTCTGGCACAATTTTTATTTCCGCTCAAAATCATCCAGCCAATGCGATATCCGGCAACCATATGAGATTTGGACAATCCGCTGAACGTAATACAGAACAAATCCGGCGCCATGGAGGCAATAGACACATGCTCGGCCCCGTCCATAACTAGACGGTCATATATTTCATCGGAAAAAATAATTAACTGGTGTTCCCGCGCCAAATCAACTATTTGCTGCAGAATTTCTTTCGGATAAAGGGCCCCAGTAGGATTGTTCGGATTGATAATGACAATCGCTTTCGTCCTGTCAGTAATCTTTGCCCTCATATCTGCGATATCCGGATACCATTCCGCCTGCTCGTCGCATATATAATGTACCGCTTTCCCTCCTGCCAGCGTCACGCACGCCGTCCACAGTGGATAATCCGGCGATGGAATAAGCACTTCATCGCCATCGTCCAGCAGCGCCGACATACACAAGTTAATGAGTTCACTGACGCCATTCCCCGTATAAATATCATCAATGGATACATTGGGAATGTTTTTTATCTGCGCATACTGCATAATTGCTTTTCTTGCGGAAAACAACCCCTTGGAATCGGAATATCCCTGACATTCCGTTAGCTGCTGGCTCATGTCATAAATAACTTCGTCGGGCGTCCGGAAACCAAAAGGCGCCGGATTGCCAATGTTCAATTTCAAAATATGAGTTCCGGCTCTTTCCATTCTCATTGCCTCATCCACAACCGGCCCCCTCACATCATATAATACATTATCTAATTTCGTTGACTTACTAAATTCACGCATATCTGACCCTCTTTTCCCTTTTTCCTTGTGCTCCTGTTTCACTTGCCCATCCGTTTCCGCGACCGCCGTCTGCGCTGCTTCTCCACGCAGCCATGCCGCTTCTACCCCAAGTATCTCAGCTAATACCGCCATAACGTTATGCCGTGGAAGCGTTTTCCCACTGACATACTGGCTTATCTGGCTCTTACCGAGCTTTATTCCCTGTTCCGCCGCCCGCCGGATTAAATCGACCTGTTTTATTTTTTTCGTTTTCATTACTTCATTTAATCTTTTGGAAAAAATATCTGCCTGCAAAGAGTTCCCTCCTTTTCAGAAAGTTCAAAGTTCAATTTTCTTTATTTATCATTTTATGCTCCTTTAACCGAAATGTCAATAACTTCATTAAAATAGTTCATTTTCAGCTCTTGAAAGTTCATTTCTCTCTGGCTCCCGCCTAATGGTATGTATCAACAAACAGACAACAACAAAACATAGAATCTGAATAACAAACATATAAACCGCAGGAATCCGCCAATGAAAATCGTTAAATATGTTTCTGATTGCCGCGACAAGATAAGAACTCAAATTGAACATCACATGCGTTATAATCGAACCCCAAATGGTGTGCGTCTTTTCAAACAGACACGCAAGTACAATGCCGCAGATGGTGGCATATATTCCCTGTACAAGATTTTTGTGGTAAATACCGAACATGACTCCCGAAATACACGCCGCAGGTACAGCAGAAAATCCCTCTCTCAACTGCCCGTAAATCACTCCCCGAAAGAAAACTTCTTCCGCAACCGGCCCCAAAATCACAACAAGAAAAAGAATGAGAAGCGGATACGAATTGCTCAGACTGACGGAACTGGTCAGCTCCTCGTATCGCGCAAAGGCAGCGGGAAAAGCCAAATAAATCAGCATCAGCAGAAACGACATGGCATATTGGCCAAACAGCCCGATACCCAGCAGACAAATGCCGCTTTTTACGGAAATTTTCCCTCTCGTCCTTTTTACAGGTTTTGATTTTTCGGTCTTCTTTTTGTACCAAAGCCCAAATACAAGAAGCGTCGCTGCTTTTTGTATAATATTGGCAAATAAGGTACATTGGTAATACTGTTCTTTTGAGGATGCAGATAAAACCCACAAGCCAAATACCATAGATAGCAATACGTCAATAATATAATATACAACTACAGCTAATACCGTATAACCGATTACCGGCAACCATTTCTTCATGTCATCTACCTCGCTTTTCATTTTCCCTATTTTACCATGCGCCCGCCTTGGAAGCAAATAATTTACGGTTGCGGTTTATATTTGAAAATGATAGTATATAAGAAGCATAACAGAGAAAATATTTACAAATGGAGGATTCTTATGAAGCTTTGGGGAGGACGATTCACGAAAGAAACTAATCAGTTGGTGCATAATTTTAATGCATCCATCTCCTACGACCAGAAATTTTATAAACAGGATATACTCGGCAGTATTGCACATGTAACTATGCTAGCAAAGCAAAACATATTGACGGAAGAAGAAAAAGACGCCATTGTCGACGGTTTGCAAAGCATTTTGCGAGATATTGAAAACGGCACCCTGTTAATTACGCCGGAACACGAAGACATTCACAGTTTTGTGGAGGCTACGCTCATTGAACGGATTGGCGACGCAGGCAAGAAACTGCACACCGGACGCAGCCGGAATGATCAGGTGGCGTTGGATATGAAATTATACACCCGGGATGAGATTGCAGCCCTGAACGACCTTTTAAAAGATTTGTTGTCTGTTATTCACCGGCTTATGTCGGAGCATATAGAAACATTTATGCCGGGCTTTACTCATCTGCAGAAAGCCCAGCCGGTTACGTTGGCTCACCATCTCGGCGCCTATTTTGAGATGTTCCGCCGCGACCGCAGCCGACTGCGCGATATTTACGACCGGATGAATTACTGCCCTCTCGGCGCAGGCGCTCTGGCCGGCACAACATATCCTTTAGACCGGGAGTACAGCGCTTCCCTGTTAAAATTTGACGGCCCGACATGGAATAGTATGGACTCGGTCTCCGACCGCGACTACTTAATCGAATTGCTTAGCGCCCTTTCGACGATTATGATGCACATGAGCCGCTTCTGCGAAGAAATTATTTTATGGAATTCAAATGAATATCGTTTTGTGGAAATAGACGATTCCTACTCTACCGGCTCCAGTATTATGCCGCAAAAGAAGAATCCGGATATCGCCGAACTTGTCCGCGGAAAGACAGGACGTGTGTACGGCGCACTAATTTCTCTCCTCACTACGATGAAAGGTATTCCGCTTGCCTATAATAAAGATATGCAGGAAGACAAGGAATTAACCTTTGACGCCATTGATACCGTTAAAGGATGTCTCGCACTCTTTACCGGAATGATTGACACGATGAAATTCAATGAAGCCGTCATGGCTGCCAGCGCTAAGCGCGGATTTACCAACGCCACCGATGCCGCCGACTATCTTGTCAACCACGGCGTACCATTCCGTGACGCCCACGGAATAATCGGGCAGCTCGTACTACTCTGTATCGATAAAAATATTTCTTTAGATGAACTGCCTCTGGAAGAATACAAAAAGATATCTTCTGTGTTCGACGAAGATATTTATGAGGCTATTTCGATGAAAACCTGCGTGGAAAAGCGCAATACAATAGGCGCTCCGGGAAAAGATGCCATGGCACAAATAATTTCCGCCAATGAAAAATATTTGCAGGAGAGTTAAAACAAAACAGTGAGGATATGGATTTCTTATGTTCCATATCCTCACTTTCTTTTCTTCTATATTGCCGCCTAACGTATATAATTCGTACGAATGACCGGCTCTCGTTCAGGAAACAGGATTCCCTTTTCCTTACCAGCTTCTATACACCGGAGCAGCCATGCCATATTGTTTCCAAGAGTACGCATCGTCTGCATCCCCTCCTCATCCTTTACTACTTCTTCGGCATTGCTTCCATGAACCTGATTCCAATATTGAGAGGACACAACCGGCATATTATTAATCGTATAATACTTATTTATCTGGTCGAAAGTTGCACTGGCTCCCCCGCGTCGGCAGCTTACAACGGTTGCCGCCGGTTTGCCTGCCATCTTGGCGCCACCAGAATAAAAGGCACGGTCCATAAAGGACGTAAGCGCTCCCGACGCTGCCGCATAGTGCACCGGAGTCCCAAAGATATAACCGTCCGCCTGCGCCGCTTTTTCTACAAAGTCATTGACAATATCCTTGCGAAAACACCCCTCTCCTTTCTTCGCACATACGCCGCAGCCGATACATCCGGCAATTTCTCCGACACCAAGCCACATAATCTCCGTTTCCATACCATTTTTCTCAAGCGCTCCCGCTACTTCCCGAAGTGCCGTATATGTACACCCCTCTTTGTGCGGACTGCCATTTACTAATAATACTTTCATTTCCATAACCTCCTGCTGTTTTTATTTCGCAAATTCTGGCTCCTCAGGCAGAACAGAATTTTTACTGCACTGTAACACTTACATTATATTTTCCTGCCACATAATTATGATAATTATACAAATATAAATGCGTGACTGTGATTTTTGCCGTACCTTTTTTCTTTGCCGTAACAACACCATAATCATCTACCGCTGCCACTTCAGGATTAGAGGAACGATACCGTAACCCGTCTGACAAAAGAGTATACCATACCTGTTCCGTTTTAAAATGTGTGACAAGCGTATGCCGGTTTCCTTTTAACATCTCTATCTGTTTTGTATCCGGCTGAATTTCATCAATCGCACGGTACGGTATCTGCTGTTTCCCAGAATCCGGCTCATCTTTCAGGCGGCTGTCAACAAAGAGTTCATAATGTGCTTCTTTCTCTGACGAATCTTTTACTTTCTTCATATACGGTGACATTACAACACGCGCTTTACACTTTTTGAACGCCCCTGCCCCAATATAATTTACCCACTTAGGAATTTTCAATTTCTTTATTGACTTGCATCCCTCAAAGGCATGGTCATTAATCTCCATCAGCTTTTCAGGCAGGGTAACTTTACAACCCTTATCTTTGCGTCTGCCATATGTACGGATGACAATACAAGGGAAAGCGCCAAAAACATTGCCATAGCCTTTTTCATAGTGACCTCCATTTCGAAGCGCAGCGGAGGAAGTATGTTCGCTTTGCGAAACAATAAGCTATCGAGCTTATTGTTTCACACTAACTTCCACCTTCAAATTATATTGTTTTCTTCGAGATAACGCAAAAAATCTTCGCACCCCTCGCTTACATCCTCATATGTCTCATCAAAATTGCCCGTATACCACGGATCTGCTATGTCTCTGCCATCGCCGCCAAAAGCGAGCAGTTTATATATTTTGCTTTCCGGATCACCGCCAAATATACGGTTCATGTTTCTTATATTCCATGTATCCATGCCGATTATATAATCATATCCGGCATAATCCCGTCGGGTAATCTGGCTGGCGCGGTGGGGTATTACCGGAATCCCCATTTCATTCATTTTGCGTACAGTTCCACGGTGTGGGGTATTCCCCAATTCCTCCGTACTGGTAGCTTTCGAATCAATGGTAAACTGCTCCGCAAGTCCCCGTTTGTTCACCATGTCCTGAAAAACAAACTGCGCCATAGGGGATCTGCAAATGTTGCCGTGGCAGATGAATAAAACTCTAATCATAAATTTCTCCTATCTCAAAATGCCAAGATTTAGCATTTTACAGCCGTGTATAGTGGTAAAATCGTAGTAGAAATCTTGATGTTTTACTACTGCGATTTTAAGGTTTCATTTGAACGCACTTTTTGACCTAGGGGTGTTCAATTTTACCTAGAGGGTGTTCACTATCAAACAAAGGGTGTGCAGCTACACGCCCTCTTCTCAATATCTCAATAAATACTTCCAAGATATTTTTTCAATGCATCCACAAACTCACCAATATGAATTCCATCAACAAATGAATGATGTGCCTGAACAGAAACTGGCATTAATATTCTTTCATCTTTTTCGTAATACTTACCCCAATCGAAAAGTGGTGTCGCATTATCTTTCTTTCCTGAATTAGTATGAGAAATATGCGTATATGTTACCCATGGCATTGGAGAGCATTGAAAAACATCATTTCCAAGTGGACCAGTAAAATATGATTCCTGCTCATCTGCAATTTTCTTTGCTTTGATACAATACTCTTTAATGTCACCCATCATAGGCACATTAACCACTTTGAACAGATTTGTTTCTTTATTCAAATATGTAAAGGCCGTATCTATATTTTCAAATAAGACAATTTTTCCATCTACAAATCGATATCTAAAAGCCTCAATTTGATTTGCACATTTACAAACAGTATATACCATAGCCAATGTAAATGATAAATTATTATCTTTCGCATATTTCTTTAATCCAGTAACATCAGCTTCAAAAGTAACGCAAAAAGCAGGTTCTACACTATTTCTAAAGATTGCACAATGCATTGCTCTTGGCCACTTACTTTCGTCTATTTCAATATATTTATTTCCCATTATTAACACACCTTTCAATAGGTACTCTTTTTCCTTCGATAATAAATTCACCATCACGGAACGCAGATAATATCGCAAAGGAAGCTAAATCCAATATATTATCATCTGTAAATTGCAAAGCCGATTTTGTACCATCTGGATTTACCTTTGTATTTACATGGCTTCCTTTTTTTCGTACAACACGGTAAAGTTTCTCATCTACCTCTTTTTCATCATTTCCCATCTTTTCATCTACTATTCCATGTTCTCATCCATATACTCTTTACGGATTTGGGATAATGCCTTGCCTGTTTCTTTGTGGATAGCAAATTTATATGTTTCTACAGACTTCCATCCAGTTACTCTTCTTAGCCAGTCCTGTATAGACATTTCTTCATTATTGATGGAAACATGACCATTTTGAAGAAGGGTAGCCTCCTCGTCAGAACCTTTCGCAACCAAAACATCTCCAGCATTAACAACTCCCCACTCAAGCATATCTTTTATCTTTGGAAGCACGGTTCTCTTAATGGACCCAGAAGGCTTTTTCATTTCCTTAACCCAATTGTTAGGTTGTTCAATAATCTCAAACTTTGGTGCTGGTTCAGAATTACCAATTCTAAACACCTTTATCTCACAAAGAATAAAGCCCACACCTTCATCCGTATGATTGTTAAGCCACTCAATTGCAGCACGATGTTCTGGTCTTGCTTTTCTTACTAGCCAAATAACTAAATCAGCTGACTTCCCCGATGCATATGTAATTAGTTTACCTAAATGGTCATGGTCAGTTTCTTCAAGCTGATTCTCAATAATAATCTTCTTACCTGTGTCTGCATCTGTAGCAAATATATCCACATTAAAATCGCCAACTGATGATTCCGTTTCTTCTATAGAAATATCAATACCTACTTCATCACTAAGAATAGCGATATTTTTTGCCAACCAAGGAGTAAAGTCATGAGCCTCATGTGGCCATACTTCTCTCAAATCTTTTATTTCTTTTAATGTACCAAGGTTAATCATCGTCTTCCCCCTCTAGCTTTATTTTCATTTCTGGGATAGTACAAAGAAAATCTGTGACTGTTTTATCGACAGTTCCTCTGCCTAAATCTCCATGTATTTTCTTTTTTCTGTTATCTTTGTATGCAATCGTCAATTCATAACTGCAGCCAGCACAAACACGGCAATCGATTTTTTTGTCCAAGGACAATAAAGCCAAATTACATTTTATAATATATCGGTAAAAATGTATTATTCAATTTTACACTTCCCCTACGAGCGATCAGACTACGAACTTTTTAACGATAGCCCTTTGGCTACTCCCATACTACCAAATATCTTGTGTAAATTAAATTCCGATTGGGTTTTCACAAAATCTAAGGGAATTAACAACTGTTATATTTTATTATTGTGAATTGCTCTAACCTTTGAAAACACTAAATTTGTGCGAGGTG
>CAJTLS010000025.1:37727-37935 GCA_910577295.1 uncultured Eubacterium sp.
ATAACACAAAACAATTAAGGCGTGGGAACTGATTTGATATGCTTGTAAAAAATCATGAAAGGACAAATAAAAATGAACTTAATATATGCAAGATATAATATGCAACACAACAGCATTGACATTACCATCTTTGATGGTTATATATTAAGGATTGACTGTAACAGAGCAGAAGAAGGATTGAAAACCACAGCGTGGACAAATCATGTGC
>CAJTLS010000026.1 GCA_910577295.1 uncultured Eubacterium sp.
TATGTTTTGCCATAATGGTATCCTCCTTGTTTACCGGCATCACTGTATGATAAATGATACAATATGTGTAAAGGTAAAATCTACTCCTTATTTGTAAGGATAAGTTCTACAGGGAGAGGACGCAGGGGTAGAAATTAACTTTTCAATTGAGTCAATCAGGTGAAATATTGGAAACGGAATAAAAAGTACTTGTAATTTAAAAGAGCCTGTTATATAATAGTGCAAGACAATGACGTCAAAAGAATGTAGGGATTCTACATTTTTTTGGCGTTTTTTTGTTGTGCGGGCGGCAGAAGCCGGACGGGAAGAGGATGAAAGAAGATATTGATAGGAGGAAATTCCATGAGTGAATATGTAGAAGAATGTAAAAGAGAGTCAGTCGGTTTGTATCATCCCACTTTTGAACATGACAATTGCGGGATTGGAGCCATTGTCAATATTAAGGGAAAGAAAACACATAGCACTGTCACGAATGCTTTGAAAATCGTTGCCAATCTGGAGCACCGCGCCGGTAAGGACGGAGAGGGGAAGACTGGAGACGGCGTTGGTATTCTTCTTCAGATATCACATAAGTTTTTCAGAAAAAAAGCGGAAGAAATGGGAATCACACTTGGGGAAGAGAGAGAATACGGCGTTGGGATGTTTTTCTTCCCGCAGGATGAATTAAAACGAAATCAGGCAAAAAAGATGTTTGAAAACATTATTGCCAAAGAAGGCATGGAATTTCTTGCATGGCGCGAAGTGCCGATTGCGCCGGATGTCTTGGGGAAACGAGCTGTGGACTGTATGCCTTGCATTTTACAGTGTTTTGTAAGAAAACCGAAAAAAGTGGAAAGGGGATTGGATTTCGACAGGAAATTATATATCGCCCGCCGGATTTTTGAACAGTCCAACGAAAATACCTATGTTGTGTCTCTTTCGTCGAGAACGATTGTATACAAAGGGATGTTTTTAGTTTCGCAGCTCCGCCTGTTTTTCGATGATTTGCAGGATAAAGATTATGAGTCGGCTATCGCCATTGTACATTCCCGCTTTTCTACGAATACGCAGCCGAGCTGGCAGCGTGCCCACCCGAACCGCTTTATCGTCCACAATGGAGAAATCAATACGATTCTCGGAAACGCCGATAAAATGCTGGCACGTGAAGAGACGATGGAATCGGAACAGTTAAAAGGGGAATTGCACAAAATACTTCCGGTAATCAACACGAGCGGCTCCGATTCGGCCATGCTGGATAATACACTGGAGTTTTTGGTGATGAGCGGAATGGAACTGCCGTTAGCGGTTATGATTACCATTCCGGAGCCGTGGAGCAATAACCGTTATATCAGTCAGAAGAAAAAGGACTTTTATCAGTATTATGCAACAATGATGGAGCCGTGGGACGGGCCGGCCTCAATTTTGTTTTCGGACGGAGATATCGTCGGCGCTGTTCTCGACCGCAACGGTCTGCGCCCATCGCGGTATTATATTACGGACGAGGACGAATTGATTTTATCTTCCGAAGTAGGGGTCATGCCGATTAGTGAAGAACACATTGTGAAAAAAGACCGGCTTCGTCCGGGGAAAATGCTGTTGGTCGACACGAAACAGGGAAAAGTAATTGATGACGACGATTTGAAAGAAAAGTATGCTTCCCGCCAGCCTTATGGCGAATGGCTGGATAGCAATTTAGTAGAATTAAAAGATATTTCCATACCAAATAAACGGGTCGAGCATTATTCAGACGATGAGAGGAAGAAATTACAGAAAGCTTTCGGTTACACGTATGAAGAAGTAAAAAATTCTATTTTACCGATGGCAAAAAACGGCAGTGAGCCGATTGCCGCCATGGGACACGATACGCCGCTGCCAATGCTGAGCAATCAGTCCATCCCGCTGTTCAATTATTTCAGACAGCGGTTTGCACAGGTGACGAACCCGCCGATTGACGCGATTCGCGAGGAAGTGGTTACGGCAACTTCTACTTATATTGGCGAGGATGGCAATTTGCTTCACGAGGAGCCGGAAAATTGTCGGGTTCTCCGTATTCAAAATCCAATTCTCACAGATACGGATTTGCTGAAAATAAAGAATATGGAATCGGCCGGCCTGCGGGTAGGGGTAATTCCGATTATTTATTATAAAAATACATCGCTGAAAAAGGCAATCGACCGTCTGTTTCTGGAGGCAGACCGCGCGTATAAAGATGGTATTAACGTACTGATTTTATCCGACAGGGGAGTCGATGAGAACCATGTGGCGATTCCGTCCCTGTTAGCCGTTTCCGCCATGCAGCAGCATTTGGTACGCACGAAAAAGAGAACGGGCGTGGCTATGATACTTGAGAGCGCGGAGCCTCGGGAAGTACATCATTTTGCGACGCTGCTCGGTTACGGCGCCTGTGCGGTCAATCCGTATCTGGCGCTGGATACGATAAAGCGGCTGATTGACAGCGGATTGCTGGAAAAAGATTATTATGCGGCGGTAGACGACTACAACAAGGCCATTTTGCACGGCATTGTAAAGATTGCTTCCAAAATGGGAATCTCGACCATTCAGTCTTATCAGGGTTCGAAGATTTTTGAGGCAATCGGCATATCGGAAGAAGTTACAAGCAAATATTTTACCGATACGGTTTCCCGCATTGGCGGCATTACGCTGGATGACATTGAAAAACAAGTGGAAAAACTGCATACAAAAGCGTTTGACCCGTTAGAACTGGGCCATGATACAACACTTGACAGTACCGGTATGCATAAGGCGCGGAGTGGAAAGGAAGAACATTTATATAATCCGAAAACGATACATCTGCTGCAGCAGGCGGCACACAGCGGAGATTACAAAATATTTAAAGAGTACTCGCGGGAAATTGATAACGAAGACCGCTTTATGAACCTGCGGAGTCTCTTGGATTTCCGTCTGCCGAAAAAGAGTATTCCGCTTTCGCAGGTGGAGAGTGTTGACAGTATCGTGAAACGTTTCAAGACAGGCGCCATGTCATACGGCTCCATTTCGCAGGAAGCGCATGAGACATTAGCTATTGCCATGAACCGTCTGCACGGCAAATCGAACAGCGGCGAGGGGGGAGAGAGTCTGGAGCGGCTGACGGTCGACAGCGACGGCACCAACCGTTGTTCGGCTATCAAACAGGTGGCGTCCGGCCGCTTTGGCGTTACTTCCCACTATCTGGTGAGCGCCAAAGAGATTCAGATAAAGATGGCGCAGGGAGCGAAACCGGGGGAGGGCGGACATCTTCCCGGCGGAAAAGTATATCCGTGGATTGCGAAAACAAGAATGTCGACGCCCGGCGTATCGCTTATTTCCCCGCCGCCGCACCACGATATCTATTCCATCGAGGATTTGGCGCAGCTTATTTACGATTTGAAGAATGCCAATAAAGAAGCGAGAATTTCCGTCAAACTGGTTTCCGAATCCGGTGTGGGAACGGTAGCGGCAGGGGTTGCCAAGGCGGGGGCTGAAGTCATTCTGATTTCCGGATACGATGGCGGTACCGGAGCGGCGCCGTCCAGTTCCATTCACAATACCGGCCTGCCATGGGAACTTGGTCTGGCAGAGACACACCAGACGTTATTGATGAACGGTCTGCGCTCAAAAGTAGTCCTTGAGACAGACGGTAAATTGATGACTGGACGCGATGTCATTGTGGCCGCCATGCTTGGCGCCGAAGAATTTGGCTTTGCCACAGCGCCTCTTGTGGCGATGGGCTGCGTGATGATGCGCGTATGTAATCTCGATACCTGTCCGGTGGGAATTGCCACACAGAATCCGGAACTGCGCAAACGTTTTGCCGGAAAGCCGGAATATGTGGAAAACTTTATGAAACTGATTGCCGAGGAAGTAAGGGAATGGATGGCAAAACTGGGAGTAAAAACACTTAACGAGCTGATTGGACGGACGGATTTATTAAAAGTCAGAGACGATATGGCAGAGAATCCGGGATTGAAAGGACTGGATTTGGCGCCTGTCATTGAGAATCCATTTATAAAAAATAAAAAGCGTATTTTCAATCCGCGTGACAGATATGATTTTTGTCTGCAGAAAACGATGGATGAAAAAGTCTTCCTGAAAAAATTTAAAAATGCCTTGGAGACGGGGGAGAAGACGAGGATAAATGTTGACGTAAATAATACGAATCGTGCGCTGGGAACTATTCTGGGCGCTGAAATCACGAAAAGACTCGGGGATGAGGTCGAAACGGATACGTTTGTTGTGGAATGCAGCGGAAGCGGCGGACAGAGTTTCGGTGCGTTTATTCCGAAAGGCCTGACTCTGGAGTTGGCCGGAGACAGCAATGACTATTTTGGAAAAGGATTATCCGGCGGCAAGCTGATTGTGTATCCGCCTGCAAATGTACCTTATAAGGCAAAAGACAATATTATCGTCGGCAATGTGGCAATGTATGGGGCCACGAGCGGAGAAGTTTATATCAATGGTATAGCCGGAGAACGTTTCTGTGTTAGAAATTCCGGAGCCAATGCCGTAGTAGAGGGCGTTGGCGACCACGGATGTGAATATATGACCGGAGGCTGCGTCGTTATTCTCGGGCCGACCGGAAAGAATTTCGCTGCGGGTATGAGCGGAGGAATTGCCTATGTACTGGATGAAAACAGTGATTTATATTTGAAATTGAATAAGTCGTTAGTTTCCTCTAATGTAGTGACGGATAAATATGATGTTTTGCAGTTAAAGAATATGATTACGGCGCATGTGGAAGCAACAAAATCTGAATTGGGAGAAACCATTTTGGAGCATTTCAGCGAATATCTGCCTAAGTTTAAGAAGATTATTCCACACGATTATCAGGCGATGTTACAGGCAATAGCCCAGATGGAAGAGAAGGGGCTGAGCAACGAACAGGCGCAGATGGAAGCTTTTTATCAGTTAAAAAAGGCATGAGAGTAAGAAAGACGGAAGCAGGAAGAAAGAGAGGATGAGAGATTATGGGTAAACCAAGCGGATTTATGGATTATGAGCGCGAAGAGAATTTGGAAATCAAGCCATTGGAGCGGATTAAAAACTTCGACGAATTTCATGTACCAATGAGTGAAGAAGAACGTCGTGTTCAGGCTTCCCGTTGTATGGATTGCGGCGTGCCTTTCTGCCAGTCGGGAATGATGATCGGCGGTATGGCGAGTGGTTGTCCGTTAAATAATATGTGTCCGGAATGGAACGATTTGCTTTACAGTGGAAACTATGAACTTGCGTTGGGACGTCTGTTGAAGACGAACAATTTTCCGGAGTTTACTTCCCGCGTCTGTCCGGCTCCGTGTGAGGCGGCCTGTACGTGCGGCCTGCACGACTCGCCGGTATCGATTAAGGAAAATGAAAACGCCATTATTGAATACGGATACGAACACGGGCTGATGGACGCCAAGCCGCCCAAAGTGCGCACCGGTAAGACGGTTGCCATTGTCGGCTCCGGCCCGTCTGGACTTGCGGCAGCCGATCAACTGAACAAAAGGGGACATCTGGTAACCGTATTTGAGAGGGAAGATTATCCGGGAGGACTTCTGATGTACGGAATCCCCAACATGAAACTTGACAAATCGGTAATCGAACGTAAAATAAAATGTATGGAAGAAGAGGGAGTTGTTTTCAAGACGGGAGTTAATGTCGGCAAAGACATCCATGCGGCACAGTTGCGGGAGCAGTTTGACAGGGTCATTCTCACGTGCGGCGCCTCCCATCCCCGCGATATCAGCGCTTCCGGAAGAGAGGCAAAAGGAATCTATTTTGCCGTTGACTATCTGACGCGGGTGACAAAACATCTGCGGAATCCGGGTTTTACGGATTATATTGACACAAAAGGGAAAAATGTACTTGTCATCGGCGGCGGTGATACCGGAAATGACTGCGTTGCCTCGGCGATACGTCAGGGAGCGAATCAGGTTGTGCAGATGGAAATGATGCCAAAACCACCGCTGGAGCGCGCCGAATCAAATCCGTGGCCGGAATGGCCAAAAGTCTTAAAGACCGATTACGGACAGAAAGAGGCCATCGCCGTCTATGGCAGTGACCCGAGAATATATGAGACGACGGTCAAAGAATTTGTTGCCGACGCCAAAGGAAATCTCACACAGGTTAAGGGCGTCCGCTTGCATTGGACAACAGATGAGAAGACCGGACGCCGCAAAATGGAAGTAATCCCTGACAGCGAATATGTGATGGACATAGACATTGTGCTTATTGCCGCAGGGTTTCTCGGCTGCGAAAAATATGTGACAACAGATTTTAGTATTGAATTAACAGACGCCGCGAACGTAAAGACGAAGCCTGACTCTTACGAGACAAGTGAAAAAGGCGTCTATGCCGCAGGCGATATGCACCGCGGACAATCGCTCGTTGTCTGGGCGATTCGCGAGGGACGTGAAGTGGCAAAGGAAGTGGACTGTGATTTGATGGGATATACTAATCTCGATTAATAATAACAAACAAAAAGCGGCAGAACTTTGCTTCTGCGCGGAAATGGGGGAAATTATGTCACACTACACGAAAGAAGATATCGCACGCATGGTGGAGGAGGAAGATGTCGAATTTATCCGCCTCCAGTTTGTGGATGTCTTTGGGATATTAAAAAATATGGCGGTAACGGCCACACAGTTAGATTCTATTCTCAATCATAAATGCACGTTTGACGGCGCGGCAATTAACGGATTTGATACGTCTCATGTAGATGAACTTGTATTAGTACCCGACTTGGATTCTTTTACCATTTTCCCGTGGCGTCCGCAGAGAGGACGTGTCGCGCGTTTCATATGTGATGTCCAATATCCCGACGGAACGCCGTTTATGGCGGATTCCCGTTATATTTTAAAGAAAGTAATTGACCGTGCCGCAGAGGAAGGATTTACTTTGAATGTGGGGCCGGAATCCGAATTCTTTTTGTTCGACATGGCGGAAGATGGCTCGCCGACAACAGAGACGAGTGAAAAGGGCGGATTTTTTGATATCGGGCCGGTCGACGCCGGAGAAAATGCCCGTCGTGACATTATTTTGTCTCTATCGGAAATGGGATTCGAGATGGAATCCTCGTATCATGCCAAAGAGGCGTGCCAGCACCATATTGATTTTAAATTTGATGACGGCATACAGACGGCGGATAATATTATGACTTATAAACTGACGGTGCGTACCGTGGCCAAACGCCACGGTCTTCATGCCACCTTTATGCCGAAACCGAATTATGGCAAAAAGGGTTCCGCGATGTTTTTTAATATGTTTCTGTGCAAAAACGGGAAAAATATATTCAGTGATACGACAGAGGAGTATGGACTGAGTAAGGAAGCCTATTATTTTATGGGTGGAATCATGAAGCATATCAAGGGGATGACGCTGATTAATAATCCGATTATTAACTCTTATAAGCGTCTTGTGCCGGGGTATAACGCACCGGTCAACATTAGTTGGTCTCGGAAAAACCGCACGCCGCTCATGCGCATCACAAGCAGCGGGGAAATGGGGCCGCGCGTTGCCCTGCGCAGTCCTGACGGGGCATGCAATCCCTATCTTGTTCTGGCTGGCTGTCTGGCTGCCGGATTGGACGGTATTGCCAATAAAATTGACCCGCCGGCCTGTATTGACGAACTTACGGATACACAGCAGGGTACTTTTGATATTCTGCCGCGAACGCTTATGGAAGCCGTCCACGAATTTGAAAAAGATGAATTTTTGAGGGAGGTGTACGGAGAAGAGCTGTCCCGCATATTGATTGAGAAGAAGCGGGAAGAATGGTATCAGTTTTGCGAACAGGTAACGGCATGGGAAGTGGAAAAGTATTTAGACAGGATTTAGCAGGAAGGGGTAATGTTCCGAATATCAAATGAATACTATGTTCAGGAGATATGGATAGGGAGGTGCGGATTATTCTACGAATTATTGTGGCGTTTCCCCAACTGAGTGATGCAAAAAAATTGAAAAGCCTTTTACAGCAGAACGGATATGACGATATAACGGCATGTAACAGTGCAGCTCAGGTTATTTCACTTGCGAATGAAAGCGATGGCGGCATTGTTTTGTGCGGTTATCGCTTGAGCGACATGTATTATCGTGAAATATACGGCTATCTTCCCAAAGAATTTCGTATGCTGCTGATTGCCTCCCCCGCCAAAATTGAAGAGTGCTCTTTGGGCAGTATTATGTCTCTGGCAATGCCGATTCATACCCATGAGTTGATTAGTACGATGGAAACAATGTTATTGGAACTGTATCAGCCGCGGAAAAAGACGTTACGCCCGATGCCAAAGAAACGGACGGAGAGGGAAAAAAAGATTATAAGCAGTGCCAAAAATCTTTTGATGGAGAGAAACCATTTATCTGAGGAAGAGGCGCATAAGTACATTCAAAAACTTAGTATGGACAGCGGAAACAGCTTAGTGGAAACAGCGGAAATGATTTTGATTTTTGATGACTCATCATCATAGCGCAAGGGAAATGGAGAGGAGAAGAAAATGAAAGCATATCTGATACTGGAAGATGGAACCGTCTTTATCGGTAAGAATATAGGGAGTAAGAAAGAGATTGTCAGTGAGATTGTATTCAATACATCCATGACAGGATATCTGGAAGTATTAACAGACCCGAGTTATGCCGGACAAGCGGTTGTTATGACATATCCTCTCATCGGAAATTATGGTATCTGCCGGACGGATATGGAAGCGAAACAATCGCAGACAGACGGCCTAATCGTAAGAGAACTTGCCCGTCTTGGCAGTAATTTTCGAAAGGAACAAAGCATTCAGGAGTTTTTGATAGAACAAAATATTTCGGGGATTCAGGGGATTGATACAAGGGCGTTGACGAAAATATTACGGGAAAAGGGTACGATGAACGGAATGATAACGACCGAAAAACCGGATGATATGCCGTCCATTCTCGAAAAACTTAGACAATACAGCGTTCGTGGTGTAGTGGAGAAAGTGACAACGAAAGAAGTCATCCTCTACAAACCGGGCGATTTGAATACGAATAGCAACCTTTCTGTCAGGAAAAAAGTTGCTATTCTTGACGTAGGAACAAAATATAATATTGTGCGGTGTCTGCTCAACCGCGGCTGTGAAGTTTCTGTATATCCGGCGCAAACAAAGGCGGTGGATATTCTCGCAGCAAAACCGGACGGTATTATGATAACGAACGGTCCGGGAGATCCGAAAGAATGTGTGGAAATCATTGACGAGCTGAAGGTTCTCTATCAGTCGGACATACCGATTTTTGCCATATGTCTTGGCCATCAGTTAATGGCGCTGGCCGCCGGATGCGATACGGAAAAGATGAAATATGGACATCGGGGAGCCAATCATCCGGTAAAAGATTTGGCAGGCGGCCATGTTTATATTTCATCCCAAAATCACGGTTATGTCGTAAAAGCATCCTCCATACCGGAAGAAGTAGCAGAAGTTTCCTTTGTCAATGTCAACGATGGAACCGTAGAGGGTCTGACGTATAAGAATAAAAAAATATTTACGGTACAGTTTCATCCAGAAGCCTGTGCCGGTCCGAAAGATTCGGAAGTACTGTTTGAACGTTTTATGAACATGATGGATTGCAAGGAGGATTAGTGTACGATGCCCAAAATAGAAGCGATAAAAAAAGTATTAGTAATTGGCTCCGGCCCCATCGTTATTGGTCAGGCAGCCGAATTTGATTATGCAGGAACACAGGCGTGCCGTTCATTAAAAGAAGAGGGAATGGAAGTTGTACTCATTAACTCGAATCCCGCCACGATTATGACTGATAAAGCCATTGCTGACTGCGTTTATATTGAGCCGCTGACGGTTGAAATCGTACAGAAATTAATAAAAAAAGAAAAACCGGACAGTATACTGCCGACGCTTGGCGGTCAGGCCGCCTTAAATATCGCGATGGAGTTAGAGGAATCGGGATTTTTAAAACAGGAAAACGTCCGGCTCATTGGCACGACGGCAAAGACGATTCGCAAAGCGGAAGACCGCCTTGAGTTTAAAGAAACGATGGAAAAAATACAGGAACCAGTCGCTGCCAGTATCGTTGTGGACAAGACGGAGGATGCCATCGCTTTCGCGAATGAGATAGGGTATCCGGTTGTTATCCGTCCGGCCTATACGTTAGGCGGAAGCGGCGGCGGTATTGCCGATAACGAAGAGGAGTTACGGGATATCTGTGCGAACGGACTGCGGCTGAGCCGTGTGGGTCAGTGTCTGATTGAGCGGTGTATCGCTGGCTGGAAAGAGATTGAGTATGAGGTAATGCGCGATTCTGTGGGCAATTGCATTACCGTCTGCAATATGGAAAACATCGACCCGGTAGGCGTTCATACCGGCGACAGTATCGTTGTCGCGCCGTCCCAGACGCTTGGGGATAAGGAATATCAGATGCTTCGTTCGTCTGCGCTGAACATTATTACGGAGCTTGGTATTACCGGCGGGTGTAACGTACAATTTGCCCTCCATCCGAAAAGTTTTGAGTATTGTGTCATTGAAGTCAACCCCCGTGTCAGCCGTTCTTCGGCGCTTGCCTCAAAGGCAACCGGTTATCCGATTGCAAAAGTAGCGGCTAAAATTGCTCTTGGCTATACGTTAGATGAAATACCGAATGCGATTACGCAAAAGACTTATGCCGGTTTCGAGCCGGCGCTCGACTACTGTGTCGTTAAGATTCCCCGTCTTCCTTTCGATAAATTCCTTCAGGCAAAACGGACGTTGACGACGCAGATGAAAGCTACCGGAGAGGTCATGAGCATTTGTGATAATTTTGAGGGAGCCCTGATGAAAGCGCTTCGCTCTCTGGAACAGCATATTGACAGTTTAGATATCGGACGTTATTCCGAACGTTCTAAGGAAGAACTACTGGAACGCATTCATGCGGTTGACGACCGCCGTATTTTTATCATCGCCGAACTGTTGCGAAAAGGTGCGACATATGATGAAATCCATGCCATCACGAAAATAGACTACTGGTTTATTGATAAAATCTCCCGTCTTGTAGAGATGGAAACAATATTAAAGAGCCGGAAACTTACGCCGGACATATTGGCAGAAGCAAAGAGGATGGAATTTCCGGACCATGTGATTGCCGGTTATGCCCATATGACGGAGAAGCAGGTGCGTCAGATGCGTCTGCAAAGTGGGATTACCGCCGTATTCAAAATGGTCGATACGTGCGCAGCGGAGTTTGCGGCAAGTACGCCATACTACTACAGCGTGTTCGGAAGCCAGACAGAGGCAGAAGCAGATAAAAAATCCGCTAAGAAGCGTATTCTTGTACTTGGCTCCGGCCCCATCCGCATTGGCCAGGGGATTGAATTTGATTTCTGCTCCGTCCATTGTGTGTGGTCGCTTGCCGGAAGCGGTTATGAGACAATTATCGTCAACAATAATCCTGAGACGGTAAGTACGGATTTTGATGTGGCGGATAAGTTATATTTTGAGCCTTTGACACCAGAAGATGTGCAAAATATCGTTGATATTGAGAAACCGGACGGAGCAGTTGTGCAATTTGGAGGACAGACGGCAATTAAACTGACCGAAGCTCTTCTGAAAATGGGCGTGCCTATTTTGGGAACGAGCGCGGAAGATGTCGACGCCGCCGAAGACAGAGAGCTATTCGATGAGATTTTAGGAAAATGCGGCATTCCAAGACCTGCCGGCAAGACGGTATTTACGACGGAAGAGGCGCTGGCAGCCGCCGGAGAACTCGGATATCCGGTGCTTGTGCGGCCGTCTTATGTATTGGGCGGACAGGGAATGCAGATTGCCATAAACGAGGATGATATTCGGGAGTTTATGTCGGTGATTAACCGCCATGTGCAGGAACATCCGATTCTTGTGGACAAATATCTGATGGGGAAAGAGGTTGAAGTGGATGCCGTATGCGACGGGGAGGATATTTTAATCCCCGGCATTATGGAGCATGTGGAACGCGCCGGAATACATTCCGGTGACAGTATATCCGTATATCCGGCCATGAGTATTTCTTCTCATGTTCAGGAGATATTGGTCGATTACACAAAAAAACTTGCCCAATCGCTCCATGTTGTGGGGCTCATTAATATTCAGTTTATTGTATATGATGAAGAAGTATATGTCATTGAAGTGAACCCCCGCTCTTCGCGCACCGTACCGTATATCAGCAAAGTGACGGGAATACCTGTTGTCCAACTCGCATCCCGCGTAATTCTAGGTGAAAAAATCAGGGATATGGGGTATGAACCGGGACTGGCGCCGAAAGCAGATTATATTGCCATTAAAATGCCGGTATTTTCTTTTGAGAAGCTGAGAGGTGCGGAGATTAGCCTCGGGCCGGAAATGAAATCAACCGGTGAGTGCCTCGGCATTGCGAAATCGTTCGAGGAAGCGCTCCATAAAGCATTTATAGGCGCAGGTATTCAGCTTCCGAAACATAAGAAAATGATTTTGACCGTGAACGATAGTGCCAAAGAAGAGGCCGTCTCTGTTGCAAAACGCTTTCAGAATCTCGGTTATGTTATTTATGCGACGCGCGGTACTGCCAGATTTTTAGGGAAACATGGCGTAGATGTAATCGGTATCAATAAGATTGAACAGTCGGCGCCGACTCTGATGGATTTACTTCTCGGCCACGAGATAGATTTGGTAATTGATATTCCGAAACAGGGTGAACATTCTCACGATGGTTTCCTTATCCGTCGTACTTCGATTGAAACGGGCGTGACCTGCCTGACATCGTTAGACACGGCAAATGCCCTTTTAACGGCGTTGGAAGACACCCGCGAGAGGGAAGTATCGTTAATCAATATAGCGGATATTTCGTCTTAAGAGGACATCGTGACATAAAATGCAATTCATTATTTACAAACAGGGTACTTTATGTTATTATACAGAAGTTAATAATTTACCATTGCCCGGATTTTGGACGACTCCGACCATGTCTGCGTAATTGGTGCAAATAATAAAAGTGGAGGTACATCGTTATGATGACAACAGAAAAGAAAAAAGAAATTATTGCTGCCTATGGCAGAACACCAAACGATACCGGTTCACCGGAAGTTCAGGTAGCTCTTTTAACAGAGAGAATTAATACTTTGACAGAACATTTGAAAGAGAACAAAAAGGACCATCATTCACGCCGTGGTATGTATAAGATGATTGGTAAGAGAAGAGGTCTTCTTGATTACCTGAAGAAAACCGATTTGGAAGGGTATCGTGCGCTGATTGAGAAATTGGGCTTGCGCCGATAATATGTTTATGCCGGGTGCTTTCGTATGCGAGTACGAAAGCACTCTTTTGCATGGCACATCAGCTATTGTGCACAAATGGAAAACAGAAAAAGAGGTATCGATATGGGAAGAGATCGTAGTCAGGCAGTCGTATGCCGAATGGGAAAACTTTTATTAGTGGAACACTTTCTAAAAGGCCGCCGTTTTTATAATCTGCCCGGCGGAGGTATCGAGGATGGAGAGACACCGGAAGAAGCGGCTCTTCGTGAATTGGAAGAAGAGGCGGGAGTAACGGGGATTATACTTCGTCCACTGGCAATTGAATATAAAGCGGACGGAGAAAGCAGAATTTATTCTTTTTTAGTGGAAATACCGGATGACGCAGTTGCAGTAAAGGGAATTGATCCTGAACTGCCGCCGGAAGAACAGACCATTCTCGGCGTAAAATGGCTGGAGCTCAATGAAATTGCTGAGCGCGACCGCGCCTATCTCTTTGGCGCCGGCCTTATGCGTATTCCTGAGTTTCACGACGAGATATTAACATGGCCGGATAATGAGATTAGCTATCCACAGAAGTAATGTTTGCATTTTACCGTTTCATTGTGTATAATAGAACGGTATGTATAAATTGAGATGATACCGAGACTTCTGAAAAGAGCATTCAGGGAGTGGTCTTTTCAGTAGTTTCGGCATCTCACAGAAAAAGAAAAGATTGGTGTGAATGATATTGTTTCACACGCTGCTTTGTGTCTGTGCGCTGCCTGACGCAAGGCCGGAAGATGTAAAGATGACAGCGCAGAAATGAGGATTATTATGTACAAAACATTTACAATGGAGTTAGCGGGACGTACATTATCGGTTGATATTGGACGTATGGCAGCTCAGGCAAATGGTGCCGCATTTATGAAATATGGCAATACGGTTGTTTTATCAACGGCGACGGCATCTGAAAAACCGAGAGAGGGCATTGACTTTTTCCCTCTCAGTGTAGAATACCATGAAAAGATGTATTCGGTAGGACGTATTCCGGGTGGTTTTACGAGACGCGAAGGGAAACCAAGTGACAATTCCATTCTTACCTGTCGTGTCATTGACCGTCCAATGCGCCCGTTATTTCCAAAAGATTACCGCAATGACGTAACACTTGAAAATGTCGTTATGGATGTTGACCAAGATTGTTCTCCTGAACTGGTGGCAATGCTTGGTTCAGCACTGGCAACATGTATTTCAGACATTCCGTTTGACGGCCCGACGGCGGCTACGCAGGTTGGTCTTGTAAACGGTGAACTTGTTTACAATCCTACGAGTGCACAGCGTGAAGAATCCGACCTTGCGTTGACGGTTGCGTCCACACGGGATAAGGTTATTATGATAGAAGCAGGCGCCAATGAAGTAGATGAAGATACGATGATACAGGCAATCTATGGAGCCCATGAAATCAACGGACAGATTATTGAATTTTTTGATAAAATTGTTGCCGAGTGCGGTAAAGAAAAACATGAATATGAGCATTTTGAAATACCGCAGGAATTGTGGGATGACATGGTAGCGTTCATTACTCCGGCCGCTATGGAAGAAGCAGTATTTACAGATGTAAAGCAGGTGCGCGAAGAAAATATCCGCAAGATTACGGAGCAGTTGGAAGAGCGCTATGCAGAAGAGCATGAGGACTGGCTTCCGTTCCTTGGTGAGGCCGTGTACAAATTCCAAAAAGTTACGGTACGCAAAATGATTTTGAAAGACCAGAAGCGTCCAGACGGTCGTGAGGTCAAACAAATCCGTCCGCTTCATGCAGAAGTTGATGTACTTCCTACGGTACACGGTTCCGGTTTGTTCTCCCGCGGACAGACACAGGTTCTGAACATTACGACGTTAGCGCCTCTCTCCGAAAAACAGAAACTGGATGGTTTGGATGAAAATAAAACAAGTAAACGCTACATTCATCACTATAACTTCCCATCTTGGTCAGTGGGCGAGACAAGACCATCCCGCGGACCGGGAAGACGTGAAGTGGGACATGGCGCTTTGGCAGAGAGAGCTTTGCTTCCTGTTATTCCAGATGAAGAAGAATTTCCATACACGATTCGTACCGTGTCAGAAATTTTGGAGTCAAATGGTTCTACCTCTCAGGGAAGTATTTGTGCATCCACATTATCTCTGATGGCTGCTGGTGTGCCAATCAAAGCTCCTGTAGCCGGAATCTCTGTTGGTTTGGTAACCGGAGAGACGGATGATGATTATTTGATTCTTACCGATATACAAGGTCTTGAGGACTTTTTCGGGGATATGGACTTTAAAGTGGCAGGTACTCATAAAGGTATTACCGCCATTCAGATGGATATAAAAATTCACGGTCTGACAAGAGAAATCGTAGAACAGGCAATTTACCGCACGAAAGAAGCCAGACTGTATATTTTAGATGAAGTTATGCTCAAGGCAATTGATGCTCCTCGCAAAGAAGTGAGTGTTTATGCACCAAAGATTAAGCAAATCATGATTGACCCTGCAAAAATCGGTGAAGTTGTCGGACAGAGGGGAAAGACGATTAATGAATTAATCGACCGTACCGGAGTCAAGATTGACATAACGGATGATGGCGCGGTTTCCGTATGCGGTACGGATAAGGCTGCCATGGACGAGGCAATCCGTCTGATACAGATTATTGTTACCGACTTCGAGAAAGGACAGATATTGGAGGGCGAGGTAATCAGTATTAAAGATTTCGGCGCTTTCATTGAATTTGCTCCGGGTAAAGAGGGTATGGTTCATATCTCCAATATTGCGAAACGTCGCATCAATCATGTAGAGGACGAGCTTACGCTGGGTGACCATGTAAAGGTTGTCTGTCTTGGTAAAGATAAGATGGGACGTATCAGTTTCAGTATAAAGGATGTTCCAGAAGAGAAATAGAAGTAAAGCCCTATAGCTTCGTTGCTATAGGGCTTTTATCTCATAGGAAAGTTCTTTGGCTGCGCTTCTCAGCCAGCCATTTTTTTGTGAAGTTATGATTTTGGAGGGAAGCAAGTTGAAAGTGGCAATGACGGATATGGATATTGTGTGGGAAGATAAGGAGAAGAATAAGAGTCTCTGTGCCGCGATGGTTAAGGAGGCTGCCATGTATGGCGCCGACCTTATTTTGTTTCCGGAGATGACACTCACCGGTTTTTCGAATGATGTACCAAAAATAGCAGACAAGGAGCAGGAAACGATCCGTTTTTTTGTGGAACTGGCAGAGGAAAGAAATATTGCCATCGGTTTTGGCTATGTATCCATGCCGGATAAGAAAGGGCGTAATCATTTTGCCCTCATCGATTCCAATGGTTCTCTTCAAATGGATTATGTGAAACTACATCCTTTTACGCACGGAGGAGAGGCAGATTTTTATGAGGGAGGAGACAAATTTGGCTGTTTTACCTTGTTGGAACAGTGGAACTGTGCCGGATTTGTCTGTTATGATTTGCGTTTTCCAGAAAGTTTTCAGAAATTGCCGGACAGAGACGTTATATTTCTGATTGCCAACTGGCCGGAAAGCCGTATTCGTCAGTGGTATGCCCTGTTGCAGGCAAGGGCAATCGAAATGCAGTCCTATGTTGTCGGAATCAACCGTACCGGAATGGGAAGCGGTATCCGCTATCCGAAAAGTTCTGTGGCATATAACCCAAGAGGAAAAGAACTTGTTGCTGAAACGGGAGAGATGAATCGTTATGTGGAGTTGAATTGGGATGCCAGACGCCGCTATGCCGAAGTTTTTCCTGTCCGTAAAGACCGCCGTAAGGGTTTTGATTATGAATAAAAACCGCCGTTTTTTTCCATACTCTAAATAGCACATGAATAGCGTTGTGCAATTTGATGTTCAGAAATGAGGATTCGTATGGAAAAAGAAGAAATTAAAGAATATGGACTGATACAGGAAAACGGACTGCAGATTATTTCCATTATCGGCGAGATTGAGGGGCACGATTGTCTTGCTCAAAACGCCAAGGCAACAAAATACGAACATTTATTGCCGATTTTAGCAGCCAGTGAGCAAAAAGAAGAGATTAAGGGGATTCTGTTTTTGATGAATACGGTGGGGGGAGACGTGTCGTGTGGTCTGGCTCTGGCGGAGATGATTGCCAGTTTAAGTAAACCGACGGTATCCCTTATTATCGGAGACAGCCATTCAATCGGGGTACCGCTTGCCGTTGCTACCGACTATTCTTTTATCGTACCGTCGGCGACGATGATTATTCATCCGGTACGAATGACCGGCATGGTGTTAGGAACAAGACAGACGTTTAATCAGTTTCAACAGATTCAGGACCGCATCATAAGTTTTATTGCCTGCCACAGTGAAGCGTCAAAGGAGCAGTTAGAGCAAATGATGATGAACACCAGTATGCTTTCCCGCGATTTAGGAACGGTACTGGTAGGAGAGGAAGCAGTGAAAAAAGGATTGATTTGTGAAGTAGGCGGCATTTGCTGTGCAATGGACAAAGTAAAGGAATTGATAAACACTTCTGAATAGCAAAAACGGTACGCCGACTTAAAACATTTGTTCGAAAAAACCGCTTGCTTTGATTTTTATTTCGTAGTATAATATCCGTTGTATGTAATATCATCAAAACTATTATATTAGGAGATTAGTATGGCGGCGAAAAAAGCGCAGGGAAAGAAACGCAGCGGTTCTTCCAGAAAAAATACATCGGCGAAACGTAAGACTCCGGCAAAAAAAGGGGTTAGGGCAAAAAAAACAAGTAATCCTCTGACAAGAGAGATTACTTTTCTGGTATTGCTTGTTTTTTCCATTTTATCTTTGCTGAGCCTTTTTCAGATGTGCGGAATCTTTGGCCGGGGATTATCTTCGGTACTGTTTGGACTCATGGGGGCATTGGCCTATCTGTTCCCTATCTATCTTATTGTCTCAGCGGGACTCTATATTGCAAATACGGATAATAAACGCCTGCGGCACAAAATCTTGTACAGCGCAGGTTTATTTTGGTGTCTTTGCGCCCTGTTTCAGTGGGTAGTCAATGATACGGTTTCCACAGTCTGGGATATTTATACGATTAGTTCGTCCTCCCATGGCGGAGGCGGTTTTTTCGGTGGACTTCTTTCATTTTATTTGACAAAAGCGCTTGGACGGGCCGGCTCTATGATTGTCATTTTGGCGCTTTTTATACTATTCTTTATGTTAATCACCAGAAAGTTGTTCTTCTCTTCGCTGCAGCAACTGTACCACGAAAAGGACGACAGGGAAGAATATGTGGCATATGAAGAAGCAGAAGACATAGGCGAACGCCAGATGCAGACGTATAAATTTGATACCACAAAGAAAAAGGAAGAGAAAGAAAAAAAGACCCCGAAAAAGAAGAGAAACAAACGTGTGGGGAATATGGAAGAATTTGTACCCGAACAGACAGTTGTACCCGAAGCATCAAAGGAAGAAAAACAAAAACCGGATATGGCAGATATTCATATTATTCGCAGTACGGATACGCCGGTTTCAAAGCCATCTACGATGTATGAGGAAGAGCTGACAAACAAATTTGGGAAAAAAGAAGAACAAGAACAGAAACCACAGACAGAAGTCGCTGCCAAAGAGGAAGAAAAAGAAATTGCGCAGGTTAAGGCAGAGCTGGAGCAGGCTTCCGTGACGGAACTTCCGTATGAATTTCCACCGCTCAGTCTCCTCAGTTCCCCGAAAGGAAATAAATCGGGCATCAATAACGATGAACTTCGCGCCACAGCGGCAAAGCTGCAGGAGACATTGGAAAGTTTCGGAGTCCGTATCCGCATGGGAGATATCAGTCTCGGGCCGAGCGTGACCCGCTATGAACTCATCCCTGAACAGGGGGTAAAAGTAAGTAAGATTACAGGACTTAGCGACGATATCAAACTGAGTCTGGCTGCCTCTGATATTCGTATCGAGGCGCCGATACCCGGAAAAGCAGCGGTTGGTATTGAAGTGCCGAATCCGAAACGTCAGATGATTACATTGCGTGAGTTGATGGAAAGCAGTGAATTTGTCAAAGCGAAATCAAAAGTGACGTTTGCAGTAGGAAAAGATATCAGCGGCAAGACAATTGTCACCGATATTGCCAAAATGCCTCATCTTCTCATTGCAGGAGCGACCGGCTCAGGTAAATCGGTATTGATTAATACATTGATTATGAGTATCCTTTATAAGGCGAACCCCAATGAAGTTAAATTAATTATGGTGGACCCGAAAATGGTGGAGCTGACTGCTTATGAAGATATTCCCCACCTGATGATACCGGTTGTCAAAGACCCGAAAAAGGCATCTGCCGCACTTAGCTGGGCGGTGGCGGAAATGACCGGACGGTATCAGAAATTTGCTGATGCCGGAGTCAGAGATATAAAATCCTATAATGCCAAAATGGACAAGCTGACAGACAAGCAGGACCCCGAATATCAGAAGATGCCGCAAATCGTTATTATTGTAGATGAGTTTGCTGATTTGATGATGGTTGCACCGGGAGAGGTAGAAGATTCGGTATGCCGTCTGGCACAGTTGGCGCGTGCCGCGGGGATTCATTTAGTATTGGCAACTCAGCGCCCGTCGGTAAATGTCATCACCGGACTTATTAAAGCCAATATTCCATCGCGAATCGCTTTGTCGGTTTCATCGGCCGTCGATTCCCGAACCATTATTGATTCCGCGGGAGCAGAGAAACTTCTTGGCAACGGCGACATGTTGTTTGCCCCACAGAATCTGCCAAAACCGATTCGCGTACAGGGTGCTTTTGTATCCGACGATGAGCGTGACGGAGTTGTAAACTTTTTAAAGAAAAGAAGTAACGGCCCTGTCTATAATGAAGAGGTGACTAAACATATCGAAACCGCTCCGGTGCCGGGAGCAAAAAATGAGGGGCTTTCTGCCGGTGATTCTGCCTCTAATCAGGATGCACTTTTTGCTGAAGCAGGCAAGTTTATCATTGATAAGGAAAAGGCTTCTATTGGATTGCTGCAGAGGATGTTCCGTATCGGTTTTAACCGTGCGGCGCGTATTATGGATCAATTGGCAGACGCTGGTGTTGTCGGACCGGAAGAGGGAACAAAGGCACGGCAGATTTTAATGAGCAAGGAGCAGTTCGAGAACTATTTGGAGGAAAATGGCGGATGACAGGCTGGTTAATTGTCAATGGTTTCTTACATAGTGATAAATTTGATGAATTGACAGACCTATTTTTGCAAGCAGCCGTCGAAGAGGAGATCACATTGCTTTTAAAAAGCAATGAAAAACTGCTTGTTGATACACAATATCAGTGGACGGAAAAACCGGACTTTGTTCTTTTCTGGGATAAAGATATTCTTCTGGCAAAAACGCTGGAGTCACAGGGTATGCGTCTGTACAATTCGAGTTCTGCCATTGCCGTCTGTGATGATAAACGGGAGACGCATATTGCTCTGCAGAAAGCAGGCATACCGTCTCCGCGTACAATTATTGCCCCGATGACCTATGATGGCATTGGTTTTCGTTCGCTTTCCTTTTTAACCGAAGTGGAAGAAAAACTCTCTTTTCCGCTTATTGTAAAAGAAGCGTTCGGCTCTTTTGGGGAGCAGGTTTATCTTGTTGAAAATCACGAGGAATTGATTTCTACCGTCGCAAGCTGTAAGACGACTAAACTGTTATTTCAGGAATATATTCACTACAGCCGCGGGCGTGATGTGCGGCTGCAGGTAGTGGGAAATCAAGTTATCGCGGCCATACGGCGGTATTCGGACAGTGATTTCAGAGCCAATATAACGGCCGGAGGGAAGATGGAGCCGTATACTCCGTCAGAAGAAGAAAAAGCGCTGGCTCTGCGGGCAGCAAAGGCAGTAGGGGCAGATTTTGCCGGAGTGGATTTATTGTTTACCCCACAAGAGCCTCTTGTATGTGAGGTAAACTCCAACGCACATTTTAAAAATCTGTTTTCCTGTACCGGAGTGAATACCGCAAGGGAAATCCTCCGTTTTCTCCGCCGAGATCTTGCCGAAAAGAGAGGGGATTTATGTGAAAGTTAATGTCTGGCTGATTTATGATACTGTGAGGGCAGCTAAAAATGCGGACTATATTGATATGCATTATCAACTGGCAAAAGAATTTGGCATGCAGTTAAAACTTGTGATGGACACGGAGGCGGAAGAGTTCCTCATGAGTGGGGAGCGGCCGGACATTTGTTTTATGCGGACAATCCGCCCATTATTGTCAAGGCGGTTAGAAGAACGCGGAATCTGTGTACTAAATCCTGCTTTTGTATCGGAAATCTGTAACGATAAGGGAAAGACCATACAGTATATACAGGAAAATACATTGGTTCCGGTTATTCGGACGAAACGATATAAAAGGGAGCAATTGTCGCGGGAACTGCTTCTTCAAAATAGAGATTCCGTCATCAAATCCGTGGACGGACATGGCGGAAGTCAGGTTTTTCTGACTTCCGATTCTTATGAGCAGCTAGAAAAGGGAATTGGGACATCTGATTTTATTGTTCAGCCATTTATCTCCGGCGAGGGAAAGGATATTCGAATCTATGTGATTGGCAATCGAATTGTCGGAGCAGTAGAGCGCACTGCAACCAAAGGCTTCAAATCCAATTTCTCCTTAGGCGGGCAAGTCAGGTCCTGCCAGATGGACAAAAAATTGTATGACTATGTACAAGCCATTTGTGCAGTCTTTTCTTTTGGCATGGTCGGTATTGATTTTTTAGTAAATGAGTCCGGCGATGTTTTATTAAATGAAATTGAAGACGTCGTCGGCGCGCGTATGTTTTATGAGTGTTATCCGCAAAGGAATATACTGAGAGAGTACTTTGCTTATGCGAAGCAATTGTCTGCTCATAATAATCAGTAAGTTTTTGCGAGACGGATATCCTGCCGTATCTCATCCGGCACACAGCTCCCAACGAAAAATAAATTGTTTCCTTCGTTTACAGAAAGCTTTCGCCGCCCCTCGCAAAACTCACTGTCTGCATTGTCGTTTTTCCTTTACTTTTGCAGCATTGACTGCTCGCCGGTCCTTACGCACCACCATTTGTCACTAATTACTGCGGGTGGCACCAAAGGGTGCCCTTTCGTGTAAGAGGGCTGCTAAAAACAAATACATTTGTTTATGACAGCCCTCTTACACGAACAGATGCTTTGCATCTGCCCGCAGTATAAGTATGATGACTACGGTGGTGCGTTAGTACCGTTGCGTAGCGGTCTAGTGCAAACGGGCTGCCAAAAGTAAAGGAAAAACGACGGCAGACAGTTCAGACAAATGCTCGGGCGGCGCTCTGTAAACGAAGAAAACAATAATTTTTCGGGGAGTGGTGCAAGGACAAGATACGGCAGGATATCCGTCGTATGGACAAAATTATTAAGTGATTGCCCTGTGACTTATACAAATGCGGTTGCAACAAAACAGGATAATGTGTATAATAAAAACGATTGTTATCCGATATGGTGTGATTGATATGGAGGTAAGTAATGAAGACAGATATTGACATTGCGTTAGAAGCAGAAATGAAACCAATTCAGGAAGTAGCAGAAAGACTGGATATTGCGGAAGATGAATTGGATTTGTACGGTAAGTACAAGGCGAAACTGACAGACGAATTATGGAATCGCATCAAAGACCGTCCGGATGGCAAACTTATTTTAGTGACGGCAATTAACCCGACTCCGGCAGGAGAGGGAAAAACGACGATTACAGTTGGACTTGGGCAGGCGATGGAGCGGATTGGAAAAAAAGCGATAGTTGCCTTGCGCGAACCGTCTCTCGGCCCTTGTTTCGGTTTAAAAGGCGGTGCCGCCGGCGGTGGATACTCGCAGGTTGTGCCGATGGATGATTTGAATCTGCATTTCACCGGTGATTTTCATGCTATAACGTCGGCCAATAACTTACTGGCTGCCATGCTTGACAATCATATCCAACAGGGAAATGAACTCCAAATCGATACAAAACAGATTGTGTGGAAACGCTGTGTTGATATGAATGACAGGGTTCTCCGCAATATTACCGTAGGTCTCGGGCGTAAGGTCGACGGGGTGACACGCGAAGACCATTTTATTATTACCGTGGCATCAGAAATCATGGCTATCCTTTGTCTGGCGCAGGATATGGCAGATTTAAAAGAGCGGCTGGCAAAGATAATCGTTGCCTATACTTATAGTGGGGAGCCGGTTACGGCAGGGCAAATCAATGCTGTGGGAGCCATGGCGGCGCTGTTAAAAGATGCCATCCGTCCCAATCTCGTACAGACGTTGGAGCATACGCCGGTACTTGTACACGGAGGTCCTTTTGCCAATATTGCACATGGCTGCAATAGTCTGCGAGCGACAAAAACGGCGCTTAAACTGGCTGATTATACGATTACGGAAGCCGGCTTCGGCGCAGATTTGGGCGCAGAGAAATTTATGGATATTAAATGCCGAATCGGAAACTTAAAACCGGATGCCATTGTCTTAGTTGCAACTGTGCGTGCGCTTAAATATAACGGCGGGGCGGCGAAAGAGCAGTTAGGCGAAGAGAATATGCAGGCGTTGAAAGCCGGAATTGTGAATCTGGAAAAACATATTGAAAATATAGCAAAATTCGGGGTTCCCTGTGTTGTTACCCTGAACCGTTTTGTAACCGATACATCTGCGGAACTGACATTTGTGCAAGAGTTCTGTGAGAACCACGGATGTGAATTTGCTCTTTCCGAAGTATGGGAAAAGGGCGGCGAGGGCGGAATTGCGCTTGCCACGCAGCTAGTGGAAACAATAGAAACAAAAACAAGCGGTTTTCATTATCTCTATGAGGAAGAAAAATCCTTAAAAGAAAAGATGACGACGATTGCGCGGGAAATATATGGCGCCGGCGAAGTTATTTTTGATTTGGCGGCCGAACAGCAGATATCGCGTATCGAAAAACTCGGCTATGGCAGGCTGCCGGTATGTATGGCCAAGAATCAATATTCGCTTTCTGACGACAAAACAAAATTGGGAAGACCGCAAAACTTCCCAATTCATATTCGGGATGTCTATGTCTCCGCCGGAGCGGGATTTGTCGTAGCACTGACTGGCACGATTATGACAATGCCAGGGCTGCCAAAAGTACCGGCAGCCGAGAAAGTAGACGTGAATGAAAACGGTAAAATCACCGGATTATTTTAATCGCAAAACATACTCTAATGTCTGCGGGAGAATTTCTGTTCGCAGTACAGACAGCGGTAAACGCGGTTCTCTTTATCCGTCAATTTGAAACGGTGCGGCAGTTCCTGTTCTATGGAAGTGATGCACCGTGGATTTTTGCATTTTATGACGTTAGTAACCATTTCCGGAAGAGCAAGCGTGCGCTTTTCCACGATTTCATTGTCCCGAATGACATTAATCGTAATACTGCTGTCCAGTACGCCAAGAATATCGAGGTTTACGGTAATTGGCCCCTCGATTTTTATAATATCTTTCTTTCCCATTTTATTGCTGCGGGCATTCTTGATAATGGCAACGGAACAATCGAGTTTTTCTAACCCCAGATAGTTATAAATTTCCATTGCCCCGCCTGCCTTGATATGGTCGATAACGACTCCTTCATTTAAACCACCGATATTTAACATGCCGGGTTCACCTCCAATAATGTCATAATGAGCGCCATGCGGATATAGACGCCAAACTGAGCTTGTTTAAAATAAACCGCTCTCGGGTCTTCGTCTACTTCCGTCGATATCTCATTCACTCGCGGAAGAGGATGAAGAACAAGCATATCTTCCGGCGCCAGTTTCATTTTTCTGCTGTCTAAAATAAAACTGTCTTTTAAGCGAATATAATCTTCTTCATTAAAAAAACGTTCTCTCTGAACACGTGTCATATACAGCAAATCGAGTTCGGGAAGAACATCTTCTAATACATTTACTTCCTTATATTCAATTCCTTTGGCATCGAGTGTGTCACGGCGAAGATAATCCGGTATTTTTAATTCATCCGGAGAAATCATGACAAATCGGACATCCGAATAACGAACCATTGCCTCAATCAGCGAATGGACGGTTCGCCCGAATTTTAAGTCGCCGCACAAACCAATTGTAAGATTGTTTAAACGTCCTTTGAGATTTTTAATCGTTAAAAGGTCTGTCAATGTCTGTGTCGGATGGTTATGACCGCCATCTCCGGCATTGATTACCGGAATGGAAGAGTGAAGAGAAGCAACGAGAGGAGCTCCCTCTTTCGGATGGCGCATCGCACAAATATCGGCATAACCGGAAATCACCCGTATCGTATCGGAAACACTTTCCCCCTTTGCTGCTGAACTCGAATCGGCAGAAGAAAAGCCGAGAACTTGTCCGCCCAGATTCATCATTGCCGATTCAAAACTTAACCTTGTCCTCGTGCTGGGCTCGTAAAAACAAGTAGCCAGTTTCTTTCCCCTGCATATTTCTGAATACCGCGCCGGTTCTTCAATAATTGTCTCCGCCAAAGATATCAAATGATTGATTTCTTCCACCGAGAGGTCAAGAGCGTTCATTAAATGTCGCATATATCCTCCAATCTGCCTGTAAGCAATCCATCAATACATTTCAATAGTATCGTTTTTCTCAAACTATTTTACCTTATTTTTACTGTACTGACAAGATAATATGTAAGATTAGCGGAAAAATATTTGCATTCCGCAGGAAAAGCAAGTATACTATACTTTGGTGAAATATTTAACAGGATAAATATAAAAGGAGGCTCCCTATGATTAATTTATATGAAGGCGGCGCTTATCTGGTAAACGGTACGGAGTTAATTGCCGACTCCGCGGATGCCTTAGCCGCAGTTGAGAGCAAAACAGGTATAAAGACGACAAAGGAAGAAGCTGCCAGAGGTACGATGGCGTATGATATTTTATCTTCTCATAATACTTCCGGCAACACGAAAGATTTAAAAATTAAATTTGATAAATTGACATCCCACGATATAACATTTGTCGGGATTTTACAGACGGCACGCGCATCCGGACTGGAAAAATTTCCGGTTCCTTATGTCCTCACAAACTGTCACAACAGTCTCTGTGCGGTGGGCGGCACGATAAATGAAGATGACCATGTATTTGGTCTTTCCTGTGCAAAAAAATACGGCGGTATCTATGTACCGCCTCATCAGGCGGTAATCCACCAGTTCGCAAGAGAAATGCTGGCTGCCGGAGGCGCCATGATTCTCGGCTCGGACAGCCATACCCGCTATGGGGCATTAGGTACGATGGCAGTCGGCGAGGGTGGGCCGGAGATCGTAAAACAGTTGTTAGAGCAGACCTATGACATACCGATGCCGGAAGTCGTAGCCATCCATCTGACCGGTGCGCCGCAAAAAGGCGTCGGGCCGCAGGATGTTGCGCTTGCTATTATCGGAGCAGTATTTGCAAATGGATACGTCAATAATAAAGTAATGGAATTTGTCGGTGACGGGATCGATAATCTCAGTGTTGATTTCAGGATTGGCATTGACGTTATGACAACTGAGACTACTTGTCTGTCTTCCATCTGGAGAACGGACGAGGCTGTGAGAGAATTTTATGATATCCATGGCAGAGTCGATGATTATAAGGAACTTCAGCCGGCACAGGCCGCTTATTACGACGGGGTAGTAGAAGTTGACCTTGCTCAGATAAAACCGATGATTGCCATGCCGTTCCATCCAAGCAACGTGTATACGATTGAAGAAGTAAACAGCAATCTAGAAGATATTCTTCGTGATGTGGAGAAGAAAGCGCTGATTAGTCTGGATAATAATAAGGACATCAACTTTACGCTGACAGATAAGATTCGCAACGGCAAATTATATGTAGAACAGGGTGTCATTGCCGGCTGCGCCGGCGGTGGTTACGAAAATCTTTGCGATGCCGCAGATATTCTTCGGGGTAAGACTATCGGGGCGGATGAGTTTTCGCTTAGTGTATATCCGGCGTCCCAGCCGATTTTCATGGAACTTGTCAAAAACGGACGGATTGCGGATTTGATGGCGACAGGCGCTACCGTGCGCACCGCATTCTGTGGACCGTGTTTTGGCGCCGGCGACGTTCCGAGCAACAAAGGGCTAAGTATCCGTCACTCAACGCGTAATTTCCCGAACCGCGAGGGTTCGAAAGTTACGAGCGGGCAAATTGCATCAGTTGCCCTTATGGACGCCCGTTCCATCGCAGCTACGGCAGCAAACAAAGGGTATCTGACGGCTGCTACGGATATTGACGTGGAATTTTCTAAGCCAAAATACTATTATGATAAGTCCATTTACGCAAACCGCGTATTTAATGGCGTGGGGAAAGCGGATCCGAGTGTCGAGATTAAATTTGGGCCGAATATTGTTGACTGGCCAAAGATGTATGCACTGACCGACCATGTACTTTTGAAAGTTGTCTCCATGATTCACGACCCGGTGACAACGACAGACGAGTTAATTCCGTCTGGAGAGACATCGTCTTACCGCTCTAATCCATTGGGACTTGCCGAGTTTACGTTAAGCCGCAAAGACCCGGCTTATGTCGGCAAAGCAAAAGAGATACAGAAAGCGGAAAAAGCCAGAATTGCCGGAGAAGATATGTACGCAGCCGATACTGATTTAAAAGAAGTGTTTGAGACAATCGGAAAGCAATTTGACATCGTGCCGGAAGAGACGGAAATCGGCAGCGTTATCTTTGCCGTGAAACCGGGAGACGGCTCGGCCCGTGAACAGGCGGCAAGCTGTCAGCGCGTTCTTGGCGGCATGGCTAATATCGCAAGGGAATATGCGACGAAGCGTTACCGCTCCAACCTTATTAACTGGGGTATGCTGCCATTTGTATTCGACGGCGATTTGCCATTTGATAAAGACGATTATATCTTTGTACAGGACATTAAAAAGGCGATTGAGACGAAAGAAGATACGATAAAAGCCTATGTTGTCAATAAGGGGATGCAGGAATTTGAACTTCATCTCGGGAACTTAACCGATGACGAACGTGAAATTATTAAAAAAGGCTGTCTGATTAATTACAATAAAAAGAACGGATAACAAAAAATAAAAGAAAGTAAGATTGCTGCGGAAAAGCTTTGGCAAACGTTTTTCACAGGGTAATCTTACTTTCTTTTTTGTTCGTCGTTTTATGCCTCGATTTCAATGGCATTTACCGGACAGTTGTCAGCGGCCTGTTTGGCATCTTCTTCCTGTTCCGGCGGAACGCTGTCTACAATCGCTTCAGCTTTCCCCTCTTCATTGAAATCATATACTTCATTTACGGTAGATACACATAAGCCGCAAGAGATACACGTATCCTGATCTACATATGTTTTCATGTCACACACACTCCTAACAAGATTTTCTAACAGTATATCCGAATAAAATCGAGAATATACAAAATTAATCTTCTTCAATTACATGAATTTCCAGATAGTCAAAATCAATGCTTTCGATAAAGTTATCCTGTTCGAATCTTGTCTTGTCGATGCGCCTAAATTCATTTATATTCTTATCCAGCCAGATAGGTTCCTGCAAGTCAAATTCCATGCAAATGGCATGTAACGCGGCAAATACCTTTTTTGTCCGATTCAGCGTTCTGTCTTCGTTTTCATATACGGTGTCGCGAAGAAGCCGATTCTCCTTCATCATTTTCCCCCATAAACGGAACATTGGCACACCTCTTTCTTTATAGTCTATGAACGATTATAACGATTTCCCTCCCAAAAGGCAATAAATTTCTTTTTCTTTCGAATTCCTGTTTGACTTTCACGCTATTTCACTTATAATATTATGTAGGTATTTATGGGTTTACAGACAGGAGAAATGATTATGTTGGAACAAG
Organism: uncultured Eubacterium sp.; assembly: GCA_910577295.1. GTDB lineage: Bacteria > Bacillota > Clostridia > Lachnospirales > Lachnospiraceae > Eubacterium_F. Next base: position 28,938 of record CAJTLS010000026.1, read on the forward strand.
AATTACATACATCCTTTGTGAGGCAGCCAAATCTGCCAAAGGACAAGGACAATGTTTTTAATGGGGAGAGCATTGAATTTGACAAAATGATGATGATGTACAGTTGTGCCATTAAGGAAGTTGCGACAAAGCTGCAGGTTCTTAATGATGAGTTGTCTATTACGAGCAAACGGAATCCGATTGAGTTCATTAAGACACGCATTAAAAAACCTGACAGTATTGCTACAAAGCTGAAAAAGAAAGGGCTTCCGCTGTCGATTGAGACGATTCGTAATCATCTGAATGATGTGGCTGGCGTTCGTGTCATCTGCGCTTTTATTGATGATATTTATAAAATATCCGATATGCTTATTGCACAGGATGATGTTCATCTCATAAAAACAAAGGATTATATTAAAAATCCCAAAATGAACGGTTACCGGAGTTACCATCTGATTGTTGAAGTGCCGGTCTTTTTTTCCGACCACAAGGAGCAGATGCGGGTGGAAGTGCAGATTCGGACGATTGCCATGGACTTTTGGGCAAGTCTGGAACATCAGGTAAAATACAAAAAAGATATTAAAGATGCGGAAAACATCGCCTATGAACTGCGCGCTTGTGCGGATGTCATTAACCGTACAGATTTTCATATGCAGGCGATTCGGGACAGTATCGTAGAAATAAATTGACAATGAATGGAGGATAATAGATGGCAAAGATAATAGATGGCAAACGGATTTCAGCAGAAGTTAAGGATGAATGTAAAGAGCGGGTAAAAAGAGAAAAACTCGATATCACACTGGCAGTCATACAGGTAGGAAATGATCCGGCGTCCACCGTATATGTCGGCAACAAGAAAAAGGCATGCGATTATATCGGTATTCATTCCCTCTCCTATGAGCTGCCGGAAGAGACGTCGGAGAAAGAATTACTGGAACTGGTAGAGAAATTAAACAGTAACGATGACGTTCACGGCATTTTAGTTCAATTGCCGTTGCCTGAACATATAGATGAAGATAAAGTGATTCAGACGATTTCTCCGAAAAAAGATGTCGACGGCTTCCATCCGCAGAGTGTTGGCGCTCTTAGTATTGGGCAGCCGGGCTTTGTATCGTGTACGCCAGCGGGCATCATACAACTTCTGAAGCGCAGTGGGGTTGAGATTGAGGGAAAAGAATGCGTCATTGTGGGACGCAGCAATATCGTAGGAAAGCCGATGGCTCTTCTTATGCTTCGTGAGAACGCTACCGTTACCGTCTGTCACAGCAGGACAAAAGATTTAAAAGAGGTAACAAAACGAGCCGATATTCTTATTGTGGCAATTGGCAAACCGAAGTTTATTACTGCCGATTATGTGAAAGAGGGCGCGGTTGTCATTGATGTCGGTATCCACCGTAATGAGAACAACAAATTATGCGGTGATGTCGATTTTGACTGCGTGGCTCCGATTGCTTCTGCCATCACTCCGGTTCCCGGAGGCGTAGGGCCGATGACAATCGCCATGCTGATGAACAATTGTGTGGAAGCGAAAGGAATACAGGAAGCATGAGACTGTTTTTTGTATCACTGGGCTGTGACAAAAATCTTGTAGACAGTGAAAAGATGCTTGCGCTGCTGGCCAAACAGGATATTTCGATTACCGATGTGCCGCAAGAAGCTGAAATCATTATTGTAAATACGTGTGCCTTTATTTGCGATGCCAAAGAAGAGAGTATTGAGACTATTCTTGAGATGGCAGAATATAAAAGAGACGGGAAATGTATTGCTCTCATTGTATCTGGATGTCTGGCACAGCGTTACGCAGAAGAAATCCGCAAGGAAATCCCCGAAGTGGATGCCGTTGTCGGCGCTACGGCATATGCTTCAATTGCTGACGTCGTGTGCGAGACAATAAACGGAAAAAAGGGATGCTATCTGGCAGAACCGGACTATCTTCCGCAAAATCTGATTTCCCGCATATGTACTTCTTCTGCCCACACGTCTTATTTAAAAATCGCAGAGGGATGTAATAAACGGTGTACTTACTGCATTATCCCTTATTTGCGTGGGAATTACCGCAGTATACCAATCGAAGAGTTAGTGGCGGAAGCTTCGTTACTGGCAGAGCGGGGAACAAAAGAATTGATTGTCATTGCACAGGAGACTACCTTGTACGGTGTCGATTTATATGGAGAAAAACGCCTGCCACATCTACTTCGGGAACTGTGCCGTATCGAGGGGATTGAATGGCTCCGTGTTATGTACTGTTATCCAGAAGAGATAACAAAAGAACTTCTCCTGACAATGAAGCAGGAGCCTAAAATATGCCACTATCTCGATTTGCCAATACAACATTGTAATGATGAAGTACTCCGGCGTATGGGGCGCAGAACAACAAAACAAGAATTGATTCAGAAATTGCATGAAATAAGAGAAGTACTGCCGGATGTTGCTCTGCGTACGACGCTAATCAGCGGCTTTCCGGGAGAGACGCAAAAACAGCACGAGGAATGTGTGGATTTTGCGGTGAAATACCAGTTTGAACGACTTGGTGTTTTTCCGTATTCTCCAGAAGAGGGAACGCCGGCTGCCACGATGTCCGATTTACCGGAAGAACAAATTCGGCGGCAATGGGCAGATGAGATTATGGAGGCGGAACAGGAAGTCATTTTCCGGCAAAACGAAGGGATGACAGGAAAGGTTTTATCCGTTTTAGTCGATGGCTATTTGCCGGAAGACAACGTATATGTTGGAAGAACCTATCGGGACGCGCCGGATATCGACGGCTGTGTTTTCTTTTCTGCGCCTTATGAAATTATGTCCGGCACGGTATTAACGATACGGATAACAGACGCCAGAGGATATGATTTGGTGGGAGAAATATGGAATGAGGAGGAAGAATAAATGAATGTACCAAATCGCTTAACGGTTCTGCGGGTAGCTATGATTCCTCTTTTTGTCGTGGCGATGCTGTGGCATCAACTGCCATATTCAGACTATATTGCCGCCGTTTTATTTATCGGCGCCTGTATTACCGATTTTCTTGATGGCTATATTGCCAGAAAGCATAATTTAGTGACGACATTCGGCAAATTTATGGACCCGTTAGCAGACAAGCTTCTTGTGTGCGCCGCCCTGATTTGCTTTTTGGCCGAGGACAATCCCGAGATGCCGGCATGGGTCGTAATTATCATTATCAGCCGGGAGTTTATCATCAGCGGTTTCCGTCTGGTGGCGGCAGAAAAAGGAGTGACGATTGCGGCAAGTTACTGGGGGAAAGTAAAAACCGTCGTACAGATGGCGATGTCCATAGTACTGATATTTGATTTTACTCACCCATGGTTTCGAATCATTGACTTAATACTAATTTATGCTTCACTTATTTTAACGGTCATTTCTTTAGTGGACTACATCTATAAAAACAGGGATGTAATGAAAGAAATCCAATAAGACTATATCCGGTGTGGAAAGGAATTGTCATGGAAAAAGAAAATGAACTTGTCAAGAAACTGACAAAGAAAGGATATACAATTACTACAGCCGAATCTTGTACTGGCGGTTTGTTATCCGCGGCCATTGTAAATGTCAGCGGCGCTTCCAAAGTATTAAACAGCGCTTACGTTACTTATTCTAACGAGGCAAAAGAAGTTTTTGCCCATGTGGCTCATGCTACATTGGAAAAGTATGGAGCTGTCAGCAGAGAGACTGCAAGTGAGATGTGTCTGGGATGTGCAGAAACGGCAGATGCCGATATGGGATTATCTACAACAGGCATCGCCGGCCCCGAGGGCGGTACAGCGGACAAACCGGTCGGACTGGTATATATCGGATGCAGTCTGCATGGGGATACGGCAGTAAAAGAGTATGTATTTCAAGGTTCCCGCGAAGAGGTTCGCAGACAAACGGTGGAAGCCGCTTTGGATTTGGCAATACAATGTTTGAATAAGGAGTAGTATATCTTGAAACGATTGATTAAGATATTATGGTGTACCGGCCTGATAATAACAATCCTGTTTACCGCTGCTTGTGAAAATACAACGGCCGGCTCCCCATCATTTTCACCTCTGCCAACACATCAGAATACGATAGAGACCGTGTCGGTTTACACGATTGATACGGATACGATGACATTAGTTCCCGTCAAAATAAAAAAAGGCGATGAAGCGATTACGCCAGCGTATATTACTTCCTTGGTAGAAGACAGTCTGGACGACGAGACAATTCGTGTCTACAGTGTAGTACAGGAGGACAACTGCGTATTTTTGTCTTTTTATGCCAAAGGGAAACCGTTGGTAAACTGCTCTAAGAAAATGGAAAATCTGATTTTGGACTGTTTTGCCAATAGTTTGCTGGATAATCTTGACAGTTGCAGTAAAATTGTATTTCGCTCCGAAGATAAAGCGTATAAAAGCGAAAATTATTCATTCAAAAAAAATGAGGTCTATACCTCTGAATAATCGGGGATTGCAGATGAAAAAAGTAATTGTAATCGGAGGAGCCGCTGGAATGATGGCAGCCATCCAGAGCGCCGCCTGCGGAAACGAAGTTTTTCTTCTTGAAAAAAACGAAAAATTAGGTAAAAAGCTATTTATCACAGGAAAAGGGAGATGTAACGTCACCAACGCCTGTGATATTTCTGATTTATTTTCTAATGTTGTAAGTAATTCCAAATTCTTATATAGTGCATTTTACTCATTTTCCAATGAGAATGTCATGCAGTTTTTCGAGTCGGTTGGCGTTCCTCTCAAAATTGAGCGGGGACAGCGCGTGTTTCCGGCATCGGATAAATCTTCCGATATCATACGGGCGCTCGCACAGGAGTGTGAACGAAAGCGGGTTCACGTCTGTTTTCATCATACCGTACGCCAGCTCACAATAACGGACAACCGAATCCAAGGTGTTGTTCTGGCTGACGGAAAGAAAATGGCGGCGGATAAAGTCATTGTGGCGACCGGTGGCAAAACATATTCTTCCACGGGTTCTGCCGGAGACGGATACGATATGGCCGGACAGTGTGGGCATACGATTCAGCCAATACGTGCCGGACTGACCGGCTGGGTGTCTTCTGACGGCATGGGAAAACAACTGCAGGGATTGACGTTGAAAAATATCCGCATACGCATCACTACACCAGACAACACGAAAAAGACGCTCTATGAGGGATTTGGCGAACTCTTATTTACGCATTACGGCGTCAGCGGGCCGCTGATGCTGACGGCAAGCAGTCTGCTCGGAGATCGTCTGCAGGAACAGCCATTGCTGTTACATATCGACTTGAAGCCGGCGCTTTCTCGCGAAAAGCTTGACCGTCGCCTCATTGACGATTTTTCTTCCGCCATGAACAGCGAGATTAAAAATGCCTGCCGTCACTTACTGCCAAAGAGTATGTTGAGCGCAGTATTACATCGGGCAAAAATCGATTCGAAAGTAAAAATTAATCAAATTACAAAAGATACCCGTTTGAAACTGGTTGACACAATAAAAGATTATACGTTACCATTAGAACAGTTACGGGACATGGAAGAGGCTATTGTTACACGCGGCGGCGTTGACGTAACGCAAGTCGATTCATCGACAATGGAATCAAAATTAATATCGGGACTGTTTTTTGCCGGAGAAGTTTTGGATTTGGATGCGTTGACAGGTGGGTTTAATTTACAGATTGCATGGTCGACCGGCTATCTGGCCGGAATGGAATTTTAATATCAGGAGGTAGAAAAACAATGAATATTGCAATTGATGGGCCGGCTGGCGCCGGTAAAAGCTCGATCGCCAGACTGGCGGCAAAGAAACTGAATTATGTCTATGTGGATACAGGCGCTATGTTCCGGACAATGGCGCTGTATTTTCTCAATGAAAACATCAATCCGTCGGAAGAAGAAACCGTCACAGCCAATTGCGGACAAATTCAGATTGCGATTGAATATCAGAATGGAGAGCAGCATATTTTTTTAAATGGTAATGATGTATCTGCGGATATCCGCAAAGAAGAGGTAGGCAGGCAGGCATCCGTGATTGCCAGATATCCGGCAGTGCGCACAAAACTTCTGAATCTGCAGCGTAAACTGGCTTCCGAAAACGATGTCATTATGGACGGACGCGATATCGGTACGGTTGTTTTGCCAGAAGCGGAATGTAAAGTATATTTGACGGCCAGTGCCGGGGTACGGGCCGAGCGCCGCTATAAAGAATTAAGAGAAAAAGGAATTGACTGCGATTTGGCAGAGATTGAAAAAGATATTATAGCAAGGGATGAACAGGATATGAAACGCGAGATTGCGCCGCTGACACAGGCGGAAGACGCCGTGCTTGTCGACTCATCCAATCTGACAATAGACGAAGTTGTTGAAAAGATATGCGAATTGGCGAAAGGAGCCAGCA
>CAJTLS010000027.1 GCA_910577295.1 uncultured Eubacterium sp.
CCGGATTTTTACCCTGCTGGGATCAAGATTGCGAACTTGTTTCGCAATTACCTAATAATATAAACCAAATATGAAATGTCAAAAAAAGTCTATCAGAGAATAATGGAAAAGTCAAATTACTTGCATGCCATAGTGATTTGTTGTATAATCGTTATAGTTATATGCCATTTTGTGCATGAATATAGAAATGGAGGAGTTGCATGTTAGATATTAAGTTTTTGCGTGAGAATCCGGAGATAGTAAAGCAGAATATAAAAAATAAATTTCAGGATAAAAAGCTGCCACTTGTGGACGAAGTGATTCAATTTGACAAAGAGAGGCGCGAGACACAGCAAAAGGCAGATGAACTTCGTGCCCAGAGAAAGAAGAATTCAAAAATGATAGGCGCGCTTATGGGGCAGGGAAAAAAGGAAGAAGCAGAGGCAATGAAAGCAGAAGTGGCCAAAAATGCGGAAGAGCTGGATGCTTTGGAGAGACTGGAGTCAGAACTTGCCGATAAAGTGAATGAGCGCATGCTGGTGATACCAAATATTATTGATTCGAGTGTTCCCATAGGAAAAGATGACAGTGAAAATGTGGAACTTGAGAAGTTTGGGGAGCCGGTTGTGCCTGATTTTGAGATTCCATATCATACTGATATCATGGACAAGTTTGACGGGATAGATTTGGATGCTGCCCGGGATGTAGCCGGCAACGGTTTCTATTATCTGATGGGGGATATTGCACGGCTTCACTCCGCTGTCATATCATATGCAAGAGATTTTATGATAGAACGTGGTTTTGTATATTGTGTGCCGCCGTTTATGATTCGTTCCAATGTTGCAACGGGGGTCATGTCATTTGAAGAAATGGACGCCATGATGTATAAAATCGAGGGAGAAGATTTATATTTGATTGGGACAAGCGAACATTCGATGATTGGCAAATTTATTGATAAAATCATTCCAGAGACAGAGCTTCCAAAGACGCTGACAAGCTATTCGCCATGTTTCCGGAAAGAAAAGGGAGCGCACGGGATAGAGGAGCGTGGCGTATATCGTATTCATCAGTTTGAAAAGCAGGAAATGATAGTTGTGTGTAAGCCGGAAGAGAGCCCGATGTGGTTTGAGAAGTTGTTGCAGAATACAGTAGACTTGTTCCGCTCGTTAGATGTTCCGGTTCGTACGCTGGAGTGCTGCTCGGGTGATTTGGCAGACCTTAAAGTCAAATCCATTGACGTGGAGGCGTGGTCACCGCGCCAGAAAAAATATTTTGAGGTGGGCAGTTGCTCGAAACTCGGAGATGCTCAGGCAAGACGTTTAAAAATTCGTGTTGTGGGAGAGGGCGGAAAATATTTTGCCCACACGTTGAACAACACAGTGGTGGCGCCGCCGCGTATGCTCATTGCATTTTTGGAAAATAACCTGAATGAGGATGGCTCGGTTAATATTCCAAAAGCATTGCGTCCATATATGGGAGGAATGGAAAAAATAGAAGTAAAATAAGTTGTGGCAGCACAAGAATGACACAGGGAGTTGTTACAGTGGGAACTGCGGGATAAAAAAGTAGTTCCCATTTATTTTGTGAAACGAAAGAAACAGTAAAAATCTTCGAAAGTGTAATGGGACAAAGTACAAAAAGGAAAGGTGAAAGCGTATGAGAAAAGAAAGAAAAGGATATGGGTGGCTTTTCGTACTGGTTCTTCTGTTGTCGGTCATGGGTGGAACGGCAACTGCACAGGGGAAAGAGAGGGAGACGCCTGCGCTGACAGAGCAGGAGAACCAAATCAGACTCTATTTAGGGCAGAGCATGCCTCTGACTGATTTGCCGGAGGGCGAAATTACCGTTGATAAAGAGGGCGTCGTTACGATATCCGAAAAGTACATAATGACGGCGGTGGGAAAAGGCTCCGTCAAAGTATCGGTTGAGACAAAGACAGGGAAAAAATTGGTTGCCAAAGTTGAAGTAGTTGCCAATGAACGGTTAGACGGTCTCACTTTTAATGTTTCCACGTTTGCGGGAAAAGTCATCGGCACGAAAGCGGAGCGTCTTGATATTCCGGCTTTTGAAGAAATGACCTGCCAGTGGAGCTGCGAGACGCCGGAACTGGCTTCGGTAACACAAGATGGGGTAATTACCCCCATTCGCGCGGGGACGGCGCGGTTTCTTGTAAAAGTGGTGGACAATTATGGGGGACACTATGAATTTATCATACCACTGGCGATACTGGAACCCCATTTTGAGCACGGGAAAACCAATTTGGCAAAAGGCTGCCAGATGACGCTTTCCTTGCAGGACTATTCCGGAAATCCGGTTACCTACAAAACGATGGATGGCAGTATGGTTTCTCTTGTCTCCGGCAACTCGTCGTCGGTAGTCATAAAGGCGCGCAAAGTCGGAACAACAACGATTACCGGAAGCGTAGACGGCGTGGAATTTCAATGTCGGGTTACGGTAACAAATCCCAAATTAAAGACACAATACGGATTTTATCAGAAAAAGAAATCATTTAAAGTGAACGTGACGGGATTGAATGCGGATAGTATTCCAATCTGGTCGTCTGCCGATGTCAAAGTAGGAAAAGTGAATGAGAAAGGAAAAGTGTCGACAGTACAATACGGAAGTACGGTAATCCGTTGTAAGGTGGATGGGAAAACACTGGAATATTATCTGGCAGTCAGTACAAAAACGGCGGTAAAGGCAATGCGAATTGGTTATAAGAAAATAGGGAAGAAAAAATACAGTCAAGCGAGACGGATGAGTAAAAATTACTATGATTGTTCTTCTTTTGTATACCGCATTTACCGCTCCGCGGGCAAAATTTTGGTGAGAAAGACAAAGTGGGCGCCGGTGGCGGCAGATATCGCAAAATATTATGTGCGTAAAAAGAAAATTGTCAAGGCGTCCAGCGTCTATGATGAAAAGAAACTGCGTCCGGGAGACCTTGTCTGTTTCGGCGGATCTTCCGCTCGCAGAAATGGTCGTTATAAGCGAATTTTTCATATCGCAATGTACATAGGAAACGGTAGGACGATGGAGAGCAGTTCCACGTATAACAATGTGGTTATTCGTTATCGTGGTACGCTGAAAAAGAAAGGGATTCCGGTCATTGCACGACCATAGAACGAATTCACAAAAATAGCAATTGACAGAGCCTTCCGTTCTGTGTTAAACTTAAGTTCCTTTCGAAAGGAACCACAAGATGCAGTGCTTATCCATGTGGTTAAGCACTGCATCTTGTTATTCTTCTTATTATTATTTTAAATATCTAAACTTCAAGTTAATTTCAAGCTAACTTCACATTAATTTCACTTTAAAACAAGGGAGGATAATCTATGGGAAAAAAGATAAAGAAAATATTTGGCATGATTCTGGCAATTGCCGTCCTGCTCGGGGGATTGCCGGTATATGAGTCAAGCGCCGCAGTAGACAGAGATTATGATATCGTGTACATTATTCCCGGAAAAGGGAGATTCGAGACACAGAGTCTGGCAGAAGCATTTTTGGCCGCCCATAAAAATTCAAAAGTAGAAATCATTGTTCTGGCTGACAGGGAAGCGGATTTTCCGCCTTATATTGAATATGGGTATATTAAAGAAGATACCATATTGTTAGTAGAAGGAGGGGCGACACTCACGATAAACAAGTACAATCTCCGTATGGATGGGTTGCTGATGATAAGGGGAACGGTAGATATTGAGAACTCCGAGGGCTTTATGTACGGAAGCGGGAATATAAGGTTTTTGGATGACGGAAAACTGTTAAAACGTCCGTATACGATAGACAGAAGAGGTGAAACCAGTCTTGAGGCTAAGGATATCCGTTACGGACAGACGTTAGCGGACGCAGCGATAACGTCTGATAAAGTCAATTGGCTCTCCTCGATTGAGGGTACATGGCATTTTTGTGATGAAGAGTATGCTCCGCAAGCCGGCAGCCGTTGCCACGACGTATTCTTCCTGCCGAAATATCCGTTTTCATATGAGACGAAAGTGTTTGAAAAAAGTGGTAAAGTTACGACAAAACAAGCGGTTCCCCAATTGGAGAAATATGTGAAGCCGCAGATTCATGCAGGACAGAATTTGCTGGATGTGCAGCCGCAGATGACTTTTGTGAGTCCGGTTACGGGGGAAGTGGTAGAGGGCGACTTTTCTTTTGAGAAAAGCAATGAACTATTGTATTCGATTGGAGAACAAGAAATCCTTGGTACATTTCAGCCGCGGGATTCCAATTATGCGGCGGTAACACAATATTTTAAGGTAGATGTCCTTGGTACAGAGCCTGCTATTATGGAAATGCCGGTAATACGCAATCAGGGGATTTACGGACAGACACTTCAGGACATACAATATTTACAGGGGAAATGCACAAACCCGCATACAGGAAAAGTGATTAAAGGAAGCTGGCAGTGGTCGAATCCAAACGAGAGACTCTGTCTGGGCGAACAGAAGTATTCGATGTTGTTTGTGCCAGAGGACGGCTACCGCAGACTAGAAGTTGACATGACGGTGAATACCTGTCCGAAAGTGATGGAGAATCTTACATGGCCGTCCTGCGGTGATATTATTTACGGGCAGTCGCTGTCAGAATCAAAATTATCGTTTACAAAAAACGAATACGGCACATTTGCGTGGAAAAATGAAAATATACGCCCCGGAGTAAAGAATCAGGGAGCGGATGTTGTATTTATACCGGCGGCTACCGATACTTATGACTGGAGCCGTATTGCCGGCTATGATGAGAATACAAAGACAATTACGTTTACGATACCTGTGCAGGTACATAGCATAAAGGGGGAACTGCCATCGATTCGGGCAGAAGCAGTACAGGAGGGAGCATGCGTATCCGGCTCTGCGCTATCTCTGGAGGGACAGGGCGGCACACTGGAATGGAAGGATCCGGAACAAATCATAGAAGAACCCGGCCAGTATGAGGTATATTACACACCAGAGGATAGGGACAATTACGATTGGAGCGATTTCCAACCGGAAGAGGACGGAAAAATTACTATGTCCGTATACCTACAGGTTATACCAAAACCAATCATCCCGACACCGATACCAATACCGACAGATACGCCGACGGATACGCCGACGGACACGCCAACGAATACGCCGACGGATGCGCCGACAGGCACGCCAACGGATACGCCGACAGACAAGCCGACGGATACCCCGACGGATGTTCCCACACCAACACCGGACGGAGATTTTTCACACGGACAAGATGATTTTACGAATCCGGATGACAAAAAAGGGAAAGAAGACGGTGACAAAGAGACAGAACATGCGGGAAATCAGCAGGCGGCAGAAAGTCAGACTTCCCCTCATGCAGATTCTTCTTATGTGATTACGCAGTTGGTATCGCGCATGTCGACGATAACCGGCCCTAATCAGATAAAAAGGACAAAAATCAAAAAAGTCAGACGGATTGGGAAAAAAATCAGGATTTCATGGAAGAGAATTTCCGGTGCAGGAGGATATGGTCTGCAATACGGCAGGAGTAAAAAGATGAAAAAGGCTAAGAAAATAAATGTGGTGAAAACATCGGTTTCTCTTAGCGGACTAAAACGAGGAAAGAGTTATTATATACGCGTACGTGCGTGGAAGAAACAAAAAGGCCGGAAAGTTTATGGAAAATGGAGTAAGATAAAAACGATTTCATAATGAAAGAAACGGAAAAGGAAACAGCATCCAAACGGGAGAATGCCGCATTTAGATGCTGTTTCCTGAAATCGTTACAAGGAATACTAATATTTCATATCTTTCAGAATATCACAGAAGTCAAACGTTGAGAAATAATCCTTTGGTGTTTCCCCACGCCGAATCATCTGCACTGTTCCGTCTTCTTTTAGCAGAAGTTCAGGAGATTTTAACTTCCCATTGTAATTATAGCCCATGGAGTAACCGTGTGCTCCGGTATCGTGGATAACAAGATAGTCGCCGATATCAATTTTTGGCAGCATGCGGTCTACGGCAAATTTATCGTTATTTTCACAAAGAGAACCGGTTACATCATATTTGCAGTCACAAGGAGCGTCTTCTTTTCCGAGGACGGTGATATGATGGTAAGCGCCGTACATGGCAGGCCGCATTAAATCGCAGGCGCATGTATTTAGGCCGACATACTCTTTATAGATATGTTTCTGATGGATACATTTTGTTACGAGATTTGCGTAAGGGCCAAGCATAAAGCGTCCCAGCTCGGTAAAGATTGCCACATCACCCATACCTGCGGGAACAAGAATTTTCTCGAACTGCTTGCGGACGCCCTCGCCAATCAGGGCAATGTCATTCGGCTCCTTATCGGGTGTATAAGGAATACCAATCCCGCCCGATAGGTTAATGAAAGTAATGTTGGCGCCTGTCTTTTCTTTTAACTCGACTGCCAATTCAAACAAAATGCCGGCAAGCGTTGGATAATACTCATTACTTACGGTATTACTGGCAATAAAGGCGTGAATACCAAAATTTTTGGCGCCGAGCTTCATCAGTTTCTTATAGCCGTCAATCATCTGTTCTTTCGTGAAACCATATTTGGCATCTCCCGGATTGTCCATAATGTCCGTTCCGAGTTCAAATACGCCGCCCGGATTGTAGCGGCAGCAGATAGTCTCCGGAATGCCGACGCTGTCTGCGAGAAAATCAATATGGGTATAGTCGTCCAGATTGATGTAGGCGTCCAGTTCGGCCGCCTTTTTATATTCTTCTACAGGGGTGACATTAGAAGAAAACATAATGTCGCTGTCGTGAAATCCCAATGCCTCGGAAAGCATCAGTTCCGTCATGGAAGAGCAGTCGACACCGCAGCCCTCTTCCTGTAATAACTGTAAAATAAAAGGATTCGGCGTCGCTTTTACGGCAAAATATTCACGATACCCTTTATTCCATGAAAAGGCTTTTTTGAGTGCGCGCGCATTTTCACGGATTGCTTTTTCATCATATATATGAAAAGGTGTCGGATATGTTTTTTCGATTTCTTTTACCTGCTCTAATGTCAGGATAGGTTTCTTTTTCATGGTTCATCCTCCCAGTGCTGTATAAATAACCGATGGCGGTTTCTCTAAGAGAGAGGCTTTCCGGTTAATAATTCATAGGCCTCCAAATATTTGTCAATGGTCTTTTGTGCGATATCCGCAGGCAGTTCCCAATCGTGTCTGCCCTTATTATCTGTCAGCCAGTCTCTGGCAAATTGTTTGTCAAAAGATGGCTGGCTATGTCCCGGCTCATAACCGTCTGCCGGCCAGAAACGGGAACTATCCGGCGTCAGCATTTCGTCGCCGAGAACGATATTGCCCTCTTCATCAAGGCCAAATTCAAATTTGGTATCGGCGATGATAATACCCCGTTGACGCGCATAATCAGCACATTTTTTATAGAGGGCAATCGTATAATCGCGAAGTTTCGACGCATATTCTTCTCCTTTTCCGGGGAAGTCCCTCTCAAGTACTTCAATGCTTCTTTCATAGGAAATGTTTTCGTCATGGTCGCCGATTTCTGCTTTTGTGGACGGCGTATAAATTGGCTCCGGTAATTTATCGGATTCTTTCAGGCCGTCCGGCAGAGCGATTCCGCATACGAGCCCGTTCTTTTTATAGCTTTCCCAACCGCTTCCGGTAATATAACCGCGGACAATGCATTCAATCGGCAGCATTGTCAGCTTGCGGCACATCATACTGTTGCCGTCAAATTTATCTTGTCTGAAAAATTCCGGCATATCTTTGACATCAGCGGAAATCATGTGATTCGGTAAAATATCGGCAGTCATGTCAAACCAAAATTTTGACATTTGAGTTAATACGGTTCCCTTTTTTGAAATAGTATTTTTCAAAATCACATCAAAGCAACTGATGCGGTCAGTCGCCACCATAATCAGGCTGTCGCCATTGTCATAGATTTCGCGTACTTTTCCTTCTTTGATTGGTTTTAATCCGCTCATAATAGTCCTCATTTCTGCGCTGCCTTTAATGTCTCAGCTCTGCTGAGACTATGCGCATTAAAGCAACTTTGTGTCAAGCAGCGCGCAGACACAAATTGCCGTGTGAAAAATTTATTTTTCACACTAGTCCTCCATTTCAAAGCGTTTATGTAACGAGGTAACGCAAATTTAAGTTTTGGTTTCAGATATTTCTATAGTATAAAATCTTTTCTTTTTTCTGTCAAATAGTTTGTGACAAAACTTTCTTGCACTAAACAAACATTTGTTTTATACTATATATTGCGTTTTTATTAAAAGATGATGGGGTAAAAGACATTTTGCCCCCAATGGATGCTTTGGATTGTCCGTTGTTTCACAACTTCCGCAATCCATCAGACATTAATATAAGACTACCCGTCTTTGGTAAAATGGAGGAATTTATGAGCGAGTACAGTGGAAGTGACATTGTTATATTAGAGGGCTTGGAAGCAGTCCGTAAGCGTCCCGGCATGTATATCGGGAGCACGGGAACAAGAGGTCTTCATCACATGATTTGGGAAATTCTTGATAATGGAATAGACGAACATTTGGCAGGATTTTGTGATGAATTGCATTTGACGTTATTAAAGGATGGCGGTATCGTGGTAGAGGATAATGGGCGCGGCGTGCCGGTAGATATTCATCCGGCGAAGAACATCCCGACTGCCCGCGTTGTCTATACCGTACTGCATGCAGGCGGCAAGTTTAACAGTGACGTATATAAAGTATCCGGTGGTCTGCACGGGGTAGGCGCTTCCGTAGTTAATGCACTTTCCAAAAGCATGAAAGTAGAGATTCGCAGAGAAGGGAAAATTTATCAGGACGAATATCGGGACGGGGGGCATCCTGTCACGAAGCTGGAAAAAGGCATGCTGCCAACAGTTGGCACCTGTATGAAGAGCAATACGGGAACGAAAGTTACTTTTTATCCAGACGATACTATATTTGAGACGGTAGAATTTAAACCGGAAACGATCCGCAAAAAATTAAAAGAAATAGCCTATTTGAATAAAAATCTAAAAATCATATTTAAGGATGAGCATACCGGAGAAGAAAAGGTTTATCTGGAAGAGTTCGGGATTCAGAGTTATATCCGATATATTAACCGTGATGCGGCAGTTCTGCATGATGATGTTATTTATACAGAGGGGAAAAGCGGCGATATTGAAGTGGAGGTGGCGTTTCAGTACACGCAAAATTACAGCGAGCAGATTAATGCGTATTGTAACCGTATCAATGTCGCAGACGGGGGAACGCTCGTGACCGGATTTAAGACAGCGCTTACCCGTATTATGAATCAGTACGCCAGAGAATTAAATTTTTTGAAAAATAATGAAGACAATTTTGATGGTAAAGATATTCGCAACGGTCTGGTAGCTATCGTATCTATTAAGCACCCAGACCCGCAGTTTGAGAGTCAGACGAAAAATAAACTGGGAAATACTGACGCCAAAAATGCCGTGGACGAAGTGTTTAATATGGAAGTACAGCGGTATTTTGATAAAAATGTAGAGGTGTTACGGCGCATTCTGGAAAATGTGCATAAGTCTTTCAAGGCAAGGACGGCCAGCGATAAGGCGCGTAAGACGGTGATGAAACAGCTTCTTGATGTAGATACAAAAAGTAAACTTGCCGCCTGCTCGTCCAAAAAAGCAGAGGACTGTGAAATTTATATTGTCGAGGGAGATTCGGCGGGGGGCACGGTGAAAACGGCGCGCAACCGGCGGACACAGGCGGTGCTTCCTCTGCGGGGAAAGATTTTAAACGTGGAAAAGGCGCCGTTGGAAAAAATTCTTGTCAATAATGAAATAAAAACGATGATTGCCGCGTTTGGCTGTGGCATTGGAGAGAATTTCGATATTTCGAAACTGCGCTATGACAAGATTATTATATTAACGGATGCGGATGTGGACGGCGAACATATCAGTACGCTTCTTCTCACGTTCTTCTACCGCTTTATGCCGGAATTAATCTATCAGGGAAAAGTGTACCGCGGTCTGCCGCCGCTGTACCGTGTTTCCTACGAAGAGGCAAAGGGAAAGAAAAAACAAAAAGTATCCGAGTATCTGTTTAATGATTTTGAATTGGAGAAGTTCCGAAAAAAAGGAAAGAAGATTTTGGAGCTACAGAGGTATAAAGGGCTCGGGGAGATGGATGACACCCAGTTATGGGAAACGACACTGGACCCGGACAGCCGTATTCTTGCACAAGTAGCGATAAGCGATACGGTAGAGGCGGACGAGGTGACGGATATGTTAATGGGAAACAATGTGCCTCCGAGGCGGCAGTTTATAATGGAAGAAGCAAAATACGCTAATCTGGATATTTAAGAAAGGGAGGAAATGCCATGAGTCAGGAAAATATCATCCAGTTGGACTTTTCAGAGGAAATGAAAACCTCCTATCGGGACTATGCGATGAGCGTTATTGTATCACGGGCGCTGCCGGATGTAAGGGATGGACTAAAACCGGTTCAGCGGCGTATTCTCTATGCCATGAAAGAGCTCGGACTGGCGCCGGAAAAACCACATCGCAAGAGCGCGCGTATTGTCGGGGATACGATGGGTAAGTACCATCCGCACGGTGACAGCTCTATTTATGATGCGCTAGTACATATGACAGAGGAATATTCGTTAAATGCGCCATTGGTAGACGGGCATGGAAACTTTGGCTCCATAGACGGCGACGGGGCGGCGGCCATGCGTTATACGGAAGCGAGATTGTCTTCCACTGCAGTGGCGCTGCTAGATAATCTGGATAAAGGATTAGTAGATTTTGTGCCGAACTTTGATGACAGTGAGAAAGAGCCGGTCGTATTGCCGGCAACATTGCCGAATCTGCTCATTAACGGCACGACAGGTATCGCTGTCGGCATGGCGACGAACATTCCGCCGCACAATCCGGCGGAAGTGATAGATGCTGTCATCGCTTATATGGACAGGCCGGCGATTTCCATTTATAAACTGATGGATTATATGCCGGGGCCGGATTTCCCGACAGGCGGTATCATTATCAACGCCTCGGATATGCAGGAAATTTATGAGAGGGGCGAGGGCCGTATCCGTCTTCGCGCTAAGACGGAATTGGAAAAGGGAGAGGCCGGACGGACGAATATTGTCATTACGGAAATTCCATATACGATTTCCGGCAATAAAATGAAACTGGTAGAAAATCTGGCCTCATTGGCAAAAGAAAAAGTTTTTGATGAGATTTATGATGTGCGCGATGAATCTTCGAAAGAAGGGATCCGCATTGTGATAGAAGTCAAAAAAGGGCGCGACATTGATAATCTGCTGAATGGTCTGTATAAGAAGACCCAGATGGAGGACACGTACGGCGTTAATCTTCTGGCGATAAAACCAAGTGAAGAGGGGAATGGACAACCAAAAGTATTTAACCTCAAAACATTGATTGAAGAATTTGTACTCTTTCAGGAGGAGTTATATACGAAAGAATACCGCTTCCTTTTACAAAAGGCAGGAGAGCGTTTGGAAATTGTACAAGGACTTATGAAAGCGACCGATGTTATTGATTTGATTATAGAAATCCTGCGCGGCTCGACTTCTGTCAGGCAGGCGAAGACATGTTTGGTTGAGGGAGTTACCGACGGGATTAAATTTAAGAGCGCGGTTTCGGAAAAAGAGGCGAAGACGCTGAATTTTACGGAAAATCAGGCGGAGGCTATTCTTTCGATGCAGTTGAGTAAGCTGATTGGACTGGAAATTCTCAAACTGCACGAAGAAAATGAGACGCTGTTAAAAAATATTGCAGAATATGAGAAGATTCTTTCTGATGTAAAAGAATTGTATAAGGTGATTAAGAGCCGGCTCCGCAGTCTGAAAAAACAACTTTTAGCGCCGCGCCGCACGCAGTTGACGGACACTGTGGCCAAGGCCTATGTAGAGAAAGTCGTAGTCGAGGACTTGTTTGTCTGTATTGACCGTTTTGGCTATATAAAAGCGATTGATGCGGCGGCATTTGGCCGTGTGGCGGAGGAAACAAAAAAAGAATTTTCGTGTATTCTTAAAATAAAGAATACCGATAAATTGTGTATTTTTACGAACGAGGGGAATATGCATCAGGTAAAAATGGACAAAATACCGCGTTGTAAGATGAAAGATAAAGGAACGCTCATCCACTCGCTTTCCAAAATGGATAATCAGGAAGAAGCGCTTCTGTATGTCGCTTTTGAAAATTTATTTGAATCGATGCTGATGTTTACGACAAAAAGCGGATATATTAAATTAGTATCCGGCGCCGAGTTTGTGACGGGGCGGCAAATGATAGCGGCGACGAAGCTGGATACCGGCGATACGGTAGTCGGGGTTTCCATGCTGACGGCTGGCGATGTTCTGAGCGGAACAAGAAAAGTTATACTTTTGACGGAGAAAGGATTATCGCTGGGCTTTCCGGTAGCGGAGGTCAGTGAGTTTAAGAAAACGAGTCGGGGCGTGAAAGCCATTACTCTTGAAAAGGGCGATACCGTGGACTTTGCTACACTGGTTCATCCGGCAGCAGAGACTTTTGAATATCAGGGCAAAACGCTCAATGCCCGCCGCGTGCGCAACCGGAAACGAGCGGCGAAAGGTCAGAAAGCTAATTTACAGCAAAATACTTTGACGCTCGAATAAGCGGCCAGATAAAAAGTTATAAAAATCATTAAGGTTTCAGAAAACCTAACCGATAAATATAGTAAGGAACAGGTTTTGTGTTCCAAATTTGCAAGAATGGAGGCGTATTATTATGAGAATTGATGACGTATATTTGCAGGTAAATCAACTTTATAATACAAACAAAGCAAAAGGCTCTCCAAAAACAAACAAAGCAAGCAGCAAAGACTCTTTGGAGATTTCCAGTTTCGGAAATGCGTATCAGGTTGCAAAAACGGCAGCAGCGCAGTCTTCGGATGTGCGTGCAGACCGCGTAAAGGAAATTAAGGAACAGATGGCGGCAGGTACTTACCAAGTATCCATTGAGGATGTTGCGGATAAGATGGCAGAACAGTTGCTTTCTTAGTTTTGCGGTAGGAGGGTGTTCAATTGGCTAGTTTAATGGAAGAGTTAATCGACACATTGGATGCTGAGGAAGTTCTTTATGGAAAATTAATTCCTGTTGAAGAAGAGAAAACAAGAGCGATTATTTCCAATGACTTGGAGGCTTTGCAGGATATTGCAACTCGTGAGCACGAGTTGGTTGACCGTACGACAGCTCTTGAGGGAAAACGAGAACAGGTGGCGATGGATATTGCTACCGTTCTTGGAAAAGACCCGAAAACGATTACGTTAGAGCAGATTGTCGAAGTTTTGAAAAATCAGCCGGAAGACCAAAAGAAATTGCGGGATGTACATGACAGGCTGAAAAAAACGGTATTGCAATTACAGCAGGTAAATAATCAAAATAAAGAACTTCTTAAAGAAGCAATCGACATGGTAGAATTTAATATGAATGTAATAAGAAGTACACGGATGTCTTCGGGAAGCAGCAATTATTCCAGTGATGCAGCAGAGGTGGCAGGGATGGCGCCGCAGCATGGAATGTTTGATGCAAAACAATAACAGGCGCAGGGAACAGTGACCTGACGCCTGATTTATTTTTGCGACGAACGTGTATTTTTTCTGTTTAAAAAGTAGTAGAAGTAAGAGAGGATGAGACGATGGGAAATTTGTTGACAAGTTTTAATGCCGGTGTATCTGGTTTGCAGTCTGCGCAGGCATCACTGACTGTGACGGCGCATAATATGTCCAATGCACAGACGATAGGATATACAAGACAACAGGTGCTTGTGACAGATTCTTTTTATCAGAATTCTGTTGGAGCACATAATAATGTCTTACAAGTGGGAACCGGTACGGTAATTTCCCTGACCAGACAGGTGCGCAATGAGTTTTTGGATGCACAGTATCGTGTGCAGGTAGGTCGTCAGCAGTTTTATGAGGCTAACAGTAAGGCGACGATGGAAATTGAAGACATGATGGGAGAACTTCATGGACGTCAGTTTCAGACAAGTATAAACGAATTGTGGGGGGCGATTAACGATATTGCGACAGATCCGAGTGATATCGTAAAGAAAGACCAGTTAGTGATGGTTGCAAACCAGTTTGTCGAGAGGGCAAAGGTACTGCAGGAAGAGTTAAATACATATCAGACGAGTCTCAATACCGAAGTGAAGAGACAAGTGCAGGATATCAATGATATTGTAACTGAAATTCGGGAACTCAATAAGCAAATACAGAAATTTGAGGCCACAGGCGAATCGGCAAACGACTATCGGGACAAGAGAAACGAGTTGTTAGACCAGCTCAGTAATTATATATCGTTTGAAACGTCGGAACAGGTAGACGGTACGATTATGATTTATTCTGAGGGGGCGTATCTTCTGGACGCCGTCAATCAATACTATCTGACGACGGAATATGTAAATGAGACGTCGAAACTGCTGAAGCCGGTTTGGGCAACGGGGGAAAATTTTTTCCTGATGGACGGATTGGAATACAGAAAAGAAAACAATACGGATGTCGGCGGTTTGCGGGGACTTTTGGTGGCCAGAGGCGATTATGCGGCGAGTTATGTGAATGTTCCGCATAAGCCGCAGGAAAAGGACTTTGCGGACGCCGCGGAATATAAACGTGCCCTCAGTCAGTTCAATGAAGATTTGGAGGAATATAATAAATCCGTCGGCGCATCTATCGTGATGACCGTACAGAGTCAGTTGGATACGCTTATACATGGTATTGTTACCGCGGTAAATGACGCCATTTGTCCGAATAAAGAAATTCAGATTCAAAATCCGGATGGAACGACAAGTACGATACGTGTTCTGGACGAAGAAAAAGCATTAATTGGTGATGATAAAAATAAGAGCATCGGCGTTGAGCTTTTCTCCCGCCGCGGAGTGCAGCGTTACAATCAGGAGGAAGTTACGGTTGTAAAAGAAGACGGTACGACGGAAAAACAGACCGTATACCGTTATAATGAAGAAGATATAAGCGATGTGTATACGATGTATACAACCAGTCAGTTGATTGTCAATCCAGTAGTGGAAAAGGATGCTTCTACGTTACCGACTATGTATAATGAAGCAACCGGTTCCAAAAAAGGATATGCTTACAATGAATGGGAAAAGATGGCACAGGCTTTTGATAACGATATAGGAACGCTAAATCCAAATTCCATGACTACATATACCGCTAAGAATTTTTATGTGGGAATGGTGACTGAACTGAGTACACAGGGAAGCGTTTGGAATGGTATTATTGATAATCAGGCGAAGACGGTAGTGACATTAGAAAACGAGAGACAAAATGTAATGGGAGTTTCTACCGAAGAGGAACTTTCCAATTTGATAAAATACCAACAGTGTTATAATGCATCTTCCCGTTATATTACTACGGTCGCAGAGATGCTTGAGTATTTGATTGAGCGATTAGGAAGCTGATGAATAACCGGAATGGAGGGATAATATGGCATCGACATTTGGAACTTTAGAAATTGCAAAATCTGGCATGATGGCTTATAACACCGCTTTGCAGACAACCGCGCATAATGTTGCCAACATTGAGACAAAAGGGTATTCTCGACAGGTTGCCAATATGAAATCTATCGTGGGAAATAAAACATCGATAACCGTTCAGGGATTTGGTGTCAATGTAGAGAGCATCACACGCCAGCGAGATGAATATTACGATACAAAGTATCAAAGTACGCAGTCCGTTTATAACTATTATCATACGGAGGCATACTATCTGAATGCTTTGCAGGATGTAGTATGCGGCAATGTCGTAAGTGATGAAAAATCGCGTCTGACGGATGCGTTTGATGATTTTTATGCCGCATTGAGCAATCTGAAAGGAAAACCGGCGGACACGACAATTCGCAGACAGGTTGTGACTCTGGCAGAGACATTTACGGGTTATGTAAATAATGTGGCAACAAAACTCCAGCAATTGCAGGAAGATGCCAATACGCAAGTGAAGACATGTGTGGAGCAGATTAACGCATATGCGGAGCGAATTGTTTCTTTGAACCAGCAGATAGATACCGTAGAGGCGTATGGTTCAGTTGCCAACGACTTAAGAGATCAGAGAACGTTGCTCATAGATGAGCTGGCGCAGTATTGCGATGTGGAAGTAAAGGAAATCCCACCGAGTAACGGAGTGGGAGCAAATCAGTTTTATGTCTATGTGAATGGTGGCGTGCTGGTAGATACCTTTAATGCAAATACGTTAGTTTTGACGCAGAAAGAAACGTATAGCAATATTAGTGATATTAAAGGGTTATATGACATTCAGTGGAAAGACGGCAGCAGTTTTAATGTTCATGGAAACGCATTGGGAGGGCAGTTACAGGCAGTATTCGAGATGCGCGACGGCAATAACGGAACGAATCTCAATGGCAAGGTGTCAGGACTTCAAAATAATGCCAACGGCAATTTGGTGCTTACGGTAACGGAAACGAACTGCGATGATGTGCGGGCGCTGAATATTCCAGCCAGCGATGGAGAAATTATTATCAACAACCGTACCTATGCCTATGAAAATTTCGAAGTCAAAGTGGATGCTAATGGCAAATTTACTTATGAGTTTACTCTTCAGGATCAGGTGCCGGCAGCGCAGGCAACAGCGCTGAACTATGCAGTCCAGAATGGCTATAAGGCGAATGTGGGCGAGCAGGTGGATTGCCGGGGTATTCCGTATTATGTGGCACAGTTAAACGAGTTTGTAAGAACCTTTGCACAGGAGTTTAACCGCATACAGAATGAGGGATATGATTTGAATGATGAGCTTGGAATCGACTTTTTCAATGCTAAGGTTCCGGCGACCGGAGACAATTATATCTTTGAAGAATCGGTGGATGGCAAAGATTCTCCTTTTACGTCGGAGCCGGTTATGGAAGCCGACGGCACTTATAAAGGTTCCTATTATTATATGACAGCGTTGAATTTCGGAGTGACGAAAGGCTTCGCGGAAGACCCGGGTAAGCTGGCCTGCAAGATGAAGAATACTCCGGATGAAAAAGTCGGTAATGACAACGGAGATAATCTGCAGCGCTTGATAGAGCTCAAGGATGACTCAGAAATGTTTGTCCACGGCGCGCCGGATTCGTTTTTGCAGTCTATGACGGCGTTGCTCGGCGTAGACTCACAGAAAGCGAATACAATGGAAGAAAGCCAAAGCAATTTAGTTTATGCTATTGATACAAACCGTAAATCCGTTTCCGGAGTGGATGAGGATGAAGAGGGTTCCGATTTGATTACATTTCAGAATATGTTGTTTCATCAGTATAAGGTTTTGTCGGTGCTGAACGAAGTGTTAGATAAATTAATTAACCAGACTGGTGTATAATGTCGAAACATATAGTATAAGACTTGGAGGTGCATGATATGCGAGTTACAAATACAATGATGCGGAATAACTCAATGTTAAATATGCAGAAAAACAAGGTGGCATATAATAAATATTTGAATCAGTATAATACACAGAAAAAAATTCAGAGGCCGTCCGACGACCCAACGATTGCCGTCCGAGCGCTGAAATATCGCACGACGCTCGTGGAAATTGACCAGTATTTGACGAACATTAAAGATGCGACCTCTTGGATGGATGCGACAGAGACCTGCTTAAAAGACGTTAATGGGCGTCTGGAAGATATGAGTGAGTATTGTACGCAGGCGGCAACCGGCACGTATGACGAAAAGGACCGCAAGGACATTGTGGCACAGTTAAAACAGTTTTCGGAATACATTTATGAGCAGAATGCCAACGCTGATTATGCGGGCCGTTATCTCTTTACCGGATTCCGCACGGACGAGCCGATGCTCTTTGAGGACGCCCAGACGGACACGACGTATACGATTACCGAAAATATTGAAATTAATTCGATTAGTAAGTTCCAATATGTATACGGACAGGCGGAGTATGACGCGACAAGTACCGCGGATGATTATGCCAATCAGGCATCGCAGTTTGCCACAACGCACAGAGTGCTGCTCTCTTATGATAAGTGTGACATCCAGCAGGAAATATCCCTCACTTATACGGACGCAGCGGGCAATGTGCAGACCATTCAAGCGGTGACGAAAAGCGTAGCGGCGGATACGGTTTATAACGAACATCTGCACCCAGGCGATAACGAGGTATACTTTGTGCCAGAAACAGGAGAACTTGTATTTGGAGATAAGATATATGACAGCGTTCGCGCAGGAAAAGATTTGAGTGTAGAATATAAGAAGACCGACTTTGCCAAGCACGATGTAAAACCGGAACATTATTTTAATTGTACTTCTGTCAATAATGCCACCGGAGAAACTTCCAAATACACTACGGCGGGCAAACAGGATATTATGTATCAGGTTAATTTTAGCCAGACACTGACCGTGAATACCGAGGGAGTTGAGGCGATCAACCTCTCGATAGGAAGAACAATAAATGATATCGTCAATATGTGCAACGATTTGGACGTGATGGAAGCAAATCTTAAATCTGCTGAAAAGAGACTTGCAGATTGCGACGAAAATGACACGAACACGATAGCTGCGCTTACCGAGTTAAAAAATCAGATTACGACAGAAATTTCCCTGCAGAAGACGGTTCTCACGAATGCGCTTGGTTCTGCGATTACAACCTGTCAGAAGAGTCAGGAAAAACTCAATATTGCTCTGGCTGACCATGGTTCCCGTTATAACCGCATGAAAATGACGAAAGTAAAACTGGAGCAGCAGGAGCTTGATACAGAAGACGCAAAATCCGAAAATGAAGATGCCGATTTGGGAGAGGCATATATCAATTTTTCGGAAGCTGATTTGTTATATCAGGCAACGTTAAATGCAACTTCCAAAATACTTGGACAGTCACTGTTAAACTTTATATAAATTGTGCTTCGGAATAGGAGGTAATTATGCTGGTTCAGACAAAATTTTTTGGCGAGATTGATTTGCCGGAAGAAAAAATTGTAACGTTGGAACGTGGATTGATTGGTTTGGAGCAATATAAAAAATACACGATTCTTTATGATTGTGAAAAAGAAGAGGCTAATATTTCGTGGTTTCAAAGCGTAGAAGAGCCGACATTAGCGCTGCCGGTTATTAAACCATGGCTTGTGAAAGAAGACTATAATCCGGTTGTAGAAGATGAACTGCTGACCGGTCTGGGGGATTTGACAGAAGAAAATCTGGTTATTCTTCTCACGATGACAGTTCCGGAAGATATCAAACAAATGTCAGTGAATTTGATGGCGCCGATTATTATTAATGCGGATACACGCAAGGGGACACAGATTGTAGTCGAAAATGCCGATTATGAGGTGAAGTATAAAATTTACGACATCCTGCAGGCGAAAAAGGAGGCGTGACCATGTTAGCATTAGCGAGGAAAGTAAATGAATCCATTATTGTCAACGACAATATAGAGATTACGGTATTGGAAGTAAAAGGAGACCAGATTAAGCTTGGTATTGACGCGCCAAAGAGTGTTCCGATTTACCGCAAGGAACTATATAAAGAAATACAGGAGACAAATGCAGAGTCTGCCAATATATCGAATCCGAAAGTATTATCGGATTTGTTAAAATAGGGAAAAAGCGTTGTATAAAGAGTGATTTCCTCCCCGAAAAATACAGAGAGGTTCGGGAAACTTGACAAATTTGCAATCAGAGGTTAAGATTTAACTAGAATATGCCGATAATCACTATAAGTTAAGGAAAACATTTTTTTATACACATGGAGGTGTTGATTATGGATGTTGAAGCAGTATCAAAAGTAAACGCAAATTATAGTGCCTCGGAAAGCACAAAAGCAGTTAGCCCTTCGGTAGAAGTATCAGACGTGGCTGCCGGTGCGGAACAGGTGAAAGTGATGGCGTCTAAGTCAGTAACTTCGTCTGCGAATGCAAGGGATGGCAGAAGTGGCGAAGCAGAAGAGGAGAGCAGAAAAAAACATGTTCCGAGCGAAGCTACTATTAATGATGCCGTAAAGAGTGCAAACCGTAAAATGGAGAAGACTCGTTGCGAATATTCTTATCATAAAGAGACCAATCGTGTATCGATTAAGGTTTTGGATGCGGATACGGACGAAGTGATACGTGAAATCCCACCGGAGAAGTCTTTGGATATGCTCCAGAAAATGTGGGAAATGGCTGGCATTCTTGTAGACGAGAAAAGATAGGAGGGTTGAGTTATGGCAATTCGTTTAAGTGGTTTAATATCGGGAATGGACACAGAAGCCATTGTCGGCGCTCTGATGTCTGCCCAAAGTTTGAAGAAAACAAAGATTTCTAATGCAAAAACAAAGTTGGAATGGAAACAGACAAAATGGCAGGATTTGAATAGTAAATTATATAAATTCTATACGGATAAGGTATCAAAAATGCAGATGACTAGTGCATACAAGACAAAGAAAGCAACAGTATCGGATCCGTCAAAAGCAAGTGTAAATGCCAATACCAATGCAGTAAACGGCAGCTATACGCTGGCAATTAATAATATTGCAACTTCGGAGTATCTTACCAGTGCTGCTCTTTCCAATATCAGCAAAGGCACTCAGAAAATGTCGGAGATAGATGCTTCTTTAGTAAATAGTGAAATTAATATTGCCGTCGGCGATAAGAATACGAAATTTGTTATTACAGAAGACACGACAATTAATGATTTTACAAGTGCTCTTTCCAAAGCAGGACTTAACGCCAGTTTTGACAGCGCACAGCATCGTTTCTTTATCAGCAGTAAGGAAAGTGGAATGGCAAATGCTTTTTCACTTACTTCGTCAAAGATCTCCGATGCACAGTTAAATGCTACTGCTGATTTGAAAGCGGTAATGGGATACGATAAAATGTCATCCGACAATAAAAAGGTAGTGGATAAAGCCTTAGAGACGCTGAAGACATCTGGAGTTGGTACGGATGAGTATAATGAAGCTCTGGATTCGCTTGTAAAAGCGAAGAATAACGAGGCAGCTACAACACTCCGCAAGGCGCAGATTTATGCCGAAAAATATGCAGAAAACAAAGCTGAGGCAGAGAAAGCACGATTGTCTTCGTTCTATGAAGTTGATGAGGACGGAAACAAAACCGGCGTAAAAGAGGAACTTATTAAAGGCTACACGGAGAACTTTAACAATCTTGTAGATGAAGATAAGGCGATTATAGAGCAGGAATTAGGTATTGATATAACAAGCGGTACCGAAGAAGAGAATCTGAATAATTATATTAATGCAGTGGCAGAGCGTGATTATCAGACGGTAGTTGCCCAAAATGCAGATGCTGCCACAATCGCTCAGGTAGATAAAGAAATTACCAGTGCCGAAAATAAAGTTGCCATTGAGGCATTGACGCAGACGGGTGCGACGGCGGATGAAATTAAGTCAATGGCTTCTACCGAAGCCGGATTTGCGGCGCTAGCTAAATATTATGGTTATGGCAATGATACCGCAGAGCCGATTTCGGGATTTGGCGGTATGGATGGTTATAATAACGGAACCGATGATATTGCGGACGCCATCGCTGCTTCTGTCTCGAATTATGCTTCTCTGACAGAGCGTTATGATACCAGTGCAGCTTCTGCGCTTGGCAAGATGGGTCTCGCAGAGATTGAAGTTACCGACGATGGTATGACAGTGAATGGCAGTGTTGTTTCCGATACGGTTACTCTGGCAAACGGTATGGCGTTTATAGCCGCTTCTGATAGTGAGATTGTACTCAATGGAGCAAAGTTGACGTCATCTACCGCTACGGTTTCGGCCAATGGATTAAGTATTGATTTGACAGGAAAGACTGCTCCGGGTGAGACGATTACATTCTCGGTTGCAACCGATGTGGATGCGATTTACAATTCCATTAAAGAGACGCTCAAAGGGTACAATGAAATCATGAAAGAGATGTATGATTCCTATTCTGCTGCGTCGGCAAAAGGATACGAGCCTTTGTCGAAAGAAGAAAAGGAAGCAATGACAGATGAAGATGTCAAATTGTACGAAGACAAGATTAAGGGCGCATTACTTCGGGGCGATACAACATTGAATGGTATTATGTCTGCGATGCGTACGGCGATGCAGTCACAGGTAGAGTACGATGGCAAAAAGTATTCTCTTGCCAGTTTCGGTATTATGACATCATATGATTATACCGAGGGTGGTTTGTATCATATTTATGGCGATAAGGATGACTCGGTATATGCCGACCGTCCGGATAAATTAAGAACCGCTTTGGAACAGGATCCGGAGGCAGTAGTAAATGTACTGTCCAAGGTATTTGGTAATCTCCGAAGCACAATGAGCGATAAGATGGCAGGCTCTAAAGTCAGCAGCGCATTGACATTCTACAACGATATCAAGATTAAAGAGGATATCAAAGGATATCAGAGTGATATTGAGGATTGGGAAGACCGCCTTGCTGCAATGGAAGATGCCTACTATAAGAAGTTTACTGCTATGGAAGTGGCAATGGCGAAATTGCAGTCTCAACAAAATTCTCTGGCGGGATTGTTTGGAAACTGATATTATTGATATAATGGAGGTAATCGATGAATAACAATATGGCAAACGCTTATCAGCGTAATGCGATTATGACGGCTACGCCGGCAGAACTGACATTGATGCTTTATGAAGGTGCAATTAAGTTTTGTAATATTGCGATTGTCGCGATTGAAAAGAAAGACATTGAGAAAGCAAATGCCAACATTAAAAAAGCGCAAGCGATTATTAATGAACTTCGTGTTACTCTCGACCACAAATATTCAGTATGGGAAGATTTTGAGCGGGTTTACGATTATATTGCCCGCAGACTGTTAGACGCCAATTTGCAAAAAGATATAGAAATTATTGAAGATGCGCTGAAGTATATCCGCGAGATGCGCGATGCGTGGAAAGAGGTTATGCGTCTGAACAGCGCGAAATAGCATGATATTGCAGATGGGATGTGAGGCTGTGGATAATCAGAATCAGAATCGTGTGTATGTCACGATGATGGTAGATGCACTAAAGAAAAAAGAAAATGTGCTTACTTTTTTGCTTGAAAAGACAAGAGAGCAGGAAATGTTACTTCGCTCCGATGAATTGGATGAGGATAAATTTTCTGCGACTATTGAGGAAAAAGGGAACAGCCTTGATGAGTTGAACCAAATCGACGAGGGATTTGATGCACTATTTAAGATGGTAAAGCAGGAAATGACATCTCATCGTGAGCAGTATCGCAGTCAGATTAAAGAAATGCAGACACTGATTGGCAGAGTATCAGACTTAGGCGTACAGATTCAGGCGTTGGAACAACAAAACAGTGAACGCTTTAAGATATATCTGTCGAATAAGAGAAAAGAGATTCGGGAATTTCATGTCAATAACCGGACAGCAACCAGTTATTATCAGAACATGGCGAATGTACATACTCCCGACCAGTCCTACTTTTTTGACGAGCAGAAGTAGGAGAGTAATTTTTCTATAATTCGTCTTGTTACAAAATTGAAAAAATTTTTCAATTTTGCTATAAAGGAATCTGAAAAGGCTCCGATATATATAACAAGAAATAAAACAAAACAACGCTGGCATGGATGCTAGTGAAAATTCAAGGAGGAATGAATTATGATAGTACAACACAACATTTCATCAATGAACTCCAACAGACAGTTGGGAATCGTAGGCGGCAATTTGTCAAAGGCTACTGAGAAACTTTCCAGTGGTTACAAAATCAACCGTGCAGCAGATGATGCAGCAGGACTTTCCATTTCTGAGAAAATGAGAGGTCAGGTTAGAGGTCTTCAGAGAGCTTCCGACAATGCTCAGGATGGTATTTCCTTAATCCAGACAGCAGAGGGTGCTATGGACCAGCAGCATGCAATCTTGCAGCGTGCTCGTGAGCTGGCTGTACAGGCAGCAAACGACACAAACGTTAGCGTTGACCGCGATGCTATTTCTCAGGAGCTTTCTCAGTTGAAAGCAGAGTTTGACCGTATCACATCTCAGACAGAGTTCAATACTCAGAAGCTGTGTGATGGTTCATTCACAAACAAAAACCTTCAGGTTGGTGCTAACACTGGTCAGTCAATTGCAATTTCCATCAGCGCGACCAGCATGACAGATATTTCCAGTTCTGTAAGCTCTTACTCAACTGCTACTGCATCTATCAGCTCCATTGATGCAGACATTACAGCATTGTCTACGACTCGTTCTAAACTCGGTGCTATCCAGAACCGTCTGGAGTACACAGTTAAGAATGACGACAATACAGCTGAGAACCTGCAGGCTTCTGAATCACGTATCCGTGATACAGATATGGCTGATGAAATGACAAGATACTCCAAAGAGAGCATCTTGCAGCAGGCAGCAACATCTATGCTTGCACAGGCAAATCAGTCCAATCAGAGTGTATTGTCATTGCTTGGCTAATTTGCAGTCATTGTATGAAAACATTCAATCAAATGTTTTGTTTGGAGGAGTCAGCCGATTACAGCTGGCTCCTTTTTCTGTAAAAAAACTGCGTCGGTAAAAAATTCTCCGACGCAGTTTTGCTTCAATTGTAATGATTACAGAATATGTTTTTTTCTATATAAAAAATACTAAAGTAAAACGAAAAGTAACCGATATATATATCAGAGAGTAAAACAGAATGGAAGCTGTTAAACAGTTAAAATTAAAAGGATTTTGCGGCAGGGAAGCCGCCATATCTCAAGGAGGAATTTATTATGATAGTACAACACAATATTTCATCAATGAACGCAAACAGACAGTTAGGAATTGTTGGAGGTAATCTTTCCAAAGCGACAGAAAAACTTTCCAGCGGATATAAAATTAACCGTGCCGCAGACGATGCAGCAGGACTTTCCATTTCCGAGAAGATGAGAGGTCAGATTAGAGGTCTTCAGAGAGCTTCTGATAATGCGCAGGATGGTATTTCCTTAATCCAGACAGCAGAGGGTGCTATGGATCAGCAGCATGCAATTTTGCAGCGTGCTCGTGAGCTGGCTGTACAGGCAGCAAACGACACAAATGTTAGCGTTGACCGCGATGCTATTTCTCAGGAGCTTTCTCAGTTGAAAGCAGAGTTTGACCGTATTACATCTCAGACAGAGTTCAATACACAGAAACTGTGCGATGGTTCTTTCACAGACAAACACCTTCAGGTTGGTGCTAATAGTGAACAATCAATTGCAATCTCAATTAGTGCGACAGAGATGACAGATATTTCCGGTTCCGTAAGTTCCTACTCGACAGCTACGGCATCTATCAGTTCTATTGATGCAAATATTACAGCGTTGTCTACAACTCGTTCCAAACTCGGTGCTATTCAGAACCGTCTGGAGTACACAGTTAAGAATGACGACAATACGGCTGAGAACCTGCAGGCTTCTGAGTCACGTATCCGTGATACAGATATGGCTGATGAGATGACAAGATACTCCAAAGAGAGCATTTTGCAGCAGGCAGCAACATCTATGCTTGCACAGGCAAATCAGTCTACACAGGGTGTTATGTCCTTACTTGGTTAAAGATAATAGTATTAAAAAAATATTTGGCAGGGGAAGCGTTATCTCCTGCCTTATTTTTGTAAAGGAGAATATATGGTCAGCATTCAGACAGAGCAGAGTCGGGACGGAGATGTGATTCCGATTCTCTGCGGTACGAAAGGGATACGGCATTTGGGCAGTATCTATGATAATCTTTATTTTTCCCGTTGTTGGCTGGATTACCACATACAGCCACAGACCGAGAATATTATTTTGCTGGGAGGCGGTTCTGGTCGGTTGATTGAAGAGGCGCTGCAGAGAATTGCGGGAGAAATTTTAGTTGTCGAGCCGGAAAATATTTTATATAATAAAATGCGTAAGACGGCTTGTTATAAACGGGCAAACCGCACTAACCGTGTTACATGGGTCTGTGGAGATACGATTTGGAGAGAGGCAGAGAAGTGGATCCGGCGCATTTTAAATGAAGATAGTGTGGAGACGACGTTTCTCTCCTGCCATTCGGGATACAGCGAGTATTATACGGAGACATGGGAGCGGTTACAGACAATATGCGACACGGTCTGTCAGGAAATTGCCTTTATGAAAGCTCCCATCAAGCGGTTTATTCGGGCAATGACTGAAAATGAGATTCGCAATTTGCCAAAGATGTATCCCGGGATTTTGATAGGCAGATGTAAAAGGACGTGGGATAAAAAGATGCCTGTTATTATGGTGTCGGCCGGCCCCTCGTTAGATAAAAATGTACAGGAGTTACAACGAGTGCGGGGACGGGCGCTTATTTTCTGTGTAGATGCGGCGGTATCTACACTTCTGAAAGCCGGAATTGTACCGGATTTAATTGCCTGTACGGATGCCATGAAGCGTATGGCATGTTTTGAGGACAAGCGCTGCGAGACGATTCCGCTTCTGGTGACGACAAATACGCCGGTGGCGTTGTTAGATTTGCACAAGGGCATCCGTATATGGGGGCACGACCATCCTTTTGTGAATTTGATGCTGCAAAAGGAGAAACTACCTTGTGCGGAGATTCCCTTTTATTCGGGAGTGGCGACGGCGCTATTCGCTTCTGTCATCGAGCTGGGAACAGAGACGATTATTTTGGCAGGACAAGACCTCGCCTATTCGGAAGATGGCAAAAGCCATGTGAGCGGCAGAAATGAGGGCTGTATGAAAGACGAAAACTATCAACTGGAAGGATATTATGGCGGATGTGTATATTCAAGAGGCGACTGGGTATCGTTTCACGGTTGGTTTGAGAAGATGTTGCAGGTCTTTCCGCAGCGAAAAGTAATCAATGCAACCGAGGGCGGGGCCAAAATACGCGGCACGGTACAAATGCCATTGCGACAGGTAATTGACGAGCTTCCAGAACACGAAGGAGTACAGGATTTTCTAAATCATGAGGAGTTCTATCTGACGGAAGAAGAATATAAGGGATTGTGTGGACAATACGAAAAGTGTAGGAAATTTCTTAATGAATTGGATGACAAAGGTTACCATGAAGCTTTTTATGAAAAAAATTGGCGCGAAAATCCAGCGATGTATCTGATTGTAGACTATATGAAGTCGCTGGATGATGAAAAGAGAGAGGAACGGTATAAAAAAGCAGTATCTTATGTGAGACAGATGTGGGATTGCATTGAAAATGAACAGGAGGGTATCTGAATGAGGCAGAGAAATCTCAACTACATACAGAGAGGTTTTCCGGAGTTGTATGAGCGTATTGTCAATATAAAGCCGGATAGTGTAAGACAGGATTTTGCGGCGATTGAGGCGATGGAGACGGTGTCGAAGGAGATTGTTTTTGTTTTTACGGGGGAAAATCAGGAACAGGTGCGTATTGGGAGCGCTTATGACCCGCGCCATGAGGCCCGCATATGGCTTCAGGCGCAGGATGACATTCAGGTAGATAATATCCTCTTGTTTGGTCTGGGTAACGGTGCGATAGCCCGCACGATACTTTTTCAAAAAAAGGGAGACAGCAAGGTTTTGATTTATGAACCGTCCGCCCAGTTGTTTTTGTATGCGCTGCAATACATTGATATGCGGGAGTTTTTTGACACGCCCGGCGTGCGCATCATTGTCGAGGGCATTAATGAAGATATGTACTCCGGCGTAATGGAAGAGATGCTCACGTTAGATAATTACGATAGAAAAGTATTTATTGTAGCGCCCAAAATGGCGGAATTTTTTCCTGCATCGAGAAAGTTTTTTGTTGAGCGGTATCTGGATGGCGTCGGTCGTATGATGTCAAATCGCAACACTATTCGTCGTTTTCTCCACCTGTCTCCTTTTAATCAGCTTCATAATCTGCAATACGTGGAGAAATATACGACCGTACCGCTTCTTGCCCGTGTATGGGAGCGGGAAGTTCCCATTATTATTATTGGGGCCGGTCCCTCCTTGAAAGAGGAGGTGGATACACTACGGAATGCCGGAGAACAAGCATTTCTTTTCGCTGTTGATTCGGCTCTGCCGTATATGCTGAAAGAGGGGATTATACCGGATGCCTATATTTGCATTGAGGCGGATAAGCCGTTATGGTTTTTCGAGGATGAGCGCACGAAAGAGATACCTCTCTTTTGTAAAGTAGACACAACCCATAAGCTGTTAGATGAACATCGCGGGTACAAAATATTTGGAAAAGACGAGGGTTTTGTGAGTAAATTCTATCAGCGCTACCATATACCGGAATCGTTTTATCGCTATGGCGGCAATGGGGCGACGTCATTTTTTGCCGCCTGTAAAGAATTGGGTGCAAAGAATGTTATCTTACTCGGTCAGGATATGGCATACGGAAGTGATAAGACGAGTCATGTCGGAGGCCGGGACGAGGGGTTTGTGGAGGACGACAGGTTTTTGTATAAGAACAATCAGGGAGAAATCGTGCAATCGAGACAGGACTGGCATCGTTTTATCCAGTGGTATCAGAATGCGATTCCGGCCGTACGGTTTGAGCATGTCATCAATACTGCGCCAAGGGGCGTGCATATTAAGGGAACGGAGTATATGTCTCTGGCACAGGCGCTCGATAGTCTGGGGCAGAAACATACGCCAATGAATGAGCTGCTTGCAAAGGCGGAGACGACAGCGGTTTATAATCCGCATATCGACCTCCTTTCCTTTTATCAGAGTTGCGAGCGGGAAAGGCAGCAAATTCAGGCGTTGACAGAAGTCGATCCGCACGATGAGAGAAGAAAGCAATTTCGTGTTTACGAACTTCTCCGCCTATATGAGATTGCGGATAAGCAGAATAATTTTGCGGAGAGCCAGAACGCAGGACTGGACATGATTGGTAACTATATTGCGAAATGTATGGAGGAGGTTGGCTGAGATGGATTTGGCTTTGGTGAAAGAAAAACTGACAGAAATATCTACTTATTTTTATCAGGAAAGGATTCAGGAGGGGATGGCAATGTTTATGGACGTAGTTGGCATGATTACCCAAATTCCCGAGTTCGGGGCATGCATAAATCCCTTGTTTGATGCCGTAGAAAATAAAGATTATGTGTTGGCGGCAGATATATTTTATCACGAGATGGCGGAAAGGATACAGTAAGGATGTCGAAGATACAAAAAAAAAGAGTGCTTTTTATAACGGGAACAAGAGCTGATTACGGAAAGATAAAGTCATTGATGAAAAGGATGGATGTTTCTGCGGAATACGAGGTATATGTATATGTGTCGGGAATGCATCTTTTGGCTAAATATGGCAGTACTTATAAGGAAGTTTTGAAAGATAAATACCAGAATGTCCACGTGGCTTTTGGGCAGCAGTATACACAGAATATGAGTTACAATATGGGCAATGTGCTGATGAGTCTGTCTGCCTATGTAGAGCAGATTAGTCCAGATATGATACTGGTTCATGGCGATAGGATTGACGCGCTGGCGGGTGCGGTGACAGGGGCCTTGAATAATATATTGGTAGCTCATATTGAAGGGGGAGAGATCTCAGGAACGATTGACGATTCAATTCGCCATGCTGTATCCAAATTTGCCCATCTTCATTTTGTATGTAATGAGGAAGCAAGAAATCGGATTATCCAATTGGGAGAGCCGCAGGAAAATATTTATGTCATTGGCTCCCCGGATATTGATGTGATGATGGGAGAGGCGCTCCCGGATATTGAAGAAGTGAAACAGTATTATGATATCGAATTTGATAAATACGGAATATTTATGTATCATCCGGTGACAACGGAGGTGGACGAGCTTCAGGAGCACATGGATGAGATTGT
The DNA here is from genome assembly GCA_910577295.1 of uncultured Eubacterium sp. Lineage (GTDB taxonomy): Bacteria > Bacillota > Clostridia > Lachnospirales > Lachnospiraceae > Eubacterium_F. Next base: position 29,621 of record CAJTLS010000027.1, read on the forward strand.
GGCGGCGCTGAAAGCTTCGCAGAAGAAGTTTGTTGTCATTTATCCGAATAATGATTTGGGAACGGATATCATTTTGCGCAAGATTGGGCGCGAGTTAGAGGGAGAGGAAAATTTCCGTGTATTCCCATCGATTCGATTCGAGTACTTTCTTACGCTTTTGAAAAAGGCATCGGTTATTATAGGAAATTCGAGCGCCGGTATTCGGGAAAGCGGCGTCTATGGCATACCGGCCATCGATATCGGAACGAGACAACAGGGGAGATATAGTATCCGTAAGCTGAAAAATATTCAGCATGTCACCGAGAATCGGAATGAGATTTTAGCGGCGATAGAAAACGTCGGAAAGTATCAGGTTCAATGCCAGAGTTTCGGCAAAGGGAACAGTACGGAACTGTTTTTGGACGTATTGGGCAAACAGACGACTTGGAATAGCGATGTGCAGAAGAAATTTGTTGATTTATAAGCTGCCTTGTAGGGGGAAGATAGCATGAAGATTTTATTGTATGAGTGGTCGGGGATTATGCAGCGGGATGTAAAAGCTGTGTTGAGACGGAATGGACACGAAGTGATTCCGTTTTCCTATGAATCGCCGGACTGGAAATATGATGAATATATGTTTACAAACATGAAACAGTATGTAGAAAGGTATCAGGTGGATATGATTCTCTCGATGCTCTTTTTCCCTACCATTGCTGATTTATGCCATGAGAAAGGGCTTCCTTATCTGGCATGGGTGTATGATTCGCCGTTTGTCATTCACAGGAGAGAAGCTCTCCGTTATGAAGAAGTGTATGCGTTTGTCTTTGACCGGAAGCGGACGGAAGAACTGCGGGCAGAGGGGCTGCGGGTATTTTACCGGCCGCTTGCCGTTGATACCGTTCGTCTGGATGGGATGGAGATTACGGGAGACGATTGTCGGAAATGGAGCGCCGATGCTTCTTTTGTCGGTCAGCTCTATCAAAAAGAGGGCGGGGAAATAAAAAATTCGCTTGAGCGCGCCCAATATGAGACGTCGCTCCAAAGAATAAAGTGCGTGAAAGCGCTCAATGAAATATGTAATTTTAAATTGTATAGCGGGAAAAAGGGCAGTATTCCAGAACTTAGAGATTTGCAAATGTGCGGCTCGGTCATGTATTACAGCGAGATGCCGAAAGTATTCCGCCTGAGTAAGGTGAATCTGAATGTGACGCTTCAGACAATTGAGAGCGGAATCCCGCTGCGCGCTCTGGATATTATGGGAGCAGGAGGTTTTCTTATAACAAATCCTCAGGAAGAGCTGTTGGAACATTTTCAGGTGGGGAGAGACTTTGAAACATACGAATCTGCAGAGGAGTTGTGCGAAAAGACCGTTTGGTATTTGAACAATGAGGATATGCGGGCAGAGATTGCCCGACAGGGGCACTATAAAGTAAAAGTGCTGTTTTCTTATGAAAAGCAATTTGCGGAAATGTTTGCGCAGATGGGATTGGTATTTTGAAGCAGTGTGACAAGCGTTTCCTGCGGAGATGAAAAAATCTCGGTACCGCCGACCGTACAATCGACATATTCACTTGCCAGTGAACACATCGTAATGAGCTCGATGCTTTCTTCGCGGGACATATCTGTGATGCCGTATTCCCGTAATAACGTTACGACCAATTCGTGAAATATGGCGTCCGGCTGCGCTTTCAGTTTTTCAATCAATGACTGGCACAGTATGGAAAAGACATCTGGCAGAGCATTGATTTCGGCGGCTACGGCGGAGGCTTCCATCGATTTGCGGAGAGGAAGAATACGAGTTTTCCAATCTGGCTTCGGGATGGTGCAGACTGTGGGAATATCTGGATAATAGTTTCGGATATAAGAGGCGTCGGATTCTCTGTGTACATATACAATGTGGTTAAAATTTATACGGGAATCCAAATATCGGTTTACATAGTACGGCGGCATGAGGAGTTCGTGAGCAAACGGACACGGCAATTTCATTATAATACTGTCTTCACCGGTATTTAAAAAATTCAGCCCTGCTAGATTCAGGGAGATACCAAAATCAGGAGAGGCTTCAGAAGTGATGGCGTCAAACAGTTCTGCCGACGACGGGTAGTCGGAGGTACAAAACGATGAGACAGCGTATCCTTGCTGCTGTAAAATCTCATGGTACAGTCTGGCCAGTGCAGGAACAGAAGTGGCGTTTTCATATGGATAGAGTATTATAATCTGAGTTTTCATGGGATACCTCCTTTACCGATATCTCTATCATATCGTGTTCCGTACTATAATTCAATATATTTTGTAATAAGATGCGCAGAGAATGCGCGGAAATGAGGTGGAAGATGAAGAGGATTTTATTTCTTCGTGATAAAGGCTTATGTTATGATTCTCTGAATTGTTTCCGACAATTGCTCGGGGAGGCTCTCTCAGAAGCGGGATGTTCGGTCAGTTATGCGTCTCCGGATGAATTGGAGAATTATATTGGATTGTGTGATATGGTGATTGGGTTTAATATACAGACAAATATAAAAGATGCCGACGGCGGCTATTTGTATGATTCCTTTGGTGTTCCTGTTGTGGATTTTATTGTAGACCATCCGTACATGCATCATCAGGCGCTCTCGGCAAAGCTCAGGCAGCTGTATGTGATTTGTCTGGATGATAATCATGTTTCTTACATAAAAAGATGTTATCCACATGTTGCAGGCGTATACCGCACGTTTCTCACCGGACGGCGGGCAGAGCATGTGCCCGCATATGAGAAGCGCAGGTACGAAGTTCTCTTTTCGGGAAGTTATGCCGATGAGAAGAAAATATTAGAGGGCATTTCGCAGCTGGGCGATGTGGTAGCAGGCGTGTGTTACGACGTCATACAGTATCTTTTAGACAATCCGAATCAGACGGAAGAATTTGCCTTTGATAAGGTGTTAGCGAAGAGCGGAGTGGAGATGAACAGGGAAGAATACACCGCCTTTTTGCACTTTGCAATGCCGTCGGTGGATTACTTTTTCCGGAATTATTACCGGCACGTGCTAATTACGGATTTGGTTGAGGCGGGACTTCCCGTGACGGTGTGCGGAAATGGCTGGAGCGAACTCTCCTGCGCCGCGAATCCCAATCTAACGATTCTGCCGCCCGTGTCCTTTGAGCAAACATTTTTCATGATTGCGGACAGCAAAATTTTGCTGAATATTATGCCGTGGTTTAAGGCGGGACTGCATGACCGGATTTTTACCGCCATGTTAAACGAAACTGTATGTGTAACGGATACCAGTGATGTAATCGAGCGGCGATTTGCCAATCACCGTGAGCTCGTTTCCTTTCCGCTGACAGAGAAAGACGTTTTGCCGCAGCTTGTCGGGGAGTTGCTGGAAAACCCTCGTCGTGCAGAAGAGATTGCCCGTCGGGGATTTGCAAAAGCGAAGGAACAGTTTGGCGCACGGGAGATTGTGAAAACGGTGCTGCAGATTTTTGCGGATAGAGAGAAAGGTGAGTGTGATGGAATTTCGTGAGAATTTTTTTGAGAAAGAAATACTTTGTGATTTTGAGGTATCCGAACTGATGAAGCGTGCTTGGGCGGCGGAATTAGAGATTTTGCAGCTTGTGACAACGCTGTGCGACCGTCACGGAATCCGGTATTTTGCCGATGGTGGAACGCTGCTCGGGGTGATACGCCATCAGGGATTTATTCCGTGGGATGACGATATTGATATCTGCCTAAAGAGAGAAGATTATAACCGGCTTGTTCCGGTATTGCTGGAAGAGCTGCCGCACGGTTTCGAGGTAGCGGGTATGTTTGCCAAGACAAGACGCTTTCAGGGAGTGGAATTTGGGCAGCAGCTTCGGGTGATTGCGGATAAGGACAAATGGGATGAGGCAGAGTATTTCAGAAGATTTCACGGTTTTCCGTTCTCCGGTGTGGGGATTGATATATTTCCCCTTGACTATATGCCGAGAGATGTGGAATTAGTGAACACGCAGACAATGATTGTTAGAATCGGTGTGGCAATCGTATCTCATTGGGATGAGCTGAAAAGGGCGGGAGAGTTAGAACGGCGGCTTAGCCAGATGGAGGAGATATGCGGTGTCTCTCTGCCAAGAGATGAGTCGGCATATAATACCGTTTGGAGAACGCTAGATAGCGTTTGCTCGCTGTACGGCGAATCGGAAGCAGATGAGATGACGAATTTTATTTATTATATTAATAATCCCAATTTTCATGTGAAAAAGGAAAGCTATCGGGATTTTATTAAAATGCCGTTTGAAAACATGGAGTTGGCAGTTCCCAGTGGTTACGAAGATTATTTAACAGGACAGTACGGCGATTACCGCCAATTTGTAAAAAACCAGTCGAAGCATGGATATCCGTTTTATGGGGAACAGGAGAAGAAGCTGCGCCAGTATCTTGCCGAAAGCGGATTTGAGGGGACATTGGAGGAGTACTGTGCGAGGAGAGCCTGCTGATGGGAGTGGGATTACGGGGAAAGAGGTGTTGATTAGAGGGAATTACCTGCTTTCCCCTCTTTTTTGTGAATATTTCATTTTCTTGCTACGCTGTTTTCAGACAATGTTATTCACTATTTTTACGGTTTCCAAGTACCTCGCAAATGCCAGCGACACTTTCCATCTGAATAAGCTCATCAAAGGTAAACTTGGTCTGATAGATTTTTTCTAGCTCCTGCATCAGGGTAATCTGTCCAAAAGAATCCCATTCCGGCAGATTTTCTGATGATGTATAAGCAGTAATCTTACTGTCCGCATCTTTGTGAAATACCCTTTTTACAATTTCAATTACTTCTTCCTGCATATCTTTATGCTTCCTTTCTGAATATTTTATCCGTCATACCGTCTGGAAGATATTGCTTTAAACGGTTATAGCGGAGGGATGTTTCATTTGTCTCGTCAACCCACGAATACCCATATGTACAGCCTGCTTTAATAGCGGATTTCGCCGCCTTTACATACATGCTGAGCGCGATGTGGTTCTCTGCGGAATTATATACATAGGCAACATAGAACTTTTTTCCTTCAATGATATATATGAGAAAGGAGAGCAGACGACCGTCCTCCTTATAGGCAAGAACCTTATTGCCCATAATCAGCTCTTTCAGCTTCTCTTTGTTGAAAAAGTGACTGGAGCGTTTATCAAAAACATTGTAGAGTTT